>NZ_JBUPWE010000029.1:0-72265 GCF_055502615.1 Pseudoduganella sp. jia 9 | reverse complement strand
TTTTTTCCGGCATGTCGATACAACAGGCAATGCGTCAGATGCCCGCGTCAGCGGGGCGGGAGGCCGTAGGTCAGGGTGAAGCCTTGGCTGCAACTTCCAGCGACGAAGCCTGTGGTCCGCGACATGTGTCAGGAAACGCAGGATCGGCGCTGCTGCAAGCAGCGCTGAGAAGGGAAAATCTGCTGCAGGCGTTCAAGCGTGTGCGTGCCAACAAGGGCGCAGCCGGGGTGGATGGTCGGGACATTGACGAAACCTCGCGCTATCTGGCCGTCGCCTGGCCGGAAATACGCGAACAACTGCTGGCAGGGACGTACCGGCCCCGCCCGGTACGAAGGGTGACGATCCCGAAGCCCGACGGTGGCGAGCGTGAGCTCGGCATCCCGACGGTGACGGATCGGCTGATCCAGCAAGCACTGCTCCAGGTGCTGCAACCGATTCTTGACCCCACTTTCAGCGAGCACAGCTACGGTTTTCGTCCCGGTCGGCGTGCGCAGGATGCGGTACTTGCCGCTCGGGCGTATGTCCAGTCGGGACGACGGATCGTAGTGGACGTGGACCTGTCGAAGTTCTTCGACCGGGTCAACCACGACATCCTGATCGACCGCCTACGGAAACGCATCAATGACGCTGGAGTAATCTGGCTGGTCCGCGCTTATCTGAACAGCGGCATCATGGACCATGGCGTGGTGCAGTCGCGGAACGAGGGGACGCCGCAAGGCGGGCCGCTGTCGCCGCTACTGGCCAACGTCCTGCTCGATGAAGTGGACAAGGAACTGGAACGTCGCGGCCATTGCTTTGCGCGCTATGCCGATGATGCGAACGTCTACGTGCGCAGCAAGCATGCTGGCGAGCGGGTGATGGCGTTGCTGCGCCGTCTCTATGACAAGTTGCACCTCGTGGTCAACGAAGGCAAGAGTGCGGTGGGTAGCGCCTTTGGTCGTAAATTCCTCGGTTACAGCCTCTGGGCTGATCGCAGTGGCGTCAAACTCAAGGTCGCGGATAAGCCGCTGGCAACATTCAAGCAGCGTATTCGGGAATTGACGTGGCGCTCTGGCGGCAAAAGCATGGCACAAGTCGTCGACAACCTGCGCCGCTACATGCTTGGCTGGAAAGGGTACTTCAAGCTGGCTCAAACGCCGAAGGTTTGGCGGAAACTCGATGAGTGGCTGCGCCACAGGCTGAGAGCGATCCAGCTCAAGCACTGGAAGCGTGGAAAAACCATGTATCGGGAATTGCGCAATCTAGGGGCGTCGGAAACGGTTGCGAAGCGGGTAGCCGCTAGCAGCCGATGCTGGTGGCGAAACGCTGATCGGTTGCTGAAAACAGTCCTCACGATCGCTTATTTCGACCGGCTTGGCGTACCACGCCTGTCCTGACCTCAACTACTCGAACCGCCCGGTGCGGACCCGCATGCCGGGTGGTGTGGCAGGGGCGCAGCTTACATTAGCTGCCCCCTATGCCGATCTGCCCGCGTTCAGTAACGGCGGCGCACGCCTTGCGCCGGCGCCCGCTTCAGCACCCGGCCCTGCACTTTCTTCCAGATAAAGCCGGCGATCGCCATCAAGATCATCTTGCGCATACATCCTCCGTGGGTTGGTTTCAATGTGCCGCGGCATGTCCCGATGCCTGCCGCCGCGATGGGACAACGATACCGTATCTGCAAAATTGAGAGCGCAGCAATAGCGGGTGTGCGGGGCCTGCGGGACCATGAAAAAAACCTTGCGATATATCGCAGAAGGTTTAAGATATATCTTATTGCGATATATCTTAAGGAGTTCACATGTTCCACAAGTTCCGAAACCACGGCCCCCGCTCGCACGAATCCCACCATTCCCGTGGCGGTCATGGCGGCGGCCCGGGCGGCATGGGCGGAGGCAGGGGGCCGCGCATGTTCGACGCGGGCGCGATGCGCTACGTGGTGCTGCAGCTGATCGCGGAAAAGCCGCGCCATGGGTATGAAATCATCAAGGAGCTGGAAGGCCGCGTGGGTGGCGGTTATGCCCCGAGCCCGGGGGCGATCTATCCGCTGATGGCAATGCTGTACGATATGGGCCACGTGTCGATCAGCAGCGAGGGCAACAAGAAACTGCATTCGATCACGCCGGAAGGGCAGGCGTTCCTGGACGAGAACCGGCAGATGGTCGATGCGCTGATGGCGCGCCTGGCCGAGCCCGGCAGTGGCGGCCGCGACAACCTGCGCTCGGTGATGCACGAACTGAAGCACGCCGTCATCGAAAAAGGCCGCGATCCGGCAGCGCCGCCGGCGCGCGCCGAACAGATCGCCGCGATCCTGCGCCGCGCGGCCGACGAGATCCGCCAGCTGGCGTAACCGGTCGGCGTCCGACGACCCGGCGGGAGCGGCGCTTCCGCCGCTCCAACAAGAAAAAACAGATGACCACTACTTCCACTTCCCTTGCTCCAGCGCGCGAACGGCTCGTGCTGTGGCTGCTGGCACTGACCCAGTTCACCGTGATCATGGATTTCATGGTGATGATGCCGCTGTCGCCGCAACTGATGGCGGCGTTCTCGATCAGCCCGGCGCAGTTTTCCGGTGCCGTGTCCGCCTATGCGTGGTGCGCGGGGCTGTCCGGCCTGCTGGCCGCGACCTATATCGACCGCTTCGACCGCAAACGCCTGCTGCTGACGGTGTTCTTGCTGTTCAACCTGTCGAACCTGGCGTGCGCGATGGCGCCGAATTTCCACGTGCTGGTGCTGTCGCGCGCTTTCGCCGGACTGACCGGCGGCGTGCTGGGCGCGATCGGCATGGCGATCATCGGCGACCTCATCGCCCCGCAGCGGCGCGGCTATGCCACCGGCATCGTGATGACCTCGTTCTCGATGGCCGCGATCCTCGGCGTGCCGCTGGGCGTGGGCCTGGCTGCCCGCTTCGGCTGGCAGTCGCCGTTCTACCTGCTGGTGGTGCTGTCGATGGCGATCTGGTGCCTTGCCGCGTTCGTGCTGCCGCCGCTGACGTCGCACCTCGACCGCAACGGGAACGGCGACTCGCCGCCGGCCCGCGCGCTGCCGGAACTGGTGGCGCTGTTCCGCGTGCCCGAGCACCTGCGCGCCTTCCTGCTGACGTTCGTGACGATGCTGAACGGGATGCTGGTGATTCCCTTCATCTCGCCGGTGCTGGTGGGTAATCTCGGCGTGCAGCCGGGCGACATCATGTGGATCTACATGGCCGGCGGCGTCGCCGCATTCTTCAGCTCGCGCTACGTCGGTTCCTGGTCGGACCGCGCCGGCCGGCACAGGGTATTCCGCGTTTTCGTGCTGTTCTCGCTGGTGCCCATCCTCGTCATCACGCACCTGCCGCGGCTGCCGCTGATTGCCCTGGTGTGCATGTTCCCGTTCTTCATGGTGGCGATGAATGGCCGCAACGTGCCGCTGCAGGCACTGATGACGACGGTGCCCGATGCGCGGCGCCGCGGCGCCTTCCTCAGCGCGAACGCGGCCGTGCAGCAGATCGGCACGGGACTGGGCGCGCTGCTGGGCGGATTGTGGCTGCACACGAATGCGGCCGGCCACATCAGCGGCTACGGCCTGAACGGCTGGCTGGCCGCGGGCCTGTCGCTGTTCACATGGTGGTGGGTGGGCAGGGTGCAGTCGGTGCCAACGGCACCGGCGCTCAGGAACCCTGCCTGACGACGATATCGAGCAGGCGCTGCGCCTGCTTCAGGACTGGCGAGGCGACCTGGTCGCGGCTGATGTCGCCGAACGTGCCGTCGCGCACATGCAGGCCATCGGCAGCCAGCAGTGACAGGCGCAGGCCACCGAAAGCAGGCGGTTTCGCGCGGTTTTTACACAGCCCCCTGGCCGCTGCCAGCGGAATGGCCGCATGCACCAGCAGCTTGCCCTGCTCTGCCACGCTGTCCGGTGCGCCTTCGAAGACGGCCACGCGGCCGGTATGGTGGATATAGCGCACGGTGCCGTCGGCATACGCGGCCAGCACGTCGAGCCCGCCCTCGAGCGGCACTTCGACGATCACGCCCAGCAGGTCGCGCGAGGCGACCGGCTGGCCGGCGGCGCGCAGCCATTGCCAGGCCAGCAGGCGCACGCGGCTTTCTTCGGCAGGGTCTTCGCCGATCGTCTGCACCACGCGCGGATCCGGCGCCGCGCCGAACAGCGATGCGGGTTCCGCACCCTGCTGTACCAGCTGCGGATCGTCGCAGAAC
The DNA here is from genome assembly GCF_055502615.1 of Pseudoduganella sp. jia 9. Taxonomy (NCBI): domain Bacteria; kingdom Pseudomonadati; phylum Pseudomonadota; class Betaproteobacteria; order Burkholderiales; family Oxalobacteraceae; genus Pseudoduganella; species Pseudoduganella sp. jia 9. Next base: position 68,090 of record NZ_JBUPWE010000029.1, on the reverse strand, counting down.
AGCAGGTGGTACATCAGGTTCAGTTCGTCCTGCTTGTACGGCTGGGCAGAGGAGGCGTGCCGGCGCGACGACAGCGCGGCAATGAGTTTCTTGAACATGGCATCATTGTACTGTCTCTGCGCGGTCAAGGTGCCAGTTATGCAGGCCTTCCATGGCTACCGTGGCACGCCATGCGGGGCGGGCGGTGACCAGCCGCGCCAGGCGGTCCAGCTCCGGCCATTCGGTGGCCGGTTTCGGCATCGCGCGCGACCAGCGCAGGTACATGCACAGCTGCAGGTCGGCCGAGCTGAAACGCTCGCCCAGCAGATAGGGACCGTGCGCCGCCAGGTGCGAGGCGATCCGCTCGAAGCCGGCTTCCAGCGTGCGGCGTACCGGCCCGCGGCTGGCTTCGTCGTGCGCATCCAGGCCCGCGTCCTGCGGGTAGAACCACAGCCGGAACGGCCCGCCCAGCGAGGTGGCCAGCGCTACCGTCCATTGCAGCCATTCGGCGCGGCCCGGCGTGCCGGGAGCCGGCGCCAGGTTCGCTTCGGGATGGCGTTCGGCCAGCAGCATCAGCAGGGCGGCCGACTCGCGGTGGGCCAGGCCGTCGATGAGCAGCGTGGGCACGGTGCCTTGCGGATTCAGGCGCAGGTAGTCGTCCGTGCGCGGCACGTCGAGGTCGACATTGACCAGCTGGTGGGCGGCGCCGCTCTCGTGAATCGCGGCATGCACGGCGAGGCTGGCCGCGCCGGGAGAGTAATACAGCGTGTACATCGGTGGCTCCATGGTGGTCGATGAGGGCCGATCAGCGCGCGGCCCGCTCCATCGGTCGTTGTTCGGTACGCCAGCGCGCCAGCGGCAGCAGGGTTTCGTCGTCGTCGACGAGGATCTCGCCATCGGCCGCGCCGACCAGGAAGCTCTGCCAGGTGACCGCGGCCTCGGGCCGGTTCTCGACAAAGCTGAGCTGGTGGTACTGCCTGCCGTTCACCGTGCGCGGTTCAGGGTCGAACGGCACCACGGCGCCCCGTACCGCGCCGCCGGACGCCGCCTCGATCCGCTTCGCCCAGGCCTGCAGTTCGGGCAGCGCCATCAGGCGCGCCACGGCCTGGTCGCGCGTCACCGCCTGGCCCGGCTTCTGGGCAGGGGCGGATGAGGGGGCAGATGAGGGGGCAGATGCGGGAGCGGATGCCGGGACAGTGGCGGCCGGCGGCTGCACCCGCGCGGTACCCGGACCCACGTGCTGCGGGTACAGGTACCACGCGCCAAACGCGGCGGCCAGCAAGCCGGCCAGGGCGCCGGCAAGGGCGGGAAGGTGCGAGGATTTGTTCGAGCGGTTTTTCGTGTCCATGTTGCGGACATGGTAATCGAAAGGCACCATTTGCACAGCGCCAATCGAATGCGCCGCGATGGGTCAGTCCTTTTTAGGCGGGAACCAGCCCTCCCAGGTCTCCTTGATGCTGGCGCGCACGGTGGCCAGCGCATCCGGGTCGCCCTTCAGCAGCGCCTTGAAATAGGCCGCGGCCTGCTTCACCGGCACGTCCGGCGGCAGGGGCGGCACGTGCGGATCGGTCACCATCTCGAGCACGCAGGGCCGGTCCGATGCCAGCGCCGCTTCCCAGCCGGCAGCCACCGCGTCGGCGCTGTCGATCCGGATGCCTTTCAGCCCCACCAGTTCCGCATATTGCGCGTACGGGAAATCGGGCATGACCTGCGACGCTTCGAATTTCGGATTGGCACCCATCACGCGCTCTTCCCACGTGACCAGGTTCAGGTCCTGGTTGTTGAGCACCATGACCACCAGCTTGCCGTTGCCCCAGCGCGGCCAGTACTTGGCGATCGTGATCAGGCCATTGATGCCGTTCATCTGCATGGCGCCGTCGCCGACCAGCGCGATCACGTGGCGGTCCGGATGGGCGAACTTGGCGGCGATCGCATACGGCACCGCGCAGCCCATGGTGGACAGGCCGCCGGACACGCTGGTCATCATGCCGCGCCGGATCTTCACGTCGCGTGCATACCAGTTGGTGGCCGAGCCGGAATCGCCGACGATGATGCAATCGTCCGGCAGCCGCGGCGACAGTTCCCAGAACACCCGCTGCGGGTTGATCGGATTGGCTTCGTTCATCGCGCGGCCTTCCAGCACGCGCCACCAGCGCTCGACGTTGGCGCGGATGTCGTCCTGCCACTGCCGTTCGGTCTTGCGCTGCAATAGCGGAATTAGCGCGCGCAGCGTTTCGCGGGAGTCGCCGATCAGGTTGAATTCCATCGGGTAGCGCACGCTGGCGCGGCGCGCGTCGATGTCGATCTGCACGCCGCGCGCCTGGCCTTCCTTCGGCAGGTGCTCGCTGTACGGGAAGTTCGAGCCGACCATCAGCAGCGTGTCGCAGTCATTCATCATGTCGTGGCTGGGCTTGGTGCCGAGCAGGCCGATGGTGCCGGTGACGAACGGCAGCTCGTCCGGCACGGCGGCCTTGCCGAGCAGCGCCTTGGCGATGCCGGCGCCGAGGATGTCGGCCACTTCGATCAGTTCGTCGGTGGCATGCAGCGCGCCGGCGCCGGCCAGGATGGCGACCTTCTTGCCTTCGTTGAGGATGCGCGCGGCCTGCTGCAGCGCGTCCTGCGGCGGCACGTGGCTGCGCGTCAGCGCGCCGATGCCGGAGACCACGGTGCCGTGCTCGCGCGGCGGCTTCGGCACCGCGTCGAGCTCCTGCACGTCGTTCGGGAAGATCAGGCAGGTGACCGCGCGTTCCTCCTTGGCGATGCGGAAGGCGCGGTCGATCAGGTGTCGCACCTGGGCCGGATCGGTGGCCATGTGCACGTATTCGTGCGCAACGTCCTTGAACAGCGCCTGCAGGTCGACTTCCTGCTGGTAATCGCTGCCCATCGACATGCGTTTCTGCTGGCCCACGATCGCCACCACGCCCTGGTGATCGAGCTTGGCGTCGTACAGGCCGTTGAGCAGGTGCACTGCGCCGGGGCCGGAGGTGGCCAGGCACACGCCGACTTCGCCGGTGAATTTCGCGTGCGCAGTGGCCATGAAGGCGGCCATTTCCTCGTGCCGCACCTGGATGAACTCGATCTGCTCCTGCCGGCCGAAGGCGCCCATGATGCCGTTGATACCGTCGCCGGGATAACCGAATATGCGCCGCACGCCCCATTCGCCGAGGCGTTGCAAGAGGAAGTCGCCTACCGTGTCTGCCATGTCGTTCTCGCTGTCTGGACCAGTCGGGGATGATAAAACGGCCATCCTCGTGCTGGCGCACGCGAGCAGTGCAGTGCAACACGGCACGCCCTTTTCCGGTCCTTGAACAGCGCTTTTGGGAAGGCAAACAGCGGCTTTGATGCGGCGCAAAAGCGTGATCCAGGCTGTGTTGAAAACGTTGTTCAAGCGGGACGGTCCGCTTAAAAAAACAGCAGAGAGATCGAAAACCGGGTGTATATTGATTCCACAACAACCACGAAACAGGAGACGCAAGATGGATATGGAACCGGACGACCGCACCGGGCGCTATGTTGGCTTCGGTATCAGCCTGGGTGCAGCGATCGGCTGCGCGATCGGTGTTGCAATGGGCAATTTCGCGATGGGCATCGGCCTCGGTGTGGGCGTCGGCAGCGCCGTCGGAGCCGGGCTGGCGCGACGGCGGCCCTGACACCCCTGTGACGTCATCGACGGCTGCCTCGGCAGCCGTTATTGTTTCCGCCTCCAAAAAGCCGCGCAGAAACTGGGGACGTACCCCTGTTTAGAGGAAACTCTTTGCAAAACTGGGAACGCAAATCTGGCGCAAATGCGGGGTCGCAAATCTGGGGACGTACCCTTGTTTTGAGGAATCGTCCACGCGTTTGCCATGCATGCAGGTGGTCGATAGTCTTGCCTGGAAACAAGGGTACGTCCCCAGTTTTTGGGCGGGGAGATCGATAGTCTTGCCTGGAAACAGGGGTACGTCCCCAGTTTGTTGTCCGGGCAATAAAAAAGGCCGCTTCCGAAGAAGCAGCCTTTTCAGGTGCAGCTGGCCGAAGCCGGCATTTACCGGATGATTACATCATGCCGTCCATGCCGCCCATGCCACCCATGCCGCCCATACCACCCATGCCGCCGGCTGGCTTGTCTTCCACCACTTCAGCCACCATGCAGTCGGTCGTCAGCATCAGGCCGGCGATCGATGCGGCGTTCTGCAGTGCCGAGCGGGTCACTTTGGCCGGGTCCAGCACGCCCATTTCCACCATGTCGCCATAGGTGCCGTTGGCGGCGTTGTAGCCGTAGTTGCCGGTGCCGCCCAGGACGGCGTTGACCACCACCGACGATTCTTCGCCGGCGTTCTGCACGATCATGCGCAGCGGCTCTTCCATCGCGCGCAGCACGATCTTGATGCCGGCGTCCTGGTCAGGGTTGTCGCCCTTGACAGTCAGCGCAGCGCGGGCACGCAGCAGGGCCACGCCGCCGCCAGGAACGATGCCTTCTTCCACGGCAGCGCGGGTGGCGTGCAGTGCATCTTCCACGCGAGCTTTCTTTTCCTTCATTTCGACTTCGGTGGCAGCGCCAACCTTGATCACGGCAACACCGCCGGCCAGCTTGGCCACGCGTTCCTGCAGTTTTTCACGGTCGTAGTCCGAGGTGGCTTCTTCGATCTGCGCGCGGATCTGGCGAACGCGGCCTTCGATGCCAGCGGCTTCGCCGGCGCCGTCGATGACGATCGTGTTTTCCTTGCCCACTTCGATGCGCTTGGCCTGGCCCAGTTCTGCCAGCGTGACTTTTTCCAGCGTCAGGCCGACTTCTTCAGCCACCACCTGGCCGCCGGTCAGCACGGCGATGTCTTCCAGCATGGCCTTGCGGCGGTCGCCGAAGCCCGGAGCCTTCACTGCGCAGGTCTTCAGGATGCCGCGGATGTTGTTGACCACCAGGGTCGCCAGCGCTTCGCCTTCGATGTCTTCGGCGATGATCAGCAGCGGACGGCCGGCTTTCGCCACTTGCTCCAGTACCGGCAGCAGGTCGCGGATGTTCGAGATCTTCTTGTCGAACAGCAGGACGAACGGGTTCTCCAGCACGGCAACCTGTTTTTCCTGGTTGTTGATGAAGTACGGCGACAGGTAGCCGCGGTCGAACTGCATGCCTTCCACGATGTCCAGCTCGTCGTTCAGCGACTTGCCGTCTTCCACGGTGATGACGCCTTCCTTGCCCACTTTTTCCATCGCTTCAGCGATGCGCTCGCCGATCGAGTAGTCCGAGTTAGCGGAGATCGCGCCAACCTGGGCGATTTCCTTCGAGGTGGTGCATGGCTTGGCGATCTTGGTCAGTTCTTCGACGGTGGCGGCGACAGCCTTGTCGATGCCGCGCTTCAGGTCCATCGGGTTCATGCCGGCGGCAACGAACTTCATGCCTTCGCGCACGATGGCTTGTGCCAGCACGGTCGCGGTGGTGGTGCCGTCACCGGCGTTGTCGGAGGTCTTCGATGCGACTTCCTTCACCATCTGCGCGCCCATGTTCTGGAGCTTGTCTTTCAGTTCGATTTCCTTGGCGACCGAAACGCCGTCCTTGGTCACGGTCGGGGCGCCGAACGAGCGCTCCAGCACCACGTTGCGGCCTTTCGGGCCCAGGGTGACCTTGACTGCGTTGGCCAGGATGTTGATGCCTTCAACCATTTTGGCGCGCGCTGCGTCGCCGAAAATCACTTCTTTAGCTGCCATGTTGGAATTCTCCAGAATCTATGTAAGGGGTCGGCCGATTACTTGTTGACGATCGCCAGGATGTCTTCTTCGCGCATCACCAGCAGTTCTTCGCCGTCGACCTTGACGGCCTGGCCGGAGTATTTGCCGAACAGAACGCGGTCGCCGACTTTCACTTCCAGTGCGCGCAGCGTGCCGTTGTCGGCAACCTTGCCGTTGCCCACTGCCAGCACTTCACCCTGGTCCGGCTTTTCGGCGGCGGCATCAGGGATGATCAGACCGGATGCGGTCTTGGTTTCCTGGTCCAGGCGTTTGACGATGACGCGATCGTGCAAGGGGCGAAGGTTCATACAAAACTCCTTATGTGTACAGTGAGGTTGAATCGTTGTTAGCACTCTCGACTAACGAGTGCCAACGATTATAGGGATGGTCAGAAGTGATTTCAAGAGAATCATGTTGAGAAAATTTCCAAGCGTTAGCGTCAATGACCGGCGGGGCAGGGGAATGCCCGTTTGTGTTTTGACAAAGCCACGCCGGAGGTGCACACTATTCTTCGGATTTGGAAGCGGTCATTGAATGCTGCATCAAGCGTTGCACTGAAAACATTGCATTGAATTCTTTGTTTGGCGGAGGCTGCGATGTTCCACTCGAAATTCCCGAGAGACCTGCATGCGCCGGAATGGGTGCGTGTCGCGATCAACGTGGCCGCCGGCGCGGCGCTGGGCGTGCTGGCTGGCGCCATGCTGCTGCTGGCGCTGGGCACGGTCGCCTGATTTACCTGGCAATCCTTCCCATGCCGCCGTCCGGCGGCATGGTCCCAGCTGTCCAGTACGGCTGTCTTATCGCTACGTTCCCTTATTACGATGTAATTAAGTGTCGAACGCTGCCGATTCGGTTGACCACGTTATCGCGCCGCCCTATAGTGGCGGGATGATTGCAGACTTCCAAGAACTTTCCGACAAGATCGAGCAGCTGGCCGAGCTGGCGCTTTCGTTGCGCCGCGAAAACGCGCAACTGCGCCAAGCCAACGCTGCATTGGTGGCTGAAAACCTCGGCTACCAGAAGCGCCTGGCCGAAGCGCATGCGCGCGTATCGGCATTGCTGGAACATATCCCCCCGCTGGAAACAGCAACCCCCGAGAAAGAGGACCTCCAGTCATGAGCAACGTGGACGTCAACATCCTCGGTTCGTCGTACCGCCTCGTCTGCAAGGAAGGCGAGGAACGCGCGCTGCGCGAAGCGGCCGCGCTGCTGGACAAGAAAATGACCACCATCCGCGACACCGGCAAGGTGAAGGGCAACGACCGTATCGCCGTGATGGCCGCGCTGTCGATGGCCGCCGAGTTCCTGACGGCGAAGGCGCCGGCCGGCCCGCTGTCCGAGATCTCGCTGCTCGAAGTGCAGCACAAGATCGCCGCGATGCACCGGGTGCTCGACAGTGCGCTGACTCCCCAGGAAAATCTGTTCTGACACACGATAAGACTTTCCCTCGAGGCGTTTGAGGAGTAAACTGCGTCCTACCCTGCGGTGTTCGAGAAGTGCCATATATTCCTTGAACCATTAACACGCATAGGTCGCGGAACATTGTTCGGCGGGTGTGAGCGTCGCTAGTCCGATGAACCCGAAGTTGAACTGACTGTGACCGCCTTGAACCGTTAGGTTCAGGATGCCGGCATGACGGCACAGGCGGGGCCTTATTTGAAGCATTGAAATTTGTAGTACCGAAAGCGGTTGTCGCACTGAAAGGTGCGCAGCCGCTTTTTTACGCCTGGCTTTTTTACGTCCAGCCTTTTTCGTCGACCTATTCATGTGAGGAGCAAGGCAGATGCCGAAACAGTACTGGCTGATGAAATCCGAACCCGACGATGTCAGTTTCGACGACGTGCTCGCGTCGCAGGGCCAGACCACGTCCTGGTACGGGGTGCGCAACTACCAGGCCCGCAATTTCATCCGCGACGGCATGCGGGTCGGCGACGGCGTGCTGTTCTATCACTCCAGTTGCGCGGTGCCGGGCATCGCCGGCATCGCCGAAATCGCCAGCACGCCGTATCCGGATGCCACGCAGTTCGATCCGCAAAGCCCTTACTACGACGCCAGGGCCACGCAGGAAAACCCGCGCTGGACCGGCATCGACGTCAAGGCGGTCAAGAAGGGGCGCTACGTGGACCTGAAGGAGTTGCGCAGCCACCCGGAGCTGGAGAACATGCGCCTGCTGGCCAAGGGCAGCAGGCTGTCCGTGATGCCGGTCGAAGCGGACGAGTGGCGCTTCATCCTGAAGCTGATCGGCTGAAGCGCCAGCCGGGTGACTGACGGCGAGACCGCCGGCGCGGGCTTGCCGGCCGCGCCGGCGATGGTGGCGGGCCCGCTATGCGTGCGCCGGCGCCGCGCCGTAGGTCTTGCGCCGGTAGGACCACACCAGCATCGCGATGGCCGCCACGATCATCGGCAGCGACAGCACCTGGCCCGACGTGATCGGCAAGCCCAGTACGGTGGTTTCCCAGTCCGGCGTACGGAAATACTCAGTGAAGAAGCGTGCGCAGCCGTACAGCAGCGTGTACATGGCACCGACCGCCAGGCGCGGGCGGGCATGGCGCGCGAACATCCACAGGATGATGAACACGAGGATGCCGTCCACCAGCATCTGGTAGATCGGCGACGGGTGGCGCGGCAGCGCATCCACGTTCGGCCAGATCATCGCCCACGGCAGGTCCGGGTCGAGCACCGGGCGGCCCGGCAGTTCCGCGTTGATGAAGTTGCCGAGACGGCCCGCGGCATACCCGAGCGGCACCATCGGCGCGATGAAGTCGTACACGTCCAGCAGGTTGCGCTTCGCCTTGCGCGACCAGAACCACATGGCGACCAGCACGCCCAGGAAGCCGCCATGGAAGCTCATGCCGCCGTGCCAGACCTTGAAGATCTCCAGCGGCGTGGCGAACAGGTGCGGCTGGTAGAAGATCACTTCGCCCAGCCGGCCGCCGAGCACGACGCCCAGCATGCCGTAGAACAGCATGTCATCGAGGTCCTGGTTCTTCCAGCCCAGCGCGGCGATGTGCGGCTGTTTGATGCGCACGCGGCCCAGTGCGATGAACAGCGCGAATGCCAGCACGTACATCAGGCCATACCAGTGAATCGCCACCGGGCCCAGTTGCAGGGCGACAGGATCGGGCATCGGGTGAATCAGCATTCAGAGTCTCTTTCTCATCAAGTCCAGGAAGCCCTTGAGGACAGGGGAAGTATTGTCGCGGCGCCAGGCCAGGCCCGTTTCCACGAGCGGGGTGGCCTGCGCCAGCGGCCGGTATTCTACTCCCGGGCGGCGCAGGTTGGAGACCGATTGTGGCACAAGTGCGATGCCCATGCCGGCCGACACCAGGCTGACGATGGTCTGCATCTGGATCGCTTCCTGCCCGATGACCGGGGTGATGCCGGCGGCGCGGAATACCGCCAGGACCGCGTCGTACAGCCCAGGGGAAATCGCGCGCGGGAAAATGATCAGCGGCAGCGGCGGCAGCGCGCGCAGGTTGGCTTCGTGCTTGCCGCGCAGTTCCGGAAGGCCGGCCGGCGAGGCCAGGATCAGCGGTTCGTTCAGCACCGGCAGGTAGTCGAGTTCCGCTTTCGCCTTGTCCGGCAGCGGCGGGATCAGCAGCCCCGCATCGACGCGGCCGTGCAGCAGCTCTTCGAGCTGCAGGTCGGAGGTGGCTTCCTGCAGCGTGATCTGCACCTGCGGGAACGCGGCGCGGTACGCGCGCAGCGAAGGCGGCAGCACGCTGTAGTCCGCGGACGAGACGAATGCCAGCACCAGCCTGCCCGTGGTGCCCGACGCAGCCCGCTTGACCAGGGCCGGCAGCTCGCCCGCCTGGGCCAGCAGGCGGCGCGCTTCCGGCAGCAGCGCGTCGCCGGCCGCGGTCAGCGCCACGCCGCGGCGGTTGCGGTCGAACAGGGCGGCGCCCAGCAGGTCTTCCAGTGCGAGGATGGTCTGCGACAGCGGCGGCTGAGTCATGTGCAGGCGCTTGGCCGCACGGCCGAAGTGCAGTTCTTCGGCCACGGTGACGAAGTAGCGCAGCTGGCGGAGTTCGATGTTCATTGCGGGTGATAGCCTATTTGAATCACAGGGCATTAAATCATATATTTGACAACTGATGGCAACGCGCGCAAGCTGATGCCCTTTCGCGCACCTGTCCGCGTGTGCAGCAGTTGCTGCCCTTTATACAAGTTTGAGGAGTCCTCCATCATGCCAACCTACCGTTCCTACACCACCACCCAGGGCCGCAACATGGCCGGCGCCCGCGCGCTGTGGCGCGCCACCGGCATGAAGGATGGCGATTTCAGCAAGCCGATCATTGCCGTCGTCAACTCGTTCACGCAGTTCGTGCCGGGCCACGTGCACCTGAAGGACCTGGGCCAGATGGTCGCGCGCGAAATCGAGGCGGCCGGCGGCGTGGCCAAGGAATTCAACACCATCGCCGTCGACGACGGCATCGCGATGGGCCACGGCGGCATGCTGTACTCGCTGCCGTCGCGCGACCTGATCGCCGATTCGGTCGAGTACATGGTCAACGCGCACTGCGCCGATGCGATGGTGTGCATCTCGAACTGCGACAAGATCACCCCGGGCATGCTGATGGCCGCGATGCGCCTGAATATCCCGGTCATCTTCGTCTCCGGCGGGCCGATGGAAGCGGGCAAGGTCGTCAAGGTCGTCAACAATGACAGGAAGATCATCAAGCTGGACCTGGTGGACGCGATGATCAAGGCCGGCGATGCGACCGTGTCGGATGCCGACGTGGCCGAAATCGAGCGTTCGGCCTGCCCAACCTGCGGTTCGTGCTCCGGCATGTTCACGGCGAACTCGATGAACTGCCTGACCGAGGCGCTGGGCCTGTCGCTGCCGGGCAACGGCACGATCCTGGCCACGCACTCGGACCGCAAGGAACTGTTCCTGCGCGCCGGCCGCACGATCGTCGAGATCACCAAGCGCCATTACGAGCAGGACGATTACTCGGTCCTGCCGCGCAATATCGCCTCCAAGGCCGCCTGGGAAAACGCGATGGCGCTGGACGTGTCGATGGGCGGCTCGACCAACACCGTGCTGCACCTGCTGGCCGCCGCGCACGAAGCGGAAGTGTCGTTCACGATGGCCGACATCGACCGCATCTCGCGCAACGTGCCATGCCTGTGCAAGGTGGCACCGATGACGGACAAGTACCACATCGAGGACGTGCACCGCGCCGGCGGCATCATCGCGATCCTGGGCGAGCTGGCGCGCGCCGGCCTGCTCGACACGTCGCTGCCGACCGTGCATTCGAAGACGCTGGGCGAGGCGATCGAGAAATACGACATCAAGCGCAGCGATGACCAGGCGGTACATCAGTTGTTCCGTGCCGCCCCGGGCGGCGTGCCGACGCAGACGGCGTTCTCGCAATCGGAACGTTTCGAGGCCAACGACCTCGATCGCACGGCCGGCTGCATCCGCGACCGCGAGCATGCCTATTCGCAGGATGGCGGCCTGGCCGTCCTGTACGGGAACATCGCCGAGAAGGGCTGCATCGTGAAGACGGCCGGCGTGGATGAAAGCATCCTGAAGTTCTCCGGCAAGGCGCGCGTGTTCGAAAGCCAGGACGCTGCGGTGGAAGGCATCCTGGGCGACACGGTCCATGCGGGCGACGTCGTCATCATCCGCTACGAAGGTCCGAAAGGCGGCCCGGGCATGCAGGAGATGCTGTACCCGACCTCGTACATCAAGTCGAAGGGCCTCGGCAAGGCTTGCGCGCTGTTCACCGACGGCCGCTTCTCCGGCGGTTCCTCGGGCCTGGTGATCGGCCACGCCTCGCCGGAAGCGGCCGAAGGCGGCGCCATCGGCCTGGTGGAAGAGGGCGACATGATCGACATCGACATCCCGAACCGCACGATCAACCTGCGCGTGACGGCCGAGGAACTGGCGCACCGCCGTGGCAGGATGGAAGACAAGGGCGCCGCCGCCTGGCAGCCGGTCAACCGCGAGCGCGCCGTCTCGCAGGCGCTGCGTGCCTATGCCGCGCTGACTACTTCCGCCGACCGCGGCGCCGTGCGCGACCTGTCGCAGCTGAAGCGGTAACCGGTCCGCAATGCGCGAGTTCGTGTTGTGCGAGCGCTGCCTGCACAACACGGGCCCGGCGGGGAGTTACTTCTTCTTCCCCGCGCCGAAGCGGTCCGCGACCCGGTCCTTGCGCCGTTTCGCATCCACGTCGTGGGCCTTGCGCTTGTCCAGTCCCAGCATCGGTTCGGCGAACTCGAACCAGATGAACGCGGCCACCATCAGTCCCACGATCCACCACCACGACAGGTCGGCAAAGCGCCAGATTTCAAGAAAGCGCAGCGCGCACAGTGCAAGGATGGCAAGGATGATCGGCATGGCGGGCTCCGGTAAGCGATCCATCTTACTTACAAAATTTACGTGTTGCAACATTTGAAGGGTCAACGGAATACCCGAGCGCTTCGTTGTGGCAATAGGCGCTATACGTACCTGCGTATGGGAAACGGGTTAGAATCACCGGCAGGAATATTTTGGAGAAATCGATGAAACGTTTCGTGATGGGTGCATTGGTAGTGGGCGCGGCGTTCGTGTCGCAGTCGGCGATGGCGAGCGCGGACCTGGCGAAGGCCAAGAATTGCATGGCTTGCCACGCTGTTGCGAACAAGCTGGTGGGACCTGCCTACAAGGACGTGGCCGCCAAGTATGCGGGCCAGAAGGATGCCGAAGCCAAACTGGTCGGCAAGATCATCAAGGGCGGTTCCGGCGTATGGGGCGCAATCCCGATGCCGGCCAATCCGCAGGTGAGCGAGGCGGATGCGAAAACGCTCGTCAAATGGATCATGGCGCAGAAGTAAGCTTTTGCGCCACGTAAAAACCGGGCAATGCCCGGTTTTTTTTACGCCCACTTGTTTCACGACTTCATGCTTATTTCACCACTTCGATCAGCGTCTTCTTCCCGCCGCGGAACGTGAACAGGGTCAGCGCGCCATCCTTGATATCGCCGGCGGCATCGAAGGCGATCGTACCGGTAATGCCCGGATAGCTCACTTTCGACAGGAACGGCAGGTATTGCTTCGGATTGGCCGACTTTGCGCTCGCCATCGCCGTGGCCATCGCCATCACCGCGTCATACGAATACGGTGCGTAGATCTGCAGTTCCTGGCCATAGCGCTTCTTATAGCGGCCGGCGAACTCTTCCATTTTCTTCTGCTGCGCCGGCGTCACGCCGCCTGCTTCCGCGCACACGATCGCGTCGTCGCCTGCGGTGGGGCCGGCCAGTTTCGGCATCGCTTCGGTGCAGATGCCGTCGCCACCCATCAGCTTGGTCTTGATGCCCAGCGCCTTCATCTGGCGCAGCAGCGGGCCGCCCACCGAATCCATGCCGCCGAAGAAGACCAGGTCGGGATTCTTCGATTTGATGCTGGTAAGGATCGCGTTGAAATCGGTGGCCTTGTCGTTGGTGAACTGCTTGTCGACGATCTGCGCGCCCTTCGCGGCCTTGACGAACTCGGTGGCCACGCCCATGCCGTAGGCGGTGCGGTCGTCGATCACGGCGATCCGCTTCGCACCCAGCTTCTGCACGGCGTACTTGCCCAGCGTGCCGCCCAGCTTCAGGTCGTTGGCGACCACGCGGAACGTGGTGTTGAACTTCTGCCGCGTGTAGACCGGGCTGGTGGCCGATGCCGAGATCTGCGGGATGCCGGCGTTATAGTAGATGCGCGAGGCTGGGATCGACGTGCCGGACGTCTGGTGGCCGATCACGCCGTTCACTTTCTGGTCGGCCAGCTTCTGCGCGGCAGCCGTGGCCTGCTTCGGCTCGGCGGCGTCATCCTCGGCCATCAGCACGAACTTGACGGCTTTGCCGTCGATCTTGAAGCCCTTGGCGTTCAGGTCTTCGACGGCCAGCCGCGCGCCGTTCGAGGTGTCCGTGCCCAGGTGGGCGGACTGGCCCGACAGCGGGCCGACATAGCCGATCTTGACCACTTCCTGCGCCATCGCGCCGCCAGCGGAGAGCAGGGTGGCGCCGATGGCCAGGGAAATCAGCTTCTGTTGCATATGCGGTTTACTCCAATACTTATGCGGCCAGCAAATAAGGGCCGCTGAAAAAACAAAAGGCCGTCCACCAGGGGACGGCCGCACGGTTTGTCTCCGTCTTATCCTTCTTACTTGACCACTTCCATTCGCGTCTTCTTGCCGCCGGTGTACGTGAACAGGGTCAGCGCGCCATCGTTGATGTCGCCGAACTGGTCGAACGTGATCAGGCCCGTCACGCCCTGGTACTTCACTTTCTTCAGGAACGGCAGGTATTTCTTCGGATCGCTCGATCCGGCATCCTGCATCGCCTGCGCCAGCGTCATCACGGAATCGTAGACGTATGGCGCGTACAGCTGCACTTCCTGGTTGTACGCCTTCTTGTAGCGGGCGCGGAAGTCGTCCATGTTCTTCTGCAGCTCCGGCGGCACGCCGCCCGCTTCGGCACAGGTCACCACGCCATCGGCGGCGGCGCTGCCGGCCAGGCGCGGCAGCGCGTCGGTGCAGACGCCGTCGCCGCCCATGAACTTGGCCTTGATGCCCAGTGCCTTCATCTGGCGCAGCAGGGGGCCGCCCACGGCATCCATGCCGCCGAAGAACACCAGGTCCGGATTTTTCGCCTTGATACTGGTGAGAATGGCGTTGAAGTCGGTGGCCTTGTCGTTCGTGAACTGCTTGTCGACGATCTGCGCGCCCTTGGCACCCTTGATGAACTCGGTCGCCACGCCCATGCCGTAGGCGGTGCGGTCATCGATCACGGCGATCTTCTTTGCAGCCAGCTTGTCGACGGCATACCGGCCCAGCGTACCGCCCAGCTTGGCATCGTTGGCGACCACGCGGAACGTGGTGTTGAATTTTTGCTTCGTATAGACGGGGTTGGTGGAGGCCGGCGAAACTTGCGGAATACCGGCATTGTAATAGATACGCGATGCCGGCACCGTGGTGCCCGAATTCAGGTGGCCGACCACGCCGTTGACCTTGGCATCGACCAGTTTCTGCGCCACGGTGGTGCCCTGTTTCGGATCCGCGCCGTCGTCTTCCAGCACGAGCACGAACTTCACCGGCTTGCCGCCGATCTTGATGCCCTTCGCGTTCAGGTCGTTGACCGCCATGTTGGCGCCGTTCTCGTTATCCTTGCCGAGGTGGGACTGGGCGCCGGAGACCGGGCCGACATGGCCGATCTTGATGACTTCCTGCGCGCTGGCCGGCATCGTGGCGGAAGCCGCGAAGGCGAGGGCGATGGCAACTGCGATGGACTTCGTCTGCATACTCGTCTCTCCAATGAAAGTAGGTGGACGCCTCGTGAGCGTCATTCTGGCAGAAGGTACAACAAATTTTTCGATTGGCAAAGGCGCAAATGGCGATTGTTGCGGCGTGCACCGGCAGGGGGCATCCATGCACCGGCCGGGGCCGCCATTCCAGCCGCGGCTCACGCCATTTTCACTCTTGTGGTGCCTGCAGCGCCGCAAGCTCCTGCCGCACCGAGGCTGCCACGGCTTGCGCGATCGATTCGCCGAGGCCGGCCTGCAGGTCGGCGGCGAGATGGCGCAGCACCTGGTCGAGACGCTCCGCGACGAGCGCGTCGACGCGTGGCATCAATTGCCGCACGATGCGTTCGCTGAGCGCCTGCTCCAGCGCGGCGAGATCCAATCCGGCGGCCGCTGCGACGGGCGCTACGGCTTCCTTTGCCGGATCGGCTTCCTTGCCCGGATCGGCTTCCTCGTCAGCTTCCGCTGCCATGCCGGCTTCGACGTCGGCTTCGGCGGGCACGACCAGGTCGATCACCGGGGTCGGTGCCGGAACGGGCCCGGTTGCCGCCGCGCCCACGCCGGTGCGCCAGACCGCCGGCCTGTGACCGGAAACGGCGGGAGCCGGCGCTGGAGGGGCGGGCGGCGGAACTTCCTGCAGCACTTCCGTCAGCACCGGAATGCCGGCATCGAACGGGCCCGGGCTCACGATTTGCCCACGCTGAGGTGGGCGGGCTGGAAGTCCTGCCGTTTATAGGCGACGAAGCGGATGCGGCCGGCGGCCGCGTCGTCTTCATCGGTGGACACCACTTCGATCAGGCGGGGAAAGCTCTCGAACTGCACGGGAGCGCGGCGCGACAGGTTGACCAGCAGGTCGGCCTGCGGCAGTTCCACGCTGTCGCTGTCGACCAGCACGATCGGCGTGTCGGGCGCCAGCGGATCGTTCGCGTGCACATGCGGCAGGAAATCGACACCGGAAAAACTCCACAGCGCCGCATCGAGCCGGGCCAGCTGCGCGCTGTCTTCCGTCATCACGACGATGCGGCTTTTCGCGCCGGATGCGCTCGCGGCGTCGGACGAGCTCGAAGCGTTGTAGGCCTTGCGCAGCAGGCGGCACGCGTAGGCGATCTTGTCGGGAACGTTGGTGTGGAAATCGATGCGGGTCATGGGCGCTATTGTAGCGCGGCGGGGCAGGGGGAAACCGGTGTCGGACACCCGTTGGGTGTCCGGCACCATGCACTTACCGCGGCCGCATCATGCGGCCATGCCGCTGTGGCGGAGAAGGGCGTCGATCTGCGGCTCGCGGCCGCGGAAGGCAGTGAACGATTCCAGCGCCGGCCGCGATCCGCCGACGGACAGGATCTCGTGCAGGAACTTGCGGCCCGTATCGACCACGCGCTCGTCGGCACCTTCCAGTTCCGCCGCTTCCTCGAATGCCGCGTAGGCATCGGCGGACAGCACCTCGGCCCACTTGTAGCTGTAATAGCCCGCCGCGTAGCCGCCGGCGAAGATATGGCCGAACGAGTTCTGGAAGCGGTTGAACGGCGGCGGGACGATGACGGCGAAGCGCCGGCGCACGTCGTCGATCACGTCCTGCACCGACTTGCCGGACTCCGGCTGATAGTCGTAATGCAGGTGCATGTCCAGCAGCGAGAACTCGACCTGGCGCAGCGTCTGCAGGCCGGACTGGAAGTTCTTCGCGGCCAGCATCTTGTCGTACAGCGCGCGCGGCAGCGGCTCGCCGGTCTTCACGTGCGCCGTCATGTGCGACAGCACGTTCCACTCCCAGCAGAAGTTTTCCATGAATTGTGAAGGCAGTTCCACCGCATCCCACTCCACGCCGGCAATGCCGGACACGCCCAGTTCCTCGACGACGGTCAGCATGTGGTGCAGGCCATGGCCGAATTCATGGAACAGCGTGATCACCTCGTCGTGCGTAAACAGCGAAGGCTGTACCTTGCCGTCGATGACGGCCGGCTCCGTGAAGTTGCAGGTGAGGTAGGCGATCGGCGTCTGCAGCTGGCCGGCTTCCACGCGGCGGCTGCGCGCATCGTCCATCCACGCGCCGCTGTTCTTGCCGGGGCGGGCATACAGGTCCAGGTAGAACTGGCCCACCAGGTTGCCATCGCGCTCGATGCGGAAGAAGCGTACGTCCTTGTGCCACGTGGGCGCCTGGTCCGGCAGGATCTGCACGCCGAACAGGTTCTGCACCAGCTTGAACAGGCCGTCGATCACCTTGTGCTCGGGGAAGTACTGCTTCACTTCCTGCGCCGAGAACGCGTAGCGGTGCTGCTGCAGCTTTTCGGAAGCGTACGGCAGGTCCCACGCGTTCAGTTCCGTCATGCCCAGGTGTTCGGCCGCGAACGTCTTCAGCTCTTCCAGGTCCTTCTCGGCATACGGGCGGGCGCGCTTTGCCAGGTCTTCGAGGAAACCGATCACCTGCTCGGGGCTCTGCGCCATCTTCGGCACCAGCGAGACCTCGGCGAAGTTCTTGTAGCCCAGCAGTTGCGCCTCTTCCGCGCGCAGCTTCAGCAGCGTGACGATGTTGGCGCCGTTGTCCCACTTGTCGCGCTCGCTGAATACATCGCCCAGTTCGGAAGCCTTGGTGGCGTTGGCCCGATAAATCTTTTCGCGCAGCGCGCGGCTGTCGGCGAACTGCAGGATCGGGTAGTACGAAGGGAAGTGCAGCGTGAACTGCCAGCCCTGCTTGCCGCCTTTTTCCGCCAGCGACTTCGCGGCGTGCTTCACGTCGTCCGGCAGGCCGGCCAGCTCGGCTTCATCCTCGACCAGCAGTTTCCAGTCGTTGGTGGCATCCAGCACGTTCTCGGAGAAACGGGTGGATGTGGCGGCATGCTCTTCCTGGATTTGCGCGAAGCGTTCCTTCTGCTCGGCCGGCAGCTCGGCGCCGCCCATGCGGAAATCGCGGATCGCGTTGTCGACGATGCGCTTGCGGGCCGGCGACAGCGCCGCGAATTCCGGCGAGGCCTGCAGCGCCTTGTACTTGGCGAACAGCGCCTCGTTCTGGGCCAGCTCGGTCCAGAACTCCGTCACCTTCGGCAGGTTCTCGTTATAGGCCGCACGCAGCTCGGGCGTGTCGGCCACATTGTTCAGGTGACTGACGATCCCCCATGCACGGCCGAGAAGTTCGGTGGCGTTTTCCAGCGGCGTCACGAAGTTCTGCCACGTCACCGGGTCCACCGGCGCTTCCAGCTGCGTCACCACGTCGCGGTTTTTCGCCAGCAGCTCGTCGATGGCCGGCGTCACGTGTTCCGGCTTGATCGCGTCGAAACGCGGCAGGCCGCCAAAGTCCAGCAGGGGGTTGTCAGTCGTCATCGTCTATTCCTAAGGTTGGCTGAAAGGCTTACACCCTTTCAGCGGATTCGATCGTGTTCATCAAAAGCATCGTGATCGTCATCGGGCCCACGCCGCCGGGTACCGGCGTGATGTGCGCGGCCACTTCCTTGATGCCGGCAAAGTCCACGTCCCCGCACAGCTTGCCATTATCGTCGCGGTTCATGCCCACATCGATCACGATTGCGCCTGGCTTCACCATGTCGGCGGTCAGCGTGTTGCGGCGGCCGACGGCTGCCACAACCACGTCGGCCTGCTTCGTATACACGGAGAGGTCCGGGGTAGCACTGTGGCAGATGGTGACGGTAGCGTTGGCCTGCAAGAGCAGCAGGCCCATCGGCTTGCCGACCGTGTTGCTGCGGCCGATCACCACCGCGTGCTTGCCGCGCAGGTCGACGCCGGTCGATTCGATCAGCTTCATGCAGCCGTACGGCGTGCAGGGGCGGAAGCCTTCCAGGCCGGTCATCAGTTCGCCGGCCGACAGCACCGAATAGCCGTCCACGTCCTTCGACGTGGAAATGGCTTCGATGACCTTGTGCGGATTGATGTGCTTCGGCAGCGGCATCTGCACCAGGATGCCGTGGATCGCCGGGTCCGCGTTCAGTGCCGCGATACGGTCGAGCAGGGCCTGTTCGCTCAGGTCGGCGTCATATTTTTCCAGCACCGAGTGGATGCCCACGTCGCCGCACGCCTTCACCTTGTTGCGCACGTACACCTGGCTGGCCGGGTCTTCGCCCACCAGGATCACGGCCAGGCCGGGCTGCTTGCCCTGGGCGGTCAATGCGGCGGCGCGGGAGGCGATTTCGGCGCGCAGTTTCTGGGAGAGGGCAATTCCGTCGATGAGTTGGGCAGACATGATGATTGGCTAGTGGTGGGATGAAAGACCGACATTATAAATGCGCACCGCAAGCCGCCGGCACTTCGCATCGCGCCATAGGGAGGCCAGGCGGGCGGCGGCCATGTCCGGTCCGTCCCGGGCCCGCATCGGGAGCGACTGATGGTTTTCAGCCGGGTTTCGGCGATCCGGGCATCCCGGCGGCGGAAACGCTTCCGTTCCGCTCAATAAGTTGATTTATTTACCTCGAACGATGATCGGAAACCGCGTATTTATGCGGCATTGCAGCATTTTTCCATAGGGGGATTTCACATTATAAAAACAGCTTCCATATTTTGAAAATGGCGAAATTCACTGTTAGAATCCTCACACTTCGTAAAAGTCTTGGTAAATAATCACCCCTCGCGTCCGCCACGATCACCGCATCGGTTCGGGCCAATTCACTCAGGAGACTAGATAGATGTCAGCTCAACTTGACCAGGTCACGGCCCAAACCGCCAACGATCCGGACGCACTGGAAACCAAGGAATGGCTCGAGGCGCTCGAAGCCGTATTGCAGAATGAAGGTCCGGAGCGCGCCCAGTACCTGATGGAGCGCCTGGCCGACCTGGCCCGCCGCCGCGGCGCCGACATTCCGTTCTCGGCCAACACCGCGTACGTGAACACGATTCCTGCCGACGTGGGCGCGCACTGCCCGGGCAACCTGGAATACGAAGAGCGCCTGCGCTCGTGGATGCGCTGGAACGCGATGGCGATGGTGGTTCGCGCCAACCGGGCCGACGGCGACCTGGGTGGCCACCTGTCCTCGTTCGCCTCGCTGGCGAACATGCTGGGCATCGGCTTCAACCACTTCTGGAAAGCCGCGAGCGAAGAGCACGGCGGCGACCTGCTGTACATCCAGGGCCACTCGTCGCCCGGCGTGTACGCGCGCGCCTACCTGGAAGGCCGCCTGACCGAAGACCAGCTGATCAACTTCCGCAAGGAAGTGGACGGCCGTGGCCTGTCGTCGTACCCGCACCCGAAACTGATGCCGGACTTCTGGCAGTTCCCGACCGTGTCGATGGGCCTGGGCCCGCTGATGGCGATCTACCAGGCGCGCTTCCTGAAGTACCTGCACGCGCGCGGCATCGCCAACACCGACGGCCGCAAGGTCTGGGCCTTCTGCGGCGACGGCGAGATGGACGAGCCGGAATCGCTGGGCGCGATCGGCATGGCTGCCCGCGAAATGCTGGACAACCTGGTCATCGTCGTCAACTGCAACCTGCAGCGCCTTGATGGCCCGGTGCGCGGCAACGGCAAGATCATCCAGGAACTGGAAGGCGAATTCCGCGGCGCCGGCTGGAACGTCGTGAAAGTCATCTGGGGCCCGGGCTGGGACGAGCTGCTGGCCAAGGACAAGGAAGGCATCCTGCAGCGCGTGATGATGGAAACGCTGGACGGCGAATACCAGAACTACAAGGCCAAGGATGGCGCCTACGTGCGCAAGCACTTCTTCGGCAAGCATCCGAAGCTGCTGGAAATGGTCGCCAACATGAGCGACGACGACATCTGGCGCCTGACCCGCGGCGGCCACGACCCGCACAAGATCTACGCCGCGTTCAAGGTGGCGCAGGAAGCCCAGGGCAAGCCGACCGTGCTGCTGGTGAAGACGGTCAAGGGCTACGGCATGGGCAAGTCCGGCGAGGCGCGCAACACCGCCCACCAGACCAAGAAGCTGGACGACGAGGCGATCCGCGAAATGCGCGACCGCTTCAACATTCCTATCCCGGACGACAAGCTGGCCGAGATCCCGTTCTTCAAGCCGTCCGACGACGCGCCTGAAATGAAGTACCTGCACGAGCGCCGCAAGGCTCTGGGCGGCTACCTGCCGGCGCGCCGCATGAAGGCGGATGAAACGCTGGTCGTGCCGCCACTGGAAGCGTTCAAGAACGTGCTGGAGCCGACCGCGGAAGGCCGCGAGATCTCGACGACCCAGTCATTCGTGCGCATCATCACCGCGCTGCTGCGCGACCAGAGCCTGGGCCCGCGCGTGGTGCCGATCCTGGTCGACGAATCGCGTACCTTCGGCATGGAAGGCCTGTTCCGCCAGATCGGCATCTTCAACCAGCAAGGGCAGCTGTACGAGCCGGTCGACAAGGACCAGGTGATGTACTACCGCGAAGACAAGGCCGGCCAGATCCTGCAGGAAGGCATCAACGAAGCGGGCGGCATGAGCTCGTGGATCGCGGCGGCCACGTCGTACTCGACGAACAACCGCGTGATGATCCCGTTCTTCACGTACTACTCGATGTTCGGCATGCAGCGCGTGGGCGACCTGGCCTGGGCGGCAGGCGACATGCGCGCCCGCGGCTTCATGATGGGCGGCACCGCCGGTCGTACCACGCTGAACGGCGAAGGCCTGCAGCACGAGGATGGCCACAGCCACCTGTTCGCCGCGGCGATCCCGAACTGCCTGCCGTACGACCCGACCTTCGGCCACGAGCTGGCGGTGATCATTCATGACGGCCTGCGCCGCATGGTGACGGAACAGGAAGACGTGTTCTACTACATCACCATCATGAACGAGAACTACGCTCATCCGGGCCTGAAGGCTGGCCAGGAAGAGGGCATCCTGAAGGGCATGTACCTGCTGCAGGAAGGCACCGCGAACGCCGGCCAGCGCGTCCAGCTGATCGGCTCCGGCACGATCCTGCGCGAATCCATGTTCGCCGCCGAGCTGCTGGAAAAGGACTGGGGCGTCGCCGCCGACGTGTGGTCCGCACCGTCGCTGACGCTGGTGGCGCGCGACGGCCAGGACGCCGAGCGCTGGAACCTCGTCAACCCGACGAAGGAACAGCGCGTGCCGTACGTGACCGGCCTGCTGAAGGACACGCAGGGCCCGATCATTGCCACGACCGACTACATGCGCCTGTACGCCGAGCAGATCCGCGCCTTCATGCCGAAGGACCGCACCTACCGCGTGCTGGGCACCGACGGCTTCGGCCGCTCGGACAGCCGCGCCAAGCTGCGCGAGTTCTTCGAGGTGAATCGTTACTACATCACGGTTGCCGCGCTGCGTTCGCTGGCCGACGAAGGCAAGATCGACCTCGCCGTGGTGGAACAGGCTGTCGTGAAATATGGCCTGAACCCGAACAAGCCAAATCCGGTGACCCAATAACGAGAATACGGAGCAAACGCTATGAGCATTGTGGAAGTCAAAGTCCCGGATATCGGCGATTTCAAGGAAGTCGAGATCATCGAGCTGATGGTGAAGGTCGGCGACACGATCAAGGTCGACCAGTCGCTGGTCACCGTCGAATCGGACAAGGCGTCGATGGAGATTCCGTCGTCGTCGGCCGGCGTCATCAAGGAAATCAAGGTCAAGGTCGGCGACAAGGTCGCCGAGGGTTCGCTGCTGCTGCTGGTGGAAGGTGAGGGCGCCGCTGCCGCTGCACCGGCTCCCGCCGCCGCCGCGCCGGCACCTGCTGCCGCTGCTGCACCGGCTCCGGCGCCTGCGCCGGCCGCTGCTCCGGCAGCCGCCGCCGGCCCGGTCGACGTCAAGGTACCGGACATCGGCGACTTCAAGGAAGTGGAAGTCATCGAACTGATGGTCAAGGTGGGCGACACGATCAAGAAGGACCAGTCGCTGATCACCGTGGAGTCCGACAAGGCCTCGATGGAAATCCCGTCGTCGCACGACGGCGTGGTGAAGGAGATCAAGGTCAAGGTCGGCGACAAGGTCGCCGAAGGTTCGCTGGTGCTGGTCGTGGAATCGACCGGCGGCTCGGCTGCTCCTGCTGCCGCCGCTCCGGCACCTGCCGCTTCTGCTCCTTCCCCGGCTCCTGCTGCTGCCCCGGCGGCGGCACCTGCCGCGGCTCCAGCTCCGGCCGCTGCAGCGCCGGCAGCTCCGGCTGTATCGGGCAAGCTGGCCCACGCATCGCCGTCCGTCCGCAAGTTCGCCCGCGAACTGGGCGTGGACGTCACGAAAGTGCCGGGCACCGGCCCGAAAGGCCGCATCACCCAGCAGGACGTGCAGAACTACGTGAAGGGCGTGATCGCCGGCGCTGCCGCGCCGACCGCCGCCCAAGGTGGAGGAAATGCAGCAGCCGGCGGTGGTGCCGGCATGAACCTGCTGCCATGGCCGTCGCTGGACTTCTCGAAGTTCGGCGAAACGGAACTGCAGCCGCTGCCGCGCATCAAGAAGATCTCCGGCCCGAATTTGCACCGCAACTGGGTGATGATCCCGCACGTGACGCAGTTCGAGGATGCCGACATCACCGACCTGGAAGCATTCCGTGTCGAGACTAACAACGCCAACGCGAAGAACAAGGATGCCGCCAAGCTGACGATGCTGGCTTTCGTCATCAAGGCATCGGCCGCGGCGCTGAAGAAGTACCCGGCGTTCAACTCCTCGCTGGACGCGAAGGGCGAGAACCTGATCCTGAAGAAGTACTACAACATCGGCTTCGCCGCCGACACGCCGCAAGGCCTGGTAGTACCGGTGGTGAAGAACGCCGACCAGAAGAGCGTGTCGCAGATCGCCCGCGAAATGACGGAACTGTCGCTGGCGGCGCGCGAAGGCAAGCTGAAACCGGCCGACATGCAGGGCGCCACGTTCACGATCTCGTCGCTGGGCGGCATCGGCGGCTCGCACTTCACGCCGATCGTGAATGCGCCGGAAGTGGCGATCCTGGGCCTGTCGAAGGCTTCGATGAAGCCGGTGTGGGACGGCAAGCAGTTCGTGCCGCGCCTGATGATGACGCTGTCGCTGTCGTACGACCACCGCGTGGTCGACGGCGCGTCCGGTGCCCGCTTCGCAGTCTACCTGGCAGAAGTGCTGGGCGACATGCGCAAAGTGCTGCTGTAAGGAGCCCGATACATGAGCATCGTTGAGGTAAAAGTACCGAACATCGGCGACTTCAAGGAAGTCGAAGTCATCGAGGTGATCGTCAAGGTGGGCGACACGATCAAGGTCGACCAGTCGATCGCCACCGTGGAGTCCGACAAGGCTTCCATGGAAATCCCGGCCACGCACGCCGGGGTGGTCAAGGAGCTGAAGTTCAAGGTGGGCGACAAGGTGTCCGAAGGCTCGCTGCTGCTGTTGCTGGAGGAAGCGGCAGGCGCCGCTGCCCCGGCTGCAGCTCCGGCGGCGGCACCCGCTGCCGACGTTGCCAAGCCTGCCGAAAAAGGCGAGGCACCCGGCCAGGCGGCGCCGGTCTACGGCGCACCGGCCGTGCCGGCGCCTGCCGCTCCGGCGGCAGGTCCTGCGCCGGCTGCCGGTTCGTACTCCGGCAATGTCGACATCCAGTGCGACATGATGGTGCTGGGCGGCGGCCCTGGCGGCTACTCGGCAGCGTTCCGCGCGGCCGACCTGGGCCAGAACACCGTGATCGTCGAGCGTTACGCGACGCTGGGCGGCGTGTGCCTGAACGTCGGCTGCATCCCGTCGAAAGCGCTGCTGCACCTGGCTTCCGTGATCGACGAGACGGCCCACCTGGGCAAGCACGGCGTCAAGTTCGCCAGGCCGGAAGTCGACATCGACGAAGTGCGCAAGTACAAGGAAGGCGTGATCTCGAAGATGACCGGCGGCCTGTCCGGCATGGCCAAGGCGCGCAAGGTGCAGGTGGTGCAGGGCGTGGGCCAGTTCGTCAGCCCGAACCACATCGAAGTCACCGGCGCCGACGGCACGAAGAAGGTCGTGCAGTTCAAGCAGGCGATCATTGCTGCCGGTTCTTCCGTCGTCAAGCTTCCGTTCGTGCCGGAAGATCCGCGCATCGTCGATTCGACCGGCGCGCTGGAACTGCGCTTCATGCCGAGGCGCATGCTGGTGATCGGCGGCGGCATCATCGGCCTGGAAATGGCCACCGTGTATTCCACCTTCGGCGCGCGCATCGACGTGGTCGAGATGATGGATGGCCTGATGCAGGGCGCCGACCGCGATGCCGTCAAGGTCTGGCAGAAGTACAACGCCGCGCGCTTCGACAACATCATGACCAAGACGAAGACCGTGGGCGTGGAAGCGCTGCCGGAAGGGATCAAGGTCACGTTCGAAGCCGCCGAAGCCGGTGCCACCGCACCGGAACCGCAGATCTACGACATGGTCCTGGTGGCCGTGGGCCGCAGCCCGAACGGCAAGAAGATCGCCGCCGACAAGGCCGGCGTGAACGTCACGGATCGCGGCTTCATCAACGTCGACAGTCAGATGCGCACCAACGTGCCGCACATCTTCGCCATCGGCGACCTGGTGGGCCAGCCGATGCTGGCGCACAAGGCGGTGCATGAAGGCCACGTGGCTGCCGAAGCGGCAGTCGGCCAGAAGTCGCACTTCGATGCCTCCGTGATCCCGTCGGTCGCCTACACCGATCCGGAAGTGGCGTGGGTCGGCCTGACCGAAGACGAAGCGAAAGCCAAGGGCATCAAGGTCGAGAAGGGCCACTTTCCGTGGGCCGCCTCGGGCCGCGCCGTGGCCAACGGCCGCGACGAAGGCTTCACGAAAGTGCTGTTCGACGCTGAAACCCACCGCATCGTGGGCGGCACCATCGTCGGCACGCACGCTGGCGACATGATCGGCGAGATCGCGCTGGCCATCGAGATGGGCGCCGACGGCACCGACATCGGCAAGACGATCCACCCGCACCCGACCCTGGGCGAGTCGATCGGCATGGCCGCCGAAGTGTACGAAGGCGTCTGCACCGACCTGCCGCCAGTGCGCAAGCGCTGATCCCGGCACCCCCCGCAGCACACAAAACGCCACCTTCGGGTGGCGTTTTCACAACAGGGACAGTCCCCGATTTTTTACAACAAAATCCGTTGTATAAATTTGGGGACTGGGAGGAGTAATGGCATGCATGCCATTACCGCTTGTCAGGCGCGGAGCATGCTCCGCGAAACCCCTGCCGCGCCCCCAGTGTTGTTTTGCGACCAGCTGATCAGTCGTGAGGTATCAGGCGAAGCGGGCCTGGTAGTCGCTGGGCAGCACGCCCAGCCTTTGCATGAAGGCGCGCCGCAGGTTGTATTCGCTGCCGTGGCCGCTGCGCCGGGCGGCTTCCTTGACCGTCATGCGCGGCCGCTCCAGCAGGCTGCACGCGACTTCCATCCGCAAGCGGGCGAGCAGTTGTGCGGGTGTGACGTCCGCTTCCTGCCGCAGCCGGCGATGCAGCGTGCGGACGGTGAGCGCGCACGCCGCGGCCATCTGTTCGACATCGAGCTGGCGCTCCAGGCGGGGGCGCAGCCACGCCGTCAGCTGCGCGGTGACGCCTTCCGGCTGCGACTGCGCCAGCAGCTCGGCGCTGAACTGGCGCTGTCCGCCGGGGCGTTTCAGGAACAGCACCATCCGCCGGGCCACCGCCAGCGCGGCTGCGCGGCCCAGGTCTTCCTCGACGAGGCTGAGCGCCAGGTCCATGCCGGCGCTGATGCCGGCGGAGGTGCGGAACTTGCCGTCGCGGACGTGGATCGCGTCGTCCTGCACGTCGATCTCCGGATGCTGCTCGCGCAGCGCAGGCACGTCCTGCCAGTGCGTGACGGCGCGGCGGCCGTCCAGCAGGCCGGCGCGGGCCAGCACGAAGGCGCCGGCGCAGACGGAGCAGCAGCGCGCCGCGCTCTCGCTGGTCCGGGCCACCCAGCGCAGCAGCGCGCATCCTGCGTCCGTCGTGGAGGAAGGCAGCGACGCGCTGCCGCCGCCGGACACTACCAGCGTGCCGCCCGCGATGCCGCGCCGCGGCAACGGCGCAGCCAGCATACTCACGCCGGCCGACGATGCGATGGCGCCGCCGCCTTGCGCCACCAGATGGATGCGGTAGGGCTCCGGCAGGCCGGCATCGCGCGCCTCGTCGTTGGCGCTGGCGAATACCTGGATCGGCCCGGTGGCATCGAGCAGCAGGAAGCCCGGAAACACCAGCAGCCAGATGTCGAGCGGTATGGCAGGGGAGGGAGGCATGTGGCAGATATTCAACCATCGCTGTCATTCCTGTCAATCGCGGCCCGCCTATCATCGGGTCATCGATGAAAGGAAATGCCATGCTCGAACTCAGGCCTACCTGCGAACACTGCAACAAGGCGCTGCCGCCGCACGCGACGGATGCTCGCATCTGCAGCTACGAATGCACGTTCTGCGCCGATTGCGTCGATGGCCTGCTGCAGAACGTCTGCCCGAACTGCGGCGGCGGATTCGTGCCGCGCCCGGTGCGCCCGGCGCGCAACTGGAAGAACGACAATTACCTCGGCAAGGACCCGGCGCGTACCGGGCCGAAATCCCGGCCCGTCGACCCTGCCGCCCATGCTGCGTTCGCCGCGGCTCTCCGCCATATCCCGCCAGACAAAAGATAAGCCCGGCAGCGGATGTGCAGGGCCGCATCGCAGCGTGACGATCCGCGCATTTTGACGGCCTTGCGCGATGCTAGGATGAATGGCTGCATCCCATTGCCATGCTTTCATCCTGAAAGGAATCATGAACAAGCGCATCCTCGCAGTAATGCTCGCCGGCCTTGTGTCGGCCAGTGCCTGGGCCGCCGATACCGGCGCCCGCGCATCCGCAAGCCAGCAGGCCGCGCAGCCCAAGCGCCAGTTGGTCCTCGACCAACCGTACAGTGCCACGCACACGCTGACGATGCGCCGCGAGCAGCCTGGCGGCGGCGAGTCCACGCGCGAGACCGTAACGAAACGGTACCGCGACAGCGCGGGCAGGGAGCGCCAGGATATGCTGGACGGTGACGGCAACCTGGTCACCTCGTTCATCACGGGAACCGATGGCTCGGCAATCGTCCTGAATCACAGGGACAAGACCGCGTCGACGAGGAGCACGGGCCGGCTCGCATCCGTGCATCGCGACAGGCAAAGCGCCATCACCCAGCCGCCTGCGCTGCGCAACGCAGCCGCGAGGCCTGTCGTGGAACAGCTGGGTGAACGCGACATCGAAGGCGTGGCGGCAACCGGCCAGCTCACCCGGTACCAGATTACCGGCGGCGGCAAGACCCGGGACGTCAGCACCGAAAGCTGGACGGCGAAAGAGCTGGGCATTCACCTGTATGTCAAGAACACCGATGCGCAGGGCGAATCCATCCTCGTCATGAGTAACCTCGACCGCAGCGAACCGGATCCCGCATTGTTTGCCGTGCCGGAGGATTACCGTCCGCGCGCCCTCAAGCTTGGCGGGAACTGAGAACTGCCACCATTCGTGCGTTTCGGCGACAGTACGAGGTGTAGCATGAATGCCCCACCTCCTTCGCATGCTGTCCTGCATTCCGAAAGGCACGCCATGAACAAGCACCTACCCTCGATACTGCTGGCCGGCTTCGTGTCGGCCAATGCCAGCTCGGCGAATCAGGAAATCCAGGCGAACCAGGCGAACCAGGCCGATGCCGCGGAGCCCGCCGCCCGGCAATCCCGGCAGGCGGCCGCGTCGCTGGTCACCGGGCGCCCGTACAGCGTCATCCAGACCGTGACGATCCGCCGCCTCCTGCCGGACGGCGACGAATTCACCCGGCAAACCGTGATGCGGCTGTACCGGGACAGCGCCGGCCGGACACGCCAGGACACGCTGGACAGCGAGGGCGAACTCGATCACTCCGTTGTCATCGGGCTCGACGGCGCGACGATCTTCCTCGATCATCAGAACCAGCTGGCAACGGCTGGCGCACGGCGGCCGGCGGCGGCGCTCGACAGGGAGGGCGACCCGGCGCAGGCAAGCGCGGCCAAGGCCGGGTCAGCCGTGGAACAGTTGGGGCAGCGCGACATCGAAGGCGTGAGCGCCACCGGCCGGATCGTCCGCACCAGGGTGGGCGGGGAGGGTGAGAACATCGAGGTGACGAAGGAAAGCTGGTACGCGGAAGAGATCGGGATGACGCTGTACCGCAGGCACAGCGATCCCCGTTCCGGCGAGTCGATCGTCGAGCTGTCGGAGCTCGACCGGAGCGAACCAGATCCGGCGCTGTTCGAGGCGCCGGAGGATTACGAACTGCTGGCCTCGCACTACCGCAAGAACTGAGCGCCGGCCGCGGCGCCGCAGTTCACGCCTCCTTGTGATGGAACGGCGCGAACCAGGTCACCAGGAACGATGGAATGGTGGCCGCCATCACGAACCAGAAGTAATTCACATAGCCCATCCACTCCTGCAGGTGGCCGGACACGGCGCCCGTCACCATCATGCACAGCCCCATCAGGCCGGTACCGAACGCGTAGTGCGTGGTCGAATACTTGCCCGGCGCGAGCTGCTGCATCAGGTAGATCATGAAGCCCACGGAACCAAAGCCGTAGAAGAATTTCTCGATGGCCACGCCGGCGCTGATCGCGAGCAGGCTGCT
The DNA here is from genome assembly GCF_055502615.1 of Pseudoduganella sp. jia 9. Classification (NCBI taxonomy): domain Bacteria; kingdom Pseudomonadati; phylum Pseudomonadota; class Betaproteobacteria; order Burkholderiales; family Oxalobacteraceae; genus Pseudoduganella; species Pseudoduganella sp. jia 9. The sequence continues at coordinate 38,700 of NZ_JBUPWE010000029.1, read as the reverse complement.
GGGCTGGTACATCGCCATCAGCAGGAACGTCACGTTCGGGATGTTGACGGCGCAGCACAGCAGGAACAGCGTGGGCTTCAGGCCCCGCTTGGCCACGAAAAAGCCGCCCAGCAGCGAGCCGACCAGCACCGCCACCAGCCCATAGGTGCCGTACACGATGCCCAGCAGTTCGTTGGACAGCCCGAGGCCGCCCTTGGCCACCGGGTCGACCATGAAGAACGGCCCGATCTTTTCCAGCAGCCCGATGGAAAGGCGGAACAGGAAGGCAAAGCCCACCATCAGCCACACGTCGCGCTTCTGGAAGAACGTGACGAACGAATCCCACAGGATATTGAGCGCCTGGCCGATCGACGCGGGGGCGTTTTCCGCCCTGGAGCCTTCCGGCATCGTGCGCAGGTGCCATGCGGACATCACCAGCGTGATGCCGGCCACGATGAAGAACACGATGCGCCAGCTGTCGATCCAGGCTTCGCCGAATACTTTCGGGTCGTGGCCGAACACATTGGCGTGCAGCCAGCCGGACAGGTAGACCATGCCGCCGGAAGCGACGATCGGGCCGACGTTCCACGACAGGCTCTGGATGCCGCAGTACAGCGACTGCGTGCGCGTGTCGAGCGCCGTCACGTACACCCCGTCGGAAGCGATGTCCTGCGTGGCGCCGACGAACGACAGCACGATGAACAGCCCGATCATGATCGCCATGTAGCCGGGCAGGGACATCGCCAGCGCCACCAGGCCGAAGCCGATGCCGATGGCGAGCTGCGCGCACAGCACGAAGAACTTCTTGGTGCGGTACATTTCCACGAACGGCGCGAACAGCGGCTTGATCGTGTAGGCCAGGATCAGATAGCTGGCATATTCGGCCGCCTTGCCGTTGTCCATGCCCAGGTTCTTGAACATGATCGCTGTCACGCTGGTGAGCATGACGTAGGCCAGCGCCATCGTGAAGTACCCGGAGGGCACCCACAGCAACGGGCTGACCCGCGGCGCGGCGCCGGTGGTGCCGTTGGCGGGCAAGGCGCCCGGCGTGGCGGCTTTCGTGTTCATGTCGTCTCCTGTCTTGGTCGTCATTGTCGCGGGCGGCTATATTGCCGCTGTGCCTGCCGCGCTGTACCTGCCATGATAGCGCCAACAGCGCTGCTTTTTGCTTATTTGCGGCGCTGCGTGTCGATGAATTCGCGGTACCAGTGCGCGCTGTCCTTCGGCGTGCGCTTCTGGGTCGCGTAGTCGACGTGGATGATGCCGAAGCGCTTGGCGTAGCCGGAGTTCCACTCGAAGTTGTCCAGCAGGCTCCACAGGAAGTAGCCGCGTACGTCCACGCCCGCGTCCATCGCCTCCTTCAGCGCCGCCAGGTGGCGTTCAACATAGTCGATGCGCTTGGCATCGGCGATGCGGCCGTCGACCAGCTCGTGATCGGGGTTGGCCATGCCGTTCTCGGTGATGTAGATCGGCGGCAGGTCGTATTCGCCCTTCAGCTTCACCAGCAGTTCGGTCAGGCCCTGCGGGTAGATTTCCCAGCCCATGTCCGTGGTGCCCAGCGCGGCGGGCGCCTGGCGCGGCGGCGTCTCGGCGCTGCAGAACGAACGGAAGTAATAGTTCACGCCGAGGAAGTCGATCGTCTGGCGGATGATGTCGAAGTCGCCCGCCTTCACTTCAGGGGCATCGGCACCGTGGCCGCGCAGCGCGTATTCCGGGTAGTGGCCCTTGAAGATCGGGTCCATGAACCACTGCACCGAGCGGGCGTATTCCCAGGTGGCGAGATCGCGGTCGGCCTGGCTGTCGGTGGCCGCGTCGGCGGTCCACTGGTTCAGCACGATGCCCAGCTGGGCCGAGCTGCCGACGGCGCGCATCGCCTTCATCGCCAGGCCGTGCGACAGCAGCAGGTGGTGCGACACCTGCACCGATTGCTTGTTGTCCGCCACGCCGGGGGCGAATTGCGCATTGCCATAGCCCAGGTTGGCCGTGCACCACGGCTCGTTGTGCGTTGCAATCGTTTTCACGCGATTGCCGAAACGGCGCGCCACTTCCGCGGCATATTCGGCGAAGTGGTAGGCGGTGTCGCGGTTCAGCCAGCCGCCTTCATCCTGCAGGCCTTGCGGCAAGTCCCAGTGGTACAGCGTCACGTGGGCAGCGATGTTCTTCTTGTCCAGCTCGTCCAGCAGGCGTTCGTAGAAGGCAAAGCCGGCTTCGTTCCAGGCACCTTTGCCGGCCGGCTGCACGCGCGCCCAGGCCATCGAGAAGCGGTAGGCATCCACGTGCAGGTCCGCCATGATGCCGACGTCTTCCGCGTAACGGTGGTAATGGTCGCAGGCCACGTCGCCGTTGCTGCCATCGATCACTTTGCCAGGCGTGTGGCTGAACGTGTCCCAGATGGACGGGCCCTTGCCATCGGCGGTGGCGGCACCTTCGATCTGGAACGAGCTGGTGGCCACGCCCCACGTGAACGAAGGCGGAAATTGCAGTTTGTCGGTCATTGTCTTAGTCGGCTGGAAGAGAAAAGAGGGCGTGCACGCAAATGCTTGAAAACGATTTCATGCACTGCGGAACATTAGACCGCATGCCGATTCCCCTGTCAATTACAAAAAATCCGGTCCCTCGCACCAATTTTCACCAGCGAAAAAAAACCCGGGACGGCCCGGGTTTCGTATTGCGTGTTTCAGGCTGACGTGTCAGCTGGCGATGAAGCGCGGCGGAATTTCCATGCCGGCGGTAGCCGCATCGGCATACGCACGCAGTTCATTGATCGCCAATTCAAGTTGTTCCTGGCTGGGATTGGCTTGGAAACCACGAATGCGTTCATTCAGCGCAGCAACTTTCTGCGACCATTCCAGCCTGTCGAACTTGCTCATAGAGCCTCCCTGCAAAAATATATTCTTGAGGAAATTATTATCCCTCAGTGGCAGCGCACGGTCCGTGCGACAGCGCACAATTGCGCTGGTCACCAAGGATGAGTTACCGGCGCGAACGTGTCAAGCCTTGGCACCGTGCAGGAACAGGTCCACGCGCTGTTCGACCAGTGCAAGGTCCTCTTGCGGGGTGCCGGCCGCCGGCGCGGCAAACAGATAGCGTTTCAGGTGGTCCCCCATCAGGCAATTCATCAGGTGGACCACCAGCTGGTCGGCGGGGATGTCGCGCAACTGCGCGCGGATGTCCGGCCGGCTGAAGTAGCGCTCCAGTGCCAGCCGGGTCTGCCGTGGACCGGATTCGAAGAATGCCTCGGCCAGCTCCGGATCGTGGTGCGCCTCGGCGATCACCATCCGGTACAGCTTGATCACGGAGCCGGAAGACACCAGGTTGTGGAAGCGTGTGCCGAAGTCGAGCAGCACCTCGCGGATCGGACGGCGGCTGGTTTCCAGGTCTTCCATGGTATCGAAGTAGATACCCCGGCCCGAAGCGAGGATTTCGCGGAACAGGCCGCTCTTGCCGCCGAATTTCACGTAGATCGTGCGCACGGCCACGCGGGCACGGCGCGCGATCATTTCCAGGCTGACCTTGGCATAGCCTTTTTCGAGGAACAGCTCGGCGGCGGCACTCATCAGTTCCTGCGTGCGTGCTTCCGCGTCGCTGGCGCGCGGACGTCCGGCGCCGCGGGCCACGATCGGGCAGGGGGATTCGGCGGTCATTTGCTCGTCAGACATTGGTGTGGACATCTCCTGGAGGCGGGAACGCCAAAGGCTATCAGAGGCCGCCACTTTATTCCAGCTAGAAATGAAATGCAACCGTTTCATTTCTTGACTTCGGGAATCGGATGACCAATAATGCGCGCAGTCCATTTCATTTCTCGGAGTTTCCATGTCCAACCAGGCAGAACAAAAAGCGCTGGGCGCAACCCCGCAGGCAGGCAACGCGGCCGCCGCGGCGAAGAAGCCGAACCGGCGCGTGCTGATCGTGGCCGGCCTGATCGCCGCCGCGGCCATCGCCGGCGGTGGCCGCATGTGGTACCGCAGCGCGCACTTCGTGGAAACCGAGAACGCCTACGTGGCCGGCCACGTGCACCCGGTGTCCTCGCGCGTTGCCGGCACCGTGACGAAAGTGCTGATCGACGATAACCAGTACGTGAAGGCGGGCGACGTGATCGCCGAGCTCGATCCGTTCGACCAGCGCCTGAAGGTCGAGCAGATCCGTGCCCAGATCGCCAGCGCCGAGACGCAGGTGGTGCAGGCCGATGCCCAGGTCGCCCAGGTGAAGGCCCAGGCCAGCGCCAGCGCCGCCCAGGTGAAACAGTCCGAAGCGCTGCTGGTGCGTGCCAACCAGGATGCCGAGCGTTACGGCCAGCTGTACACCAGCCAGATGAAGGCCGTGTCGAAGGCCGAACTGGATGCCGCGAACGCGACCCGCGCCAGCGCGACCGCCGACGTCGCGGCCCGCAAGGACAGTGCCGCCGCCGCCAGGGCGCAGATCGCCGCGGCGACGTCCGCGCGCGATGTGCTGAAAGCGCAGATCGGCGTGCTCGCCGTGCAGCTGAAGGAAGCCGAACAGCAGCTCGCCTACAACACCATCGTCGCGCCGGTCAGCGGCCGCGTGGGCAAGCGCAGCATCGAAGTGGGCCAGCGCGTATCGCCGGGCCAGCAACTGACGGCGCTGGTGCAGGATGACGTGTGGATCACCGCGAACTTCAAGGAAACGCAGCTGGCGCAGATGCATGCGGGCCAGCCGGTGCACATCAGCGTCGACGCACTGCCTGGCCGGGAGCTGACGGGCCGCGTGGACAGCTTCTCGCCCGCTTCGGGCAACCAGTTCGCGCTGCTGCCGGCAGATAACGCCACCGGCAACTTCACCAAGATCGTGCAGCGGGTGCCCGTCAAGATCACGCTCGACGACAAGGACCGGAAGGCGCTGGCCGGCCGCCTGGTGCCGGGCATGTCGGTGATCGCCGAAGTGGCGATCGGCGACGCCGCGCCACGGCATGCGCAGGCCGCTGCGCAGTCCCGGGCGCAAGTTCAGTCGCCAGTACAGCCGCAAGTTCACTAAGCGGCTGACGCAATGAGCACGCAGACAATGGCTGGCAGCCCGCCGGGCGCCCCGGCTTATGGCCAGGCCAGCGGTGCGGTATCCGCCCGCACCTGGGTCGCGGTAGCCGCCGGCATGCTGGGCGCCTTCATGGCGGTGCTGGACATCCAGATCACCAACTCGTCGCTGAAGGATATCCTCGGCTCGCTGTCGGCCACGCAGGAAGAGGGCTCGTGGATCTCCACCGCCTACCTGGTGGCGGAAATCGTCGTCATCCCGCTGACCGCGCTGCTGACGCGGGTGTTCTCGCTGCGCGGCTACATGCTGGGCACCACGGCGCTGTTCCTGGTGTTCTCCACGCTGTGCGGCTTCGCCTGGAACCTGGAAAGCATGATTGCCTTCCGCATGGCGCAGGGCTTTACCGGCGGCGCGCTGATCCCGATGGCGATGACGCTGGTGATGACCAAGCTGCCGCCGTCGAAACGCGCGGCCGGCATGGCGCTGTTCGGCCTGACGGCGACGCTGGCGCCGGCCATGGGCCCCACGCTGGGCGGCTACCTGTCCGAGCTGTATGGCTGGCCGTCGATCTTCTACATCAACTGGGTGCCGGGCCTGCTGCTGATGGCCGGCATTGCCTATGGCCTGGACAAGGAAAGGTGGCAGCTCGACCAGTTGTGGAATGCCGACTGGCTGGGCATCGCCTTCATGGCAATGGGCCTGGCCAGCCTGACGATCTTCCTCGAGGAAGGCAACAGCAAGGACTGGTTCGATTCCGCGTTCATCATCACCTTCGCCGCGCTGGCGCTGGTCGGCCTGCTGGGCTGGGTCGTCACCAGCGCGATGCGCGAGCAGCCGTTCGTCAACCTGGGCCTGTACGGCCAGCGCAACTTCCTCGTCGCCACCATGCTGTCCGCGGTGATGGGCATGGGGCTGTACGGCTCGTCGTTCCTGCTGCCGCTGTTCCTCGGCCAGATCGCCGGCTATTCGCCGATGCAGATCGGCGAAGTGATCATGTGGGTCGGCCTGCCGCAGCTGTTCATCATGCCGTTCGTGGCCAAGCTGTCGGCGAAGATCGACAACCGCATCCTGTGCTCGTTCGGCCTGTTGCTGTTCGGCGGCTCGTGCCTGATGAACGCGTACATGGATGCGACGACGGGCTACGACCAGCTGATGCTGTCGCAGATCGTCCGCGCGTTGGGCCAGCCGTTCGTGATGCTGACCCTGTCGAACTTCGCGATGAACGGCATCGCGCCGAAGGACATGCCGTCGGCATCGAGCCTGTTCAACATGACCCGCAACCTGGGCGGCTCGATCGGCATCGCCCTGCTGGCCACCGCGCTGTCGACGCGCGAGCATTTCCACTCGGCGCGGCTGGGTGAATCGATCACCAGTTTTTCGCTGGCCACGCAGCAGCGGCTCGACCAGATGACGCAGGCCTTCGTCGGCCAGGGATTCGATCCCGCCAACGCGGCCGACAAGGCGCTCAAGGCGATCGACGGCATCGTGCGGCGCGAAGCGTATGTGATGGCCTACAACGACGGCTTCTTCATCGTCGGCGGCATCCTGCTGTCCTGCATCGCCATCCTGTGGCTGTCGGACCCGGTCAAGTCGCCATCGGGCGGTGGCGCCGGCGGACATTGAATACTAGAGGTAACACCATGTTCATCAAGCAAAGCATCTCCGTGGCGGTGGCATCCGCCGTCCTGTTCCTGTCCGGCTGCGCCACCGTCGGCAGCGACTTCACGGCGCCGGCCAACATGGCCGATGCGCACTTCCGGCATGCGCCGCAGGCCGCCGATGCGGCGGCAAGCATGCCGCAGCAATGGTGGAGCGTGTTCGGCGACGACACGCTGGACCGGCTGGAGCGGCAGGCCCTGGCCGACAGCCCGACGGTGAAGGCGGCGGCGCAGCGGCTGCTGCAGGCCGAGGCGCAGCTGGGCGTCACCCGCGCCAGCGAACGGCCGCAGCTGAACGTCAGCGCCGGCGTGTCGAATACGCGCACGTCGGAGAATACGGCGCAGGGCATCGCGCTGGGCCGCCGCGCCGTCGCCGGCAACAATTATTCGGTCGGCTCGACTTTCTCGTATGAACTCGACCTGCTGGGCCGGGTGCGCCGCGCCGTGGAAGCGGCCGATGCGCAGGCACTGGCGGCACAGGCCGACCGCGACGGCGTGATGCTGATGCTGACGTCGCAGGTCGCGACGACCTACTGGCAACTGCGCGGGCTCGATACCGAGATCGGCATCCTGCGTGGCGCGCTCGACACGCGCCGCGAGACCGAGCAACTGGTGAACGCGCGCTTCGATGCCGGCCTGTCCAACGAACTCGACACGTCGCGCGCCAAGATCGAACGCGCCAATGCCGAAGCCGACCTGGAAGAAGTCCAGCGCCAGCGCAACGCGCTGGAGCACGGCCTGGCCGTGCTGCTGGGGGCGTCGCCGTCGTCGGCGGTACTGCCGGTAGCCGCAAATGCCGGCCTGCCGCAGCCGCCGGCCATCCCGGTCGGCCTGCCGGCCAGCCTGCTGGCGCAGCGGCCCGACCTGGCGCAGAGCGTGGCCCTGCTGAAGGCGGCCAATGCCGATATCGGCGTGGCCGAGGGGGCGCTGTATCCGTCGCTGAGCCTGACCGGCAACTTCGGTTTCGCGTCCGAGAGCCTGTCCGAGATCGCCAAGGGCGGCTCGCGCCAGTTCAGCTTCGGCCCGCTGGCCCTGTCGCTGCCGGTGCTGGACGGCGGCCGCAACAAGGCCAACCTGGCCGCCGCGCAGGCGCGCTACGACGAGGCGGTGGCGAACCACCAGGGCAAACTGCTGACCGCCTTGCGCGAAGTGGAAGATGCGCTGTCCGACGTGCAGCAGCGCCAGCGCCAGGGGCAGGCGCAGGCGGTGTCGCGCCAGGCGGCCGAGCGCGCCTATCTGGTGGCGCGTGCCCGCTACGAGCGCGGCCTGTCGACCTACCTGGACGTGACCGATGCGCAGCGCAGCGCGCTGGCCGCCGACCGCGCCGCGGCGCAGATCGATACGCAGCGCCTGCTGGCCGCCGTGTCGGTGGCGCGGGCGCTGGGGGCGGGGTGGCAGCCGGAAGGCAAGCTCGCCCAGCTGGCGCAGGCACCGCGGCAGTAACGGTCAGGCGGAACGCGGCGCGGTTTGCTCGACCAGCAAATCGATCAGCGCCCGTGCGGCAGGGGACAGCCCGCGGTGCGGCGCATAGACCAGCGAGAAGGCGCGCGTGCGCCCGCCCAGCGCGGGCAGCACCTGCACCAGCTGGCCCGCGGCGATGCGTTCGGCGGCCATCAGTTCCGGGCAGGTCGCCACGCCCATTCCCTGCACCGCCAGCGTGACGAGACCCATCACGTCGTCGGACACGGTGATCGCCGGCGGTGGCACCCAGTCGACATCCTTGCCGTCGACCCGCAGTAGCCATGGAATCACGCGGCCGGTGCTGGGGCGCACGAAGGCGATGCAGCGCTGGCGCTGCAGGTCGGCGAAGGTGTCCAGCGGGCCGGCGCCGCGCGCATAGCCAGGCGAGGCGACGAGGATCAGCCGGCCTTCTTCGAGCGTGCGGGCAACCATGCTGCTGTCCGGCAGGGGGCCGGAGCGGATCGCCAGGTCATAGCCTTCGGCGGCCAGGTCCACGTTGCGGTTCGTGATGTTGAGCTCCACCTGCACGCGCGGATGGCGGCCGGCGAACGTGGCCAGCATCGGCGCCAGCCGGCAGTGGCCATAGCTGGTGGGCACGCTGAGCCGCACGCGGCCGGTCAGTTCTTCCCGCGGCGTGCGCCCGCAGATCGCCTGCTCCGCTTTCTCGACCAGCGCGAACGCCTGCCGGGTCTCGTCCACGTAAAGCCGGCCCGCGTCGGTGAGGCTCTGGCTGCGGGTCGTGCGGCGCAGCAGCTGGGCGCCCAGCCGTGCTTCCAGGCGGGCGATCGAGCGGCTGAGCACCGACGGCGTGGTGCCGAGTACCACGGCGGCATTGGTGAGCGAGCCTTCGTCGACGACGCGCAGCAATGCTTCCACGTCGGCCAGGTGATCGAAACGGCGGGCCATTATTGTCTTTTGAGAATAAACGATTTGTCGAAAAGCCAGTTTATCTGCGCTTCAGCGAAAAATACAATGCTCCACATTCATCCTAGAAAGGAAACACATATGCCATTACTGGAAAAACTGCAGTGGCGCTACGCCACCAAGAAGATGGACCCGAGCCGCGCCGTACCGGCCGACAAGGTCGAGCGCATCATCGAGGCGGCCCGCCTGGCGCCCACGTCGAGCGGCCTGCAGCCCTATGAAATCGTGCTGGTCACCAATCCCGACGTGAAAAAGCGCATCGCCGAAGTGGCGTGGAACCAGCAGCAGGTGGTCGACGGCTCGCACTTGCTGGTGTTCGCCGCATGGGACGACTACACGCCCGAGCGGATCAACCAGATGTTCGACTACACCAATGAAGTGCGCGGATTCAGGAACGAAGGCTGGGAGGCCTATCGCCAGCAACTGCTGGCCAGCTACCCGCAGCGTGGCGCCGCCGTGAACTTCAGCCACACCGCGCGGCAGGCCTTCCTGGGCCTGGGCGCCGCGCTGATCGCGGCCGCGTTCGAGGAGGTGGACAGCGTGCCGATGGAAGGCTTCGACCCGGCCGCCGTGGACGACATCCTGGGCCTGCATGCGCGCGGCCTGAAGAGCGTGGCGATGCTGCCGCTGGGCTATCGCGCCGATGAAGGCGACTGGCTGGTGGACTTGCCGAAAGTGCGCCGTCCGCGCGAGAGCTTCGTCACCGAAGTGGCCTGAAGCCGGCCGCGGTATCCGGGCAAGAGCACCGGCAGGAGCGCGGGCGTCGCCGGCGGTTCTACAATGGGCGTTCAATCACAAGGTGAAGGAAGGCCCATGAAAAATCTCCTGCTTCCAATGGTGCTGGCCGTGTCGGCCGCGACGGCGATGGCGGCGCCGGCCGATGTCGCCGAACTGGACAAGATGACGCGCCGTTTCGCGCCCGTCGCGCTGGCCGTCGACACGTCGATGCTGACGGCAGGCGACCGCAAGGCGATCGCCAGGCTGGTCGAGGCGGCGCAGGTCATCGACACGCTGCAGCTGCGCCAGCGCTGGGTGCACAACGAGGCGCTGTGGGCGGCACTGAAGAAGGACCGCACGCCGCTGGGCAAGGCGCGCGCCGACTACTTCTGGCTGAACAAGGGCCCCTGGTCCACCCTGGACGGCAATGCCTCATTCCTGCCGGCGCAGGTGGCCGGCATCGCCATCCCGCCGAAGAAGCCGGAGGGCGCCAATTTCTATCCCGCCGGTGCCGGCAAGGAGGCGCTCGAGAAGTGGATGAACGGCCTGCCGCCGGCCGACAGGCAGCAGGCCCAGTGGTTCTTCACCACGATCCGCGCCGGCAAGGACGGCAGGTTCGCCACGGTGAAGTATTCCGACGAATACAGGCCGGAACTGGAGAAGCTGGCCGCGCTGCTGAAGGAGGCGGCCGCCGCCACCGGCAACGCGTCGCTGAAAAAATTCCTCACGCTGCGCGCCGAAGCGTTCCTGTCGAACGATTACCTGGCATCCGACTTCGCGTGGATGGACCTCGATTCGGCGGTGGACGTGACGATCGGCCCATACGAAACCTATAACGACGAACTGTTCGGCTACAAGGCCGCGTTCGAAGCGTACGTCAGCATCCGCGACGAAGCCGAAACGGCCAAGCTGGACTTCTTCGCGAAGCACATGCAGGAGATCGAGGACAGCCTGCCGCTCGACGCGAAGTACCGCAATCCCAAGGTGGGCGCGGTCGCGCCGATGGTCGTCGTCAACCAGGTGTTCGGCGCCGGCGACGGCAACATGGGCGTGCAGACCGCCGCCTACAACCTGCCGAACGACGAGCGCATCATCAGCCAGCGCGGTTCCAAGCGCGTGATGCTGAAGAACGTGCAGGAAGCGAAATTCAAGGCCACGCTGACCCCGATCGCGAAGCTGGTGCTGCGCCCGCAGGACCAGCAGGACCTCGACTTCAATTCCTTCTTCACGCACATCCTCGCGCACGAGATCACGCACGGCCTGGGCCCGCACAGCACGCAGGGCGGCAAGTCGACGCCGCGCCAGGACCTGAAGGACACGTATTCGACGATCGAGGAAGCCAAGGCCGACGTGACCGGCCTGTATGCGCTGGCGACGATGATGGAGAAGGGCCAGCTGAAGGACACGCTGGGGCAGGGCGAGGCGGCAGAGCGCAAGCTCTACACCACCTTCCTGGCCTCGGCCTTCCGCACCCTGCACTTCGGCCTTTCCAGCTCGCACGCGCGCGGCATGGCGATCCAGGTCAACTACCTGCTGGACCAGGGCGGTTTCGTCGCGCATGACGACGGCACGTTCTCGGTCGACTTCAGGAAGATCCGCCAGGCCGTGACGAACCTGGACCGCGAGTTCCTGACCATCGAGGCCACCGGCGACTACGCCCGCGCGAAAAGCATGATGGCGAAGTACGTGGTGATACGGCCGGAAATCCAGCGGGCGCTGGACCGCATGAAGTCGGTCCCGAACGATATCCGCCCGTCCTTTCCGACCGCCGCCGCGCTGGTGTCGCAGTAAACGGCCGGCAGCCGCATTGCCGTGGCAGGCCATCCGGCCGGCCACGGATTCCCCCGCCCGCGCCCACGTCGGCGCAGCGCCACAGCCTCATTGCGCTCCCGCAAGAAATTCGCTGCCAGCGAATTTTCCGCTCACTACTAATGTAGCTTCTTCGTGTTTCCTCTCGTTAATTCGTGCAACGGTCGTTAACGTTGCGGCAAAGTTGTAAATTCCTGCATGGAAATAATTTGTAACAGCCGCCCGTTGCCGGTAACAAATTGCCTTGCGGCATGTATAGTAATTCTTCCCGATGGAGTACTTCATGCCGACGCTCTTCCGTATCCTCGCCCTTGCCCTTGCGCCACTGCTGCTGGCTTCGACCGATGCCCATGCCGCCCAGCTCACAGCGCTGGAAACCCGCTGGCTGAGCGCGGCCACGCCGGTACTGAACTATGCAAAAAACCTGCGGCTGCCGATCGATATCATCGTGCAGCCGAAGGCCGGGCCGAACGACGTGCCGCTGGCGATGGGGTTTGCCGACGGCCGCTGCAAGCTGGTGCTGTCGATGCGCGGCAATCCGAATGCGGAAACCATCCTTGCCGACGTCGCCGACGAACGGCGCGATGTGCTGATCGAAGCGATGACGGCGCATGAGGTCGGACATTGCTGGCGTTACGCAAGGGGCAACTGGCATGCGCTGCCAGCCGGGTTTACCGAAGTGGGGCATGAGATGGCCGACAATCCCGCATTGCTGGAACTGTCGAAGCAGATGCGCGAAACGCGTCGGGAAGAAGGTTTTTCGGACCTGGTGGCGCTGGCGTGGACGCAGCAGCGCCATCCCGACCAGTATGGCCATGTCTATGGCTGGATGCGCAAGGTGCGCGACGACCAGCCGACCCAGCACGGCTCGCACGATACCCGGGCGTGGCTGCAGCTGGCCCCGCATGGCGGTGTGTTCATCGCCGGGGCCGGGCCGTTCGAGCAGGCCACTGTGCTGTGGAGCAAGGGATTGCTCACCCCCTGAGTAACAAATCGGCAACAAAATCCCGGACTGTGTACGGCCGCGCACAGAAGGAAGCGTTGCGGTAGCGTTTAATCGTTCCTGCCAATCTTCCTAAGGGGACTTATCATGAAAAAAGCCGCATTCATCACGCTGGCCCTGGTCAGCGCATTCGCCACCGCACAGACCGCGAACAACTCGGCGTACAAGGCAGCCCACGACAGGGCCGAAACCAACTACAAGGCAGCCAAGGAACGTTGCGAGAAGCTGAAGGATAACGCCCAGGATGTGTGCGAAGAGGAAGCAAAGGTCGCGCAAGCCCAGGCGGAACGCGATGCCGTGGCCAACCACAAGAACACCGGCAACGAACTGCAGCGCGCCGAGCGCAAGCTGGCCGACGCCAAGTATGAGCTGGCCCAGGAAAAATGCGACGACCTGTCCGGCGACGCCAAGGATTCCTGCCAGGCCCAGGCACGTTCGATGAAAGCCAACATGACCGCGTCGACGGCCGGCGATGGCCGCACCGCCGTGCTGGTCGATAACGGCACCGGCGCCGCCGTGGCCGGTACCGCCGCCGACGTGCGCGACCGCACCGCCGCTGCCGCTGACCGGGCCGGCGACCGCACCGCCGCCGCGATGGACCGTGCCGGCGACCGCACCGCCGCCGCCACCGCGAATGTCCGCGAAAAAGCTTCCGACATGACCCAGTCGGCCAAGGAAAAGACCGCTGACGCGACCGGCACCGCCAAGGCCGCGATGTCGGACACGATGATCACCGCCAAGGTAAAAGCCGACATGGCCGCCGACAAGACCGTGAAGGCGATGGACGTGCACGTGGAAACCCAGAAGGGCGTGGTGATGCTGAGCGGCTTCGTGCCGTCGAAATCCGAAGCCGACCGTGCCGTCGAACTGGCCAAGGGCGTGCAGGGTGTGACGGACGTGAAAAGCTCGATCCAGGTCAAGAAATAAGATTCACTGAGTGTAGCAACTTCGGTCTGGCCCGCCTTGTGCGGGCCTTTTTTACATGGCGCGCCGCGTGATACCAGCTATCGCAATTGACGGCTTCCCAGCCAGCCGTAACCTGCCTAAGCTCATTGGTCATTCCAACAACCATGGAGACCCCAATGAACCTGGCACTGATCGCCACCCTTGCCGGCAGCCTGCTGCTGGCCGCCCCGGCCATCGCGCAGGATAGCGCCACGAAGAAGCCCATAAGCATGCAGGACATGACGGCCTACCTGGCCGCCAATCCGCCCAGGCCCATCAGTCCCGCCAGCGAAAGTTCGATCCCGCTGTCGTCCGCAGGGTCGGCCGACTCCGAAGTGTGGATGGAAATGTTTGGCCGCCGCGTGGTGCGCAACGTAACGCAGCCGGCGCTGTATCCGGTGCGTCCGGCCCCCGGCAAGGCGAATGGCGCGGCCGTCATCATCGCCCCGGGCGGCGCCTTCCTGAGTCTCGCGATCGACAACGAAGGCCTGATGGTGGCGCGGTATCTCGCCGAACAGGGAGTGACGAGTTTCGTGCTGAAATACCGGCTCGACACGACACCGGCGGACAGCGGCCAGTTCCTGAAGGTCGTGGGTGAACGCATGCGCGGCGCCGATCCGCGCAGGACGCATCGCGATGCCGACGAGAGCCGCGCGATCCCGCTGGCGCAGGAGGACGGCCTGGCCGCGGTGCGCTGGGTACGCGCCCATGCCGGCGAATACGGCATCGATCCCGCCAGGATCGGCATCATGGGTTTTTCCGCCGGCGGCATGACGGCCATGAACGTCGCCACTGCCTACGATGCGGCCAGCCGGCCTGATTTCGTCGGCGTGATCTACGGTGCTTCGCCGCAGCGGGTCGTGCCGAAGGATGCGCCGCCCGTGTTCGTCGCGGTCGCAGCCGACGACGGCATCATGGCTTATGCGAGCGTGCCGATCTTCGAGGCGTGGCGTGCCGCCGGCCGGTCCGCTGAGTTGCACGTGTATTCCGCAGGGGAGCACGGCTTCAGCATGCGCAGCGTGGGTACCAGCGCCGATCACTGGAACGAACACTTCGTGCAATGGCTGAAAAGCAGGAAGATCATTCCCTGACGGGGTGCACGGCGGGAGCGCCGCGAGCCAGGGGCCTGCCGTTCGATCGGGCCGGGCTATACTGGCCGTCAGGAGGATGGCCAATGATCAATGGAGTAAAACGGGTGGCGGCGTTCTGCGCCGGTGATGCAGGCAGCAGCTTCGGCGGCAACCCTGCCGGTGTCTGGACCGGTGCCGGACTGCCGCCGGAAGAGACGATGCAACTGCTCGCTGCCGAAGTCGGCTATTCGGAAACGGTATTCGCGGCACGTGACGATGGCGGGAACTGGCGCGTACGCTACTTCTCGCCCGAATCCGAGGTGCCGTTCTGCGGCCACGCAACGATCGCATTGGGCGCCGTGCTGGCGCTGGAACACGGCGCCGGCACGTTCGCGCTGCGCACCAGTCATGCCCGCGTGACTGTCGAAGGCAAGGCTGAAGGCGGCACGGTTGCCGCCATCCTCGTGTCACCGCCCGCTACCGGTGAAGCGGCTCCGCAGGCCATCGTCGACGAGGCGCTGGCATTGTTCGGCTACAGCCGCGCCGATCTCGATGAACGCATTCCCCCGGCGCTGGCCAACGGCGGAGCCGGCCACCTGATCCTCGCATTGCGCTCGCGCGAGGCACTGGCCGCGATGCGCTACGACCTTGCTGCCGGCCGCGTGCTGATGCGGCGCGAAGGCTGGGCCACCATTGCGCTGGTACATGCCGAAACGCCGCGGCGCTTCCACGTACGCAATCCATTCGCTTCCGGCGGCGTCTACGAGGATCCGGCGACCGGCGCCGCGGCCGCGGCGCTGGCGGGCTACCTGCGCGACAGCGGCTGGCCGGAAACGTCGATCGACATCGTGCAGGGCGAAGACATGGGCGTGCCATGCCGCCTGCATGCCCAGGCATTGCCGGAGCGGGGCGGCGCGGTGCGCGTCTCCGGCCTGGCGCGGCTGATCGGGGACGCGCCATGAGCCGCGCGCCATGGCGTACGCCGCTCCGTGATGTGCTCGCCCGCTGCATACTGGCCAGCACGCCGCAGGGCTGCGGTGCGCTGGCCTGCGGCGTGCTGGCGGCGCTGTTGCACGCGCCTGCCGCGGCGTCTCCGGCTGCCTGTCCGGCGCGCGCGCCGGACGCGGAACCGCCCGGCATCTTCGAAGGCTACGAAGGCTGCAACCCGCTGGGAAAATACTACGAAGCACGGCGCAGCGCGGCGCCGGACTGGCAAGCCGTGCACCGCTGCGCCGTGCAGGACCGCAATGACGCCGTGCTGATGATGCTGCATGCGAATGGGTTCGGCGTGCCGCGCGACATCGGCCGCGCCATCGAACATGCCTGCCGGGTCGACAGCGCAGAGGCCGAGATGGAAGGGCGGCTCGAGCATTTGCGGAACATGCAGGCGGGCAGGGACAAGAAACCGTTCGACCTGTGCGACGACATCACCAGCGGCATGATGATGGGATTCTGTGCCGATATCGCCGAAACTGCCGACGGCAAGGCGCGCAATGACGCGCTGGCGAAGATCGGTGCTTCGCTCGCGCCCGGGCCGCGCGCGAAACTTGCCGCGCTGCGCAAGGCCGGCGACGCGTTTGCACGCCATGTCGGCGACATCGAAACGGACCTTTCCGGCACCGCCCGCGCCGCGCTGTCGATCGGCGCGCGGGCGGCCGTGCAGGACGAGTTGCTGGCCGACCTGAGGGCGGCCGAACAGGGCAGGCTGCCGGCCGGCACGGATGCCGCTTTCGCCGCCGCGGACAAGGCGCTGAACGACGCCTACCGCAAGGTGATGGCGCTGCCCGTGGACGAAGAGGGCAGGCTGGGCTATACCACGGTGAGGAAGCAGGACATCCGCGCCACGCAGCGCAGCTGGATCGCCTACCGCGATGCATGGACCGCGTTCGCGCAGGCCCGTTATCCGGCGGTGCCGGCCGCCGCATGGAAAACCCGCCTGACGGCGCGCCGCACGGCGCAATTGCGCGAGTGGCTGCAGTGAAGCAAACACCGTGGAGCAGGCGGCCTCAGTGTGCGGTGGCCTTTGAAAACAGCTGCATGACCAGCACGCCAGCCACGATCAGGCCGATACCGATGAGCGCCGGCAGGTCGAGCCGCTGGCGGAACATGAAGTAGCCCACCAGCGTGATCAGCACGATGCCGGCGCCGGACCAGATCGCGTAGACCACACCCATCGGGATGGTGCGCAGCGTCAGCGACAGCATATAGAACGCGATGCCGTAGCCAACCACCACCAGCGCCGCCGGGATGGGGCGCGTAAAGCCTTCGGACGCCTTCAGCGCGGAGGTGGCGATCACCTCGGCCACGATGGCGATTGCCAGGTACAGCCAGTTCATTGGGTCTCCTCGTTTGCGAAAGCAGCACTGTAGCACCCCCGTTCCGCTACCTTGCCGCAACATGCAAGCCATATGGCATCATCCCGCGCACCGTATGCCACGCATGCTCCGATCACACCATTCAGAAAGGAAACCCGATGCCATCCCGTCTGTTTGCTTCTTTCTTCGTGCTGGCCCTGGCCGGCTCTGCCGCACCAGCCATCGCCCAGGGCTTGGTCTCCAAGCAAGCCGTTACCCTGGAAAAGGTGGCGGACTTCGGCCACCAGGTCACCGGCGTGACCGTGGCGGAGGACGGCCGCATTTTCGTCAACTTCCCGCGCTGGACCGAGGATTCGCCCATTTCGGTAGCCGAAGTGAAGGACGGTGCCGTGACACCCTTCCCGAACGAGCAGTGGAATGCCTGGCGCAATGCCCGCAAGGACGAGCTGTCACCCGGTGAGCACTGGGTGTGCGTGCAGAGCGTGGTGGCGGACAGGCAGGGCAATGTGTGGGTGCTGGATCCGGCCGCGCCGGCGCAGGGGCCGATCGTGCCGGGCGGACCGAAGCTGGTGCGCGTCAGCCTGGCGACGAACGCGGTACTGCAGAACATCCGCTTCGATGAAAGCGTGGCCACGCAAGGGTCCTACCTGAACGACGTGCGGTTTTCGCCGGACGGGAAATGGGCCTACATTACCGATTCCGGCGTGCGCGGCGCAATCGTGCTGGTGGACCTGGGAACGGGCGAGGCAAAGCGGCTGCTGGATGGCGACCCGTCCACGCAGCCGAAGAAGGGCCTGGTGGTGACCGCCGACGGCAAGCCGCTGCGGCGGCCGGACGGCAAGGGCATCGAGTTCGCCGCCGACGGCATTGCCCTGTCGCCGGATGGCCAGTACCTGTACTGGCAGGCGATCAAGGGCGATACGCTGTACCGCATCGCCACCCGCGCGCTGGTCGAGGATGGCTGGCGTGGCGACGATATCGGCGGCCAGGTGGAAACCGTCGGCCGCAACGGCGTGGCGGACGGTTTGCTGATCGACCGCGGCGGCAGGCACATGTATGTCACATCGCCCGAGGACGATTCGGTCAAGGTACGCAGCCTGGTGTCGCCCGGTGCCGAACCGCGCGTGCTGGTTCGCGACGCGCGGCTGCGCTGGCCGGATACGTTCAGCCAGGGACCCGACGGTACCGTGTACGTGACGACGTCGCGCATCCAGGATTCCGCATTCTTCAAGCCTGGCGCGCCGATCGCATTGCCGACTTCGCTGTGGCGGCTGAAGTACGGCCGCTGAACGGCATTGCGGAGCGGGCGCGCTGCTGGTGCGCCGTTCCGCTCAGTTCGGTTCTGCTGGGTTCAGTTGGGTTCAGTTGCGCTCAGCTACGCTCAGCTGCCCACGGTTGCGCTTGGTTGCGCTTTGGTTGCGCGGCGCAACCGCCAGCCGAGGCCGGCGAGGCCAAGTGTCAGCAGCGCCACCTGCGACGGTTCTGGTACCGGGCTGACACCGGCATAGGCGCTGGCCGCATAACCGAGTTCGCCTTCGAGCGTTGCGTTGCCGCTCGCGAACGTCACCGACAGCTGACGCGCTTCCGTGTTGCCCAGCAAGCTGACCAGGACGTCTTCGGTCTGTGTCGGCTCGCCCGTGACCGCGTCATAGGTAAGGCCGAACAGCAGGCTGTAACTCGAGCCGCCGTACTGGGAATCGGCGCCGGCACCGCCCGTGGCGCTGGCGTCGGCATACAGGACCACCTGGGTATTCGCTGTGAGCGTGAACGAATGGCCGACGGCGACAGTGCTGAAGAACTCGCCTTCATTGCCGGTGAAGTGCGCCGATACATTAGCCGTGCCGTCCGCCAGCGAGGCCGTCGCACTGCCGGTGCCGACCGTGGCGGTCACGCTGCCGTCCTCGGTCAGGTATTCGAACGGGTCGGGAATCCCGACATCGTCGTAATAGCCGGCCGTCAGCACCTTGCCGCCGTCGTCCAGGGTCAATGCCGCGGCGATCCCGTCCTCCAGGTCGAGATCGATCACTTCAAAGCGGAAATTGCTGATTTGCGCGGTAGACGTGACATCGGCAAAGGCGGTCAACGGCAGTGACAGCGCGAATGCGGCGGTGCATGCGGCAGTAATGGCGGACGGTCTCATGAAGGGCTCCAGCGTGTTGGGAAAAGAACATGTTAGCGAAGCCAGTTTCTAGTTTTTAAGTTATTTATAAGGAAATTTGTCGTAAAAGTTCATCCCGATGCGTGGTGCACGGGCGCTCGATATCGGCATGGCCTCCCCGGTCCGGATACTTTGTAGCGCCATGGATGGGCTAACTCGGCTATCCTGCCGTCCTTTATAAAATCATCACGGCCTGCCGGGCTGGATGAGCGGTACAAAGGATGTGGATGAAGTCGGTAAGCAAGTCGGTAAGTGAGTCGGTAAGTGGGTCGGTAAGTGAGTCGGTCAAAGGGTTTGCAGGCAAGCCGGCACCTGTGCGGGCCAGGGCGCAGGCGGGACCCGAGTTCGCAGTGATTAATCTGTTGAAGGCGGTGGCCGCACAATTGATCGTGCTGCATCACCTGGCGTTCTACGGGCCGATGGCCGACCATGCACGCCCCCTGGCGCCTGGCCTGATGGAATGGCTTGGCGATACGGCGCGCATTGCCGTGCAGGTGTTTCTCGTGATCGGCGGCTTCCTTGCCGCGAAGTCGCTGAGCCCGGACGGAAGCGGTGGACTGGCCGATCCGCGCGCGGCGATCTGGCGGCGCTATGTGAAGCTGGCCCCGCCGTTCCTGGCCGCCACGCTGCTGGCCGCGCTCGCTACCGCCTGGGCCGCTTCCTGGATGACGCATGACTCGATTTCCGCGCCTGCCACCTTTGCGCAGCTGTGTGCCCATGCGGTGTTGCTGCATGGGGTGCTGGGGTATGAATCGCTGTCTGCGGGTGCATGGTATGTCGCGATCGATTTCCAGCTGTATGCGGCGCTGGCCGTGACGCTGTGGCTGGCGGGCCGGGTGGCCAAGGGCCGGCCACTGCCGTGCCTGATACCCTGTGCCGTTGCGGCAGGCATCGCGGTTTCGCTGTTCTATTTCAACATGGATGCCGGCTGGGACGATTGGGCGCCGTATTTCTTCGGCAGCTATGGCCTGGGCGCGATGGCCTGGTGGGCTGGCGATCGCAACCGCAAGGGCCGCGCGGTGATCTTGCTGGCGGCACTTGCCGTGCTGCCGGTGCTTGCCGCGCTGGTGCTTGAATTCCGCGACCGGATCGCACTGGCGCTGGCTGTCGCCTGCGTATTGTTCCTGTTCGGGCGCGTGCGGGCGCGGCCGGGCCTTGCCATGTCCGCTGTCGGTGGGCTCGGGCGCATTTCGTACGCCGTCTTCCTCGTGCATTTTCCGGTCTGCCTGGTGATCAATGCGGCGTTCACGCGGTATGTACCGGCCGATCCGCAATGGCAGATGGCCGGTGTGCTGGGCGCATGGGCAGCCAGCCTTGCGGCGGGCGCCATGTTCCATCGTTGGGTGGAACTGCCGCTCGGCCTCACGGTACACGCCGCAACGAGGCGCATGGCTGCGCCAGCGTGGGCGGGAGAAAAGATGACGCTGAGGTCTTGAGGCTGCGCCGCAAAAAAAGGCCAACCGCGCGGGTTGGCCGAAGTAGGGAGGGTGGTGCTGTGCTGCTCAGTGCTTACTTCGTTCGCGCGCCTGCCGGCGTCCTTCCTGCTTCCATGAAGTCGAGCGCGGCGGGCGCCGGCCAGGCCGGAGGGCACAGGTCCGCCATCGTTGCCGCGCAGGATGTCGCAACAGGTTCAACGGCTGCTATCGTAGCCGGGCCCGCCGGGTGATTCTTCAGCAACTGTTGAGGGAAATTGTCATGAATGTATGACGGCGCGCAAGGCGTTCAGCCTTAGCTGGACGTGCGGAATTGCTGAACCGATTTGAAGCGAACAGCCAACAAAAAAGCCAACCGCGAACGGTTGGCTTCTCTGATCTATTCGTGGTAGGCCGTGCGGGATTCGAACCTGCGACCAACGGATTAAAAGTCCGCTGCTCTACCAGCTGAGCTAACGACCCGAAAGAGGCCGTATTATATACGCCTCATTGCGCTCTGCCAAGATGCACATCATCAAAAAATATCCGGGTTTCCCACCAGGGCGAATTCCGGATGCTTGCGGTGCCGAACCCTGCCGTCCTGGTCATACCAGCGATGCGGTGGCCTTCAGTACTTCCTCGGCGGTGGTAACCCCTTCGATCACCTTCCAGGCGCCGGCGATGCGCAGCGGTTTCATGCCGTCGGCGATGGCCTGCCGGCGCAGCGCGCCGATATCGGTTTCTTCCTTGACGAGCGCGTTGAATCCGGCGCTGACGGTCAGCAGCTCGTAGATGCCGGTGCGGCCGCGAAAACCCGTCTGCCGGCACTCGGGGCAGCCCACCGGGCGGTAGACCTGCTGTGGTTTCGGCAGGTTCCAGGCACCGCCGATGCCTTGCCAGATGTCGTCCGCCAGCGTGCCGTCCGCCGCCTTGCAATCGGCGCACAGCGTGCGCACCAGGCGCTGCGCCATGATGCCGACGATCGTTGCTTCCAGCAGGTAGTAGGGCACGCCCAGTTCCAGCAGCCGCATCACGGCCGATGGCGCGTCGTTCGTGTGCAGCGTCGACAGCACCAGGTGGCCGGTCAGCGCGGCCTGGATCGCCATTTCGGCCGTAGCCAGGTCGCGGATCTCGCCGACCATGATGATGTCCGGGTCCTGCCGCATCAGCGCGCGCACGCCGTCCGCGAACGACAGCTCGATGCCCGGCTGCACCTGCATCTGGTTGAAGGACGCTTCCACCATCTCGATCGGGTCCTCCACGGTGCACACATTGACTTCGGAAGTGGCGAGCGCCTTCAGCGTCGTATACAGCGTGGTGGTCTTGCCTGAGCCGGTCGGGCCGGTAACGAGGATGATGCCGTGCGGCCGCTGCGTCAGCGCGTCCCAGCGTGCCGCGTCCTCGGGCGGGAAGCCCAGTTCGGGCAGCGTCTTGACGACGACGTCCGGATCGAAGATCCGCATCACCAGTTTTTCGCCGAAGGCCGTCGGCAGCGTGGAAAGCCGCAGCTCGATTTCCTGGCCGCCGGCGGTGCGCGTCTTGATGCGGCCATCCTGCGGGCGGCGCTTCTCGATCACATCCATCCTACCCAGCAGCTTGATGCGCGCGGTCATCGCGATCATCACCACGGCCGGCACCTGGTAGACCTGGTGCAGCACGCCGTCGATGCGGAAGCGGATGTTGCCGATGTCGCGCTTCGGTTCCAGGTGGATGTCGGAGGCGCGCTGCTCGAATGCGTATTGCCACAGCCAGTCGACGATGTTGATCACATGCTGGTCGTTGGCATCGACCTGCCGGTTGCTCTTGCCCATTTCGACCAGCTGCTCGAAGTTGTTGCGCAGCGCGAGGTCCTGGCCGGTGGACTTGTTGGCGTCCCTGATCGACTTCGCCAGGGAAAAGAACTGCGATGTGTACTGGGCGATGTCGAGCGGATTGGCGATCACGCGGCGGATCGAGCGGCGCGAGATCTTGGCGATCTCCGGCTCCCATTCGAGCGCGAACGGGTCGGCGGTGGCGACCGTGAGGGTGTCGGCCGTGATTTCCACCGGCAGGATATTGAAGCGCGCCGCGTAGCTGGCGGACATCACGTCCGCCACGCGCGTGAAATCCACCTTCAGCGGATCGATCCGGTACAGCGGCAGCCGGGCGCGCCCGGCCAGCCATTCGGTCAGCAGGTCCAGCGTCAGCTGCCGGTGCGGCGGCTGGGCGGACAGGATCTTGCAATGCGCCACGGCGCACAGCGGATGCATCGCGCCGGCGGTGTTGCGCAGGATGCCCTGGGCCTGCGTGTAATGGGCCTTGACGCCGGCTTTCTCGACCATGCCGTCGGCCAGCAGCCACGTGAAGATCTGTTGCAGGTCGAGTGTCTTGGCCATGGCGTCAGGTTTTTGCCGGGGCAAGGCCCTTCACCCACGATTTCGCCGGCAGCTTCGTCTGCGCGTGGATTTCCCTGGCACGCTCTTCCAGGGCAGGAATGTCGATCGGGCGGGCACGCTTGAATGCCAGCGCGACCACGTTGCCTTCATGGACCTCCGGCAGGCTGATTACCTGGGGGAAGGCGTACTTCATCGCCTTCAGGTTCTTTGCATAACTGGGGTGGTCGCCGAACAGGTTCACGGTCATGATGCCGTCCTCGGTGAGGCAGGCAGCGCAGGCGGCATAGAATTCGGCGGAATCGAGCACCGGGCCGCGCGCCGTGGCGTCGTACAGGTCCACCTGCAGCGCGTCGAGCGTGTTGTGGTTGGCCACGTCGTTGACGAAATCGAGTGCATCCATCTCCAGCACGCGCAGTCGCGCATCGTCCGGCGGCAGCTTGAACATTGACTGGCAGATCGCGATCACGTGCGGGTTCAGTTCCACCGCCGTCACCTGCGCTTCGGGAAATGCCTTGTAGCAGAACTTGGTCAGCGAGGCGGTGCCCAGGCCCAGTTGCGCGACGCGCCGCGGCGTTGCGATCCACAGCATCCACGCCATCATCTGCTGCGCATATTCCAGTTCCGGCCAGTCCGGCTTGCGGATACGCATCGCGCCTTGCACCCATTCGGTGCCGAAATGCAGGTAGCGTACGCCATCCTGCTCGGACAGCGTCACCGGTGCGAATTTCGGTTTGTAAGGGGCCAGCTTGCGCGCGGCGCTTTTCGCCGCCGGCTTTGCCGGACGCGACGACTCTTCTTTTTCGATGGATTTACGTTTGATCAGCATGGTGGGTTCCGGTGGAGCCTTATTATCCCGCGTCGCTTTGCAACGTAGCAAGCCTCCGGTAGCACGCCGCGGCAGCAAGTCCCGGTCCCAAGCCCCGGGTGCAACCGTTTCCCACAATGCGAACTGCCGGCCCGCGGGCCGGCAGTTCGCCGTTTCCAGGCAAAGGGGCTTTACTGGACCGGTTCGACCGATACGCGCAGGCGTACGCGTTCGCCCGGGTCCTGCGACATATAGCTGGTGTAATTGCGGCCGCGGTAGTCGTACACGACTTCATAGCCGGTGGTACGCGATTCCCAGTTGTCGACGGTGCGGCATTGTTTTACCGCCTGTTCCTGCACGCCCGGGGGCTGCGCGTTCTGGTTGTCGACACGGTCGCCAACCACGGCGCCGGCGATCGCGCCGGCCGCCGCCGCCGCCGTGCGGCCGCTGCCGCTGCCGACCTGGCTGCCCAGCAGCGCGCCGGCAATGCCGCCGACGATCGAGCCGCCCACGCTGCGCTGCTGCGGTTGCTGTACCTGCACGTATTCGGTACGGCATTCCTGCTGCGGCCGATTGACCCGCTCGACCTGGGGCGTGACCCGCACCACACGGCCGTAATCCTCGAAATCGGCGGCCTGCACGGCCGGCAAGGAACCGAGCAGCATGGCCGACAACATTAATTTGAATGGCAACTGAGCTTGCTGTTTCATTTGAGGTACCTCTATTGGTAATTGTCTTATTATCAGCGACAAACTGCGGAAGAACAGGGGAGTGTGTATTACGCGATTCAATGGTAACGCCGCCGTGCCGCACTAATCTGGGTTCATGGCAACAAAATGTAACCCGCACTCATGGTTTGCCGACAGATACCCACTGCGAAGCGCCGGGAGGCGGATTGTCGGCAAGGCATCTTAAATGGCCCTGAAAATGACCGCTTTTTAACAAATCTTGCGCACGCTGCCACATTAAAGTTGATTCATGCTGGACAACACGTTACCCTTACACTCTAGGGATCGAATTGACGGAGAGAAACGCGACTAGCGCTGCCGGTGCAGCGGCACGCCGCGCATCACGAGGTCGCAGTGGGTCGCAGTGTCGGCTGCAGTACTGTTCGCACTGCTGTTCGCACTGATGCTACTTGCCTCGCAGTGTGCCGCAGTGTGCCTTGTATAGGTGCCTTCAATATAAAACACATACCGTACAACAGGTCGATTTTGAGGGAAAAATGAGTTTGTTCTTAACCGTGCCGCCCAACCTCGTTCAGTCCATCAGGGCATTCCGGATCGCTGAACTGCAAGAGGAGGCCGGCCGCCTGGGCCAGCATTTTTTATATGCGTATTGCAATGCCGGCCTGACCAAGCAGCAAGTGCTGGGCATCATTGCCGAATCCTTTCGGTTCCCCAAGCCCTGTGGCAAGAATTTCGATGCGCTCCGCACCACGCTGACGGAAACGCTGTTCCAGGCCGGCGCTCAGCCCGGTTTCGTGATCGTGCTCGAACAACTGCCCAATACCCAGAAATTCGACCGTGAAGCGCGTGAAACGCTGCTCGACGTGTTCCGCGACGCGGCCGACTGGTGGGCCGAAAAGAAGGTGCCGTTCCGCGTTTTCTATTCCTTTGAATAGCGCCGCGCCGATCGCCTGAGGCGTTCCGCGCCGTCCCGGCGCCGCCGGCCGCTGGTCCGCCGCTGGTCCGCCATTGGTCCACCCTCCCGCAGCGGGTACAATGTCGGCCATGAAAAACATCGTCATCCTTATTTCGGGCCGCGGCAGCAATATGGAAGCCGTGGTCCGCGCCGCCGAAGCGGAGCAGTGGCCCGCCCGGATTGCCGCCGTCATCAGCAACCGTGCCGATGCCAAGGGCCTGGAATTCGCCGCCGCGAGGGGCATTCCCACCGCAGTCGTGCCGAACAGGGATTACCCGACCCGCGAAGCATTCGATGCAGCGCTGCAAACCGTCATCGACGGCTTCGCGCCGGACCTCGTCGTGCTGGCGGGCTTCATGCGCATCCTCACCCCCGGCTTCGTCGAACACTACAGCGGGCGCATGCTGAACATCCATCCGTCGCTGTTGCCGCTGTTCCCCGGCCTGCACACGCACGAGGCGGCGCTGGCGGCGGGCCACGCCGAGCACGGCGCCACCGTGCATTTCGTGACCGCCGAACTGGATCATGGCCCGATGGTGGACCAGGCTTCCATTCCGGTACTGCCGGGCGACACGCCGGAAACGCTGGCGCAGCGCCTGCTGGTGCAGGAACACGTGCTGTATCCGCGCGCCATCCGCTGGTTCATCGAAGATAAACTGACTGTCGAGGACGGCCAGGTCTACGGACCGCATCGCCCGCGCTCATCGGCCCCGTCATCGGCCCCGTCATCGGCCCCGCCGTCGGCCGCGATGGCCGCATCGGACCCATCCGCGAACTGATCGCGAACCAATTCATCACCAGGATTCCCCATGAGATTGCCTCCAGTCGTGCTCGCCAGCGCAGAAGAAGTGCTGCGCGAGATCTTGCGCTTTACCGCGCCCGCGGACACCACCTTGTCCCGCTACTTCAAGGACCACCCCCGCCTCGGCGGCCGCGAACGCGGTGCCATTGCCGAGTGCGTGTATGCGGTGCTCCGCAACAAGAACTTCTTCACCGAGTTTTCCGAGCCGAATGGCGGCGCCACGATGCGCCGCCTGATGCTGCTGGGCATGGTCGATGCCGTTGGCGTCGATGCGCTGCCCGGGCTGACGGACGAGGAAACCGAGTGGCTGACGCGGATGAAGGACATCGACCGCTCGCTGCTGCACAAATCGCTGCGCACCAATATGCCGAAATGGCTGTGGGAAAAGCTCGTCGAGCAGTATGGCGAGGCCGAAGCGCTGCAGCTGGCCGATGCGCTGAATACGCCTGCGCCGCTGGACCTGCGCGTCAATGCGCTGAAGGCGGACCGCGACAAGGTCATCGCGCAACTGGCCGAGGCGCCGATCAAGGCCACGGCCACGCCGTTCGCGCCGCTGGGCCTGCGCGTGCTGCGCAAGCCGCAGTTGCAGAACCTGCCGCTGTTCAAGGAAGGCGCGATCGAGGTGCAGGATGAAGGCAGCCAGGTGCTGGCGCAGATCCTCGGCGCGCGCCGCGGCGAGATGGTGGTCGACTTCTGCGCCGGCGCAGGCGGCAAGACGCTGGCGCTGGGCGCACAGATGCGCAACACCGGCCGCCTGTATGCGTTCGATGTGTCGGAAAAACGCCTGGCCAAGCTGAAGCCGCGTCTGGCGCGCTCGGGCCTGTCGAACGTGCATCCGGTGGCGATCGCCCATGAACGAGATGCGAAGATCAAGCGACTGGCCGGCAAGATCGACCGCGTGCTGGTCGACGCGCCATGCTCCGGCATGGGCACGCTGCGCCGCAACCCTGACGTGAAGTGGCGCCAGCCGGTCGAGGCGATCGCCGAGATGCACGAGAAACAGGTATCGATCCTGGATGGCGCCGCGCGCCTGGTGAAAGCCGGCGGCCGACTCGTGTACGCGACGTGCAGCCTGCTGAGGGAAGAAAATGATGCGGTGGCGGAGCAGTTCATCGCCGGCCATCCGGACTTCCAGCTGGTGCCGATGAGCCAGGTGCTGGCTGAACAGAAGATCAACCTGGACATGGGCGACTACCTGAAACTGCTGCCGCACAAGCACCATACGGATGGTTTCTTTGCCGCCGTGTTCGAACGCAAGCCGATGGCCAAGGCGACGCCGGCCGGTGACTCCGCCGAAGAGGCCGTGGACAAGGCCGAGGCCAGAGACGAATGAAGCAGATCCCGCTGTCGGCATTGTGGAACGACCTGCTGGGCGACCTGCGCGATCCGGGCCTGATGTGGCAGCTGGGAGCGCTGGTCCTGTCGGTGGGGCTGGGCTGGATGCTGTCGCGGCTGGTGCTGTCCCGTCTCGGGCAGCGTGCCGACCGGACCGGCATGGCGCGCTTTGGCGTGGAAAGCTTTGCGCGCGTGATCGCGCCGCTGGCGATCGTACTGCTGCTGTGGCTGTCGCAGATCGTGCTGGGGCGCTGGTACCAGGTCAACCTGCTGAAGGTGGCGCTGCCGATCTGGGGCTCGCTGGCGGTCATCCGGCTGACGTTCTACCTGCTGCGGCGGGTATTCGCGCGGCGCGGCGAAATCGGCGCGGCGATGCTGACGTTCGAGAAGATCTTCCAGTTGCTGGTATGGGTGGCGTTTGCGCTGTACATCACCGGTTATTGGGACGACATCTACCGTTATCTCGACAATATGACGCTGCACCTGGGCAAGAACAAGGTGACGGCGGCGGAGATCCTGCAGGGCATCGTGTCGGTCGTCGTCACACTGGTGCTGGCGATGTGGGCCGGCGCGGCGCTGGAAGAGCGGCTGATGGGCGTGGATACGCTCAATTCGAACGTGCGCGTGGTGCTGGCACGGGTCGGCCGGGCGCTGCTGATCGTGTTTGCCGTGCTGTTCAGCCTGAACCTGGTGGGCATCGACCTGACCGTGCTGTCCGTGTTCGGCGGGGCGCTGGGTGTCGGCCTCGGTCTGGGCCTGCAGAAGATCGCCAGCAACTACGTGTCAGGTTTCATCATCCTGCTGGACCGCAGCCTGCAGATCGGCGACATGATCACCGTCGACCGGTTCAGCGGCCGTGTGGCGCGGATCAACACGCGCTACACGGTACTGCAGGGGCTGGACGGCGTGGAATCGATCGTGCCGAACGAGATGTTCGTGTCGAGCGCGGTGCAGAACACCACGTTGACAAACAAGGAAGTATGGATCGGCACGAAGGTGTCGGTGGCGTATGACACGGATCTCGACTACGCGCTGAAGCTGCTGGAAGAGGCGGCGGCATCGGTGCCGCGGGTACTGAAATCGCGGCCGCCGGGCGCCACGCTGCTCAACTTCGGTGCCGACGGCCTGGAACTGCAGGTGGGCTTCTGGATCGGCGATCCGGAAAACGGCCGCGGCGGCGTCACATCCGATGTCAACCGTGCGATCTGGAAAGCGTTAAAGGATCACCAGATCTCTGTGCCGTTCCCGCAGCGGGAAATGCGCATCATCGGGCAATTGCCAATCCCCGAAATACCACATGACGTTAAGTAATCGTCCCGCCTGTCCCGGACGAATGCGCGTACAATTGATGGTAACGTCTGCTGGCGTTGCGCAAGATTTCCGCGCGACTGGAAATCATTGAAAAGGATGGAACTAGCTTGAACGCTGTCTTGGACTTCCTGACGCATGGCATTACCGGTCTGTCGAACTGGCAAACCGTCATCTATACGCTGATCGTCACCCACATCACGATCGCGGCCGTCACGATCTACCTGCACCGGCACCAGGCGCACCGCGCGCTGGAGCTGCATGCGATCCCCAGTCACTTCTTCCGGTTCTGGCTGTGGCTGACCACGGGCCAGGTCACGAAGGAATGGGCGGCGGTCCACCGCAAGCACCATGCCAAATGCGATACCGAGGAAGATCCGCACAGCCCGGTTACCCGCGGCATCAAGAAGGTATTCTGGGAAGGCGCCGAGCTGTATCGCGCTGAAACGAAAAACAAGGAAACGCTCGACAAGTACGGTCACGGCACGCCGGACGACTGGATCGAGCGCAACCTGTACACGAAATACAGCTGGCAGGGCGTGGCGCTGCTGCTGATCCTGAACGTCATGCTGTTCGGCGCCAAGGGTCTCACGGTGTGGGCCATCCAGATGCTGTGGATCCCGATCACCGCCGCCGGCATCATCAACGGTATCGGCCACTACTGGGGTTACCGCAACTTCGACTGCTCGGATGCGGCCACCAACATCATTCCTTGGGGCATCATCATCGGCGGCGAAGAGCTGCACAACAACCACCATACGTATGCCACGTCGGCCAAGCTGTCGTCCAAGTGGTACGAGTTCGACATCGGCTGGGGCTATATCCGCATGATGGAAATGGTCGGCCTGGCAAAAGTGAAGAAGCTGCCGCCGAAGCCGAAGTTCGCTACCGCCAAGCTGCAGGCCGACATTGAAACGCTGCACGCGGTGATCGCCAACCGCTACGACGTGATGGCCAAGTATGCCAAGTCGGTCAAGCATGCGTGGGAAGAGGAAGTGGAGCACCTGAAGCACAAGGCGCAACTGGAATCGGGCGTGCTGAAGTCTGCCCGCAAGGCCATGCAGCGCGAGCCGGCGAAGCTGGAAGCGGTGCAAAAGGCGCATCTGACCGAGCTGTTCCAGCACAGCAAGGCGCTGGAAACGATGCACAATATGCGCGTCGAACTGGGCGTGATCTGGGAACGCTCGCACTTCACCCGCGAAGAGCTGGTGCACAAGCTGCAGGACTGGTGCCAGCGCGCCGAAGCGTCCGGTATCAAGGCGCTGCAGGACTTCTCGCTGCGACTGCGTACCTACGCCTGATCTTCCCGAGCTTCATCGAGACGGCCCTTCGGGGCCGTTTTTATTTGCCTTCATAAACATTTCCCAAACCCGGGGTCAGACCCCGATCTCAGGCAACATTTCCCAAAACCGGGGTCAGACCCCGATTTCAGGCAATTTGCACACCGGGCACGCGCCACGATCCGGGCAGTCCGGCTGGGTTTTGCAACAGTCCTGATGCAAAAAAGCCGCTCGAGAGCGGCTTTTTTAATGGAGCAAGATCGCGCAATCGCAATGATTACTTGATCTTGGTTTCCTTGTACGTCACGTGCTTGCGGGCTTTGGGATCGAACTTCATGATCTCCATTTTGCCAGGCATCGTGCGCTTGTTCTTGGTCGTGGTGTAGAAGTGACCCGTGCCAGCGGTCGATTCCAGCTTGATTTTGTCGCGGCCAGTTTTTGCCATGATAGCTCCCTATTAGACTTTTTCGCCACGAGCGCGCATGTCGGCCAGGACGGCGTCGATGCCGACCTTGTCGATCACGCGCAGACCGGCGTTGGACAGACGCAGGGAGACCCAGCGGTTTTCAGATTCAACGAAGATGCGGCGGTTCTGCAGGTTCGGCAGGAAACGACGCTTGGTCTTGTTGTTTGCATGGGAAACGTTGTTGCCGACCATCGGCTTCTTCCCAGTGACTTGGCAAACACGTGCCATGTTGCACTCCTTAGATAACTTCCAAAATTGGAAAAACAGGAGTTTATCCAAAAAGCTGAGGTTTTTCAATCACTTGTGAAAAACAATTGTGTCATGAAGTGATCGAAAAATTTAACATTTATTCGGAGTGTGAATCCCGAACAACATGACTTGCGCCGAAGTCCTTGATATCTAACGGTAAACGCCGAGCGGGCAGGGCGCGAATTGTTACATCTGGCCGTTTTCCGCGAAGGAATGCACGCGATGTCCGGCGACAACGAAATGATCGAGGATGCGGATGTCGACCAGCGCCAGCGCCTGAACCAGGGCGCGTGTCAGCAACATGTCGGCTTCGCTGGGTTCCGGCGTGCCCGACGGATGGTTATGCGCCAGCATCACGCTGGCGGCGTTGCGCGTCAGCGCTTCGCGCACCACTTCCCGCGGATAGACGCTGGTATGCGTGAGCGTGCCGCGGAACAGTTCGCGTGCTGCGATCAGGCGGTTGCGCACGTCCAGGAACAGGACATGGAACGATTCGTAGGGCCGGCCGGCCATCGCGAGGCGCAGGTATTGCTTGGCGGCCTGCGGCGAGCAGATCGATTCACCGGACAGCATCTCGTCGCTGATTGCGCGCCGGGCCAGTTCGATCACCGCATTCAGCTGCGCATACTTGGCCGGACCCAGGCCCGGCACGTCGGTGAAGTCCTTCAGGCTGGCGCGCAGCAGGGCCTGCAGCGAGCCGAAATGCCGGACCATGTCGCCGGCCAGCTCGACGGCATTCTTGCCGCGCACGCCCACGCGCAGGAAAACGGCCAGCAGTTCCGCGTCGGACAGGGCCTGCGCGCCTTCGCGGATCAACCGTTCGCGCGGGCGCTGGTGCGCCGGCCAGTTCGAGATACTCATGCTTGCCTCCTTGGCTTGATCGGAAGGCCATTATCCGAGCCGGCGAACCGGGCCATACTGATATGGCGAAGACATCGGCGGACTCGCGGCGCGGGCCGCGCGATCCGCCTGCCAATGCCAAGCTGGCTTACAATACCGGTTTGCCCAGCTTATTGCGCCCAACCAAGGGTCACATCATGTCGAACGTCGTCACTCCTTCCGCCTATCTCACCCTGCATTACCGCCTGGCCCAGCTGGACGGTACCGATATCGTTTCCACCTTCGACGGCAATCCGGCCACGCTGATGCTGGGTTCCGGCCAGCTGGCGCCGGTACTGGAAGAGTTGCTGCTCGGCTTGCCGGAAGGTACCCATCAAACCTTCGACCTGGAGCCGGGCGTGGCCTTCGGACCGCGCAACCCGGAGCTGATCCGCCCCGTCACGCGCGCCACGCTGGACGAAAATTCGGTGCCCGGCGCGGAATACCGCGTGGGCGACCTGGTCGATTTCGCGGCACCGGGCGGCGGCCGCTTCTCCGGCATCCTGCGCGAACTGCATGACGATGCCGCCATCTTCGACTTCAACCACCCGCTGGCCGGCCAGCCGGTGCGCTTTGAAGTGAACCTGATCTCCGTCCTGTAATCCCATGCAAACCGATAAAGAAATTCTCCTGGCCCAGCCGCGCGGCTTTTGCGCGGGTGTCGACCGCGCGATCGAGATCGTCGAGCGCGCGCTGCAGCAGTTCGGCGCGCCGATCTATGTGCGGCACGAAATCGTGCACAACGCCTACGTCGTCGAGGATCTGCGCGCCAAGGGCGCGATCTTCATCGAAGACCTGGATGATGTTCCGGCCGGCAATACACTGGTGTTTTCCGCGCACGGCGTGTCGAAGGCGGTGCGCGCCGAAGCGGAAGCGCGTGGCCTGTCGATCTTCGACGCCACCTGCCCGCTGGTGACGAAAGTGCACGTGGAAGTGGCCAAGATGCGCAAGTCCGGCTGCGAGATCATCATGATCGGCCACGACGGCCACCCGGAAGTGGAAGGCACGATGGGCCAGGCCGAAGAAGGCATGCACCTGGTGGAAACCATCGACGACGTGGCGACGCTGCAAGTCGGCAACCCGGAAAACCTGGCCTACGTGTCGCAGACCACGCTGTCGGTGGACGACACGGCCGAGATCATCGAAGCGCTGAAGGCGCGCTTCCCGGCCATCCAGGAACCGAAGAAGGGCGACATCTGCTACGCCACCACGAACCGCCAGGAGGCGGTGAAGTTCATGGCCCCGCAGGTGGAAGTGGTGGTCGTCGTGGGCAGCCCGAACAGCTCGAACTCGAACCGCCTGCGCGAGGTGGCCCGCAAGATGGGCACGCCGGCCTACATGGTGGACCGGGCGGACCAGATCGACCCCGCCTGGCTCGACGGACACCAGCGCATCGGCGTCACGGCCGGCGCCTCGGCGCCCGAGGTGCTGGTGCAGGCCGTCATCGACCGGCTCAAGGAACTGGGCGCGAAGAGCGTCCGGCCGTTGGAAGGCGTGGAGGAAAACGTCACGTTCCCGCTGCCGCGGGGCCTGGCGTGACGTCGTTCTGCGCATTGTCCATGTTATAACTGAATATTGTTCAGCATCGGCGCCGTTTTTCCGCGCGTAGTTTTCATTGGGAATGGCTATGATGGCGGGCCAACTTGCGGGCCAGTCCAGGAAATTGCCGATCAGACTTCTTTTTGACCGGCTTCCGGGAGCGGGGCGGACGTAGTAGGATGCGGCCGCCGTGCCATCTTCGTGGCGTGCACGTTGGCGGCAATGAACAGCGATGCTGAAGAGCGTCATGCGGCGGCACTGCGGGGCTATCCTCCGGGTGCCGTTTTTGTTACGCGGCGGCAGGTGCCACACGTCCTGCCGGCGCATGAGATCGAGCCGATCACACGATCGAAACAAGGGGAGTGATGGATACCTTCATCCAACAAATTATCAATGGGCTCGTGCTGGGCAGCATGTATGCGCTGGTGGCGCTCGGCTACACGATGGTGTACGGCGTACTGAACCTGATCAATTTCGCCCATGGCGACGTGCTGATGATCGGTGCCATGATCGGCCTGACCATCCTGAATATACTCGGGGCCCATTTCCCTGAAATGAATGGCTGGCTGCAACTGGGTATCGCCATCCTCGGCGCCATTCCCGGCTGCATCATCGTCAATGTGCTGATCGAACGCATCGCTTACCGCCGCCTGCGCAACGCGCCGCGCCTGGCGCCGCTGATCACGGCGATCGGCATGTCGATCCTGCTGCAAACGTTCGCGATGATGATCTGGGGCCGCAATCCGCTGCCGTTCCCGCAACTGCTGCCGGCCGACCCGATCGCCGTCGGCGGCGCCGTCATCAGCATCACGCAGATACTGCTGCTGGCCCTGGCCGCGCTGTCGATGTGCGCCCTGGTGCTGCTCGTCGAGAAAACCAAGATGGGCCGGGCGATGCGCGCCGTGGCCGAGAACCCGCGCGTGGCAGGCCTGATGGGCGTCGACTCGAACCGCGTGATCGTCTATACGTTCGCGATCGGCGCCGCGCTGGCTGCCGTGGCCGGCGTGATGTGGGGCGCCAATTATGCGTCGATCCAGTTCGCCATGGGCACGATCCCCGGCCTGAAGGCGTTCTGCGCCGCGGTTCTGGGCGGCATCGGCAATATCTATGGCGCGATGATCGGCGGTATCGTGCTGGGTATCATCGAAAGCCTGGGCGCCGGCTATATCGGCGACCTGACCGGCGGCTTCCTCGGCAGCCATTACCAGGACATCTTCGCGTTCATCGTGCTGATCCTGGTGCTGACGGTGCGCCCGTCCGGCATCATGGGCGAACGCGTGGCCGACCGCGCTTAAGGAGTCCGACATGGCACTGCTCAATTTCGACACCGCGCGCGATCCGAAGAAGGCCTACACCAGCATGGCCCTGCTGCTGGCCGTGATGCTGGTCTTCCCGTTCATTGCCCAGAATTTCGGCAACTCCTGGGTGCGTATCGCCGACCTGGCGCTGCTGTACATCATGCTGGCGCTGGGCCTGAACATCGTGGTCGGCTTTGCCGGCCTGCTCGACCTGGGCTATATCGCGTTCTATGCGGTGGGCGCCTACCTGACCGGCCTGCTGGCCTCGCCACAGTTCGCGGCACTGCTCGAATCGGTCATCATGCTGCATCCGGCGTTCGGCGAAGCGCTGGCGGCGATCCTCGGCGAGGAGATCCGCACCAACGGCATCCACCTGTCGGTGTGGTTCATCGTGCCCCTGGCGGCGGCGCTGGCCGGCCTGTTCGGCGCCATCCTCGGCGCGCCCACGCTGAAGCTGCGCGGCGACTACCTGGCCATCGTCACGCTGGGCTTCGGCGAGATCATCCGGATCTTCATGAACAACCTGAACGATCCGATCAACTTCACCAACGGTCCGCAGGGCATCAACCTGATCGATCCGATCAGGGTATTCGGCGTGGACCTGGCCGGCGAGCAGGGCTCGGGCGCGATGGTGTCCATCGGCGCCTGGCAGATGCCTTCCGTCAATGCCTACTATTTCCTGTTCCTGTTCCTGTGCATCGCCACGATCTTCGTCACCGCGCGCCTGCAGCATTCGCGGCTGGGCCGCGCCTGGGTGGCGATCCGCGAAGACGAGATCGCCGCGAAGGCCATGGGCATCAACACGCGCAACGTGAAACTGCTGGCGTTCTCGATGGGCGCCTCGTTCGGCGGCGTGGCCGGCGCCATGTTCGCCGCGTTCCAGGGCTTCGTGTCGCCGGAATCGTTCTCGCTGACCGAGTCGATCGCCGTGCTGGCCATGGTGGTGCTGGGCGGCATTGGCCACATTCCCGGCGTGGTGCTGGGCGGCCTGCTGCTGGCGGCGCTGCCCGAAGTGCTGCGCCACGTCGTCGAACCGGTGCAGATGCAGCTGTTCGGCAAGGTGCTGATCGAAGCGGAAGTGCTGCGGCAACTGCTGTACGGCCTGGCGCTGGTGCTGATCATGCTGGTCCGCCCGGCCGGCTTGTGGCCTTCGCCCAAGCACGAGGATCGCCCGGACGGCGATTCCGACACCAAGGGCAAGGCAACCGGCGTCGTGGCGGCATAAGGAAAACAGATGAGCGAAGAAGTCATCCTGAACATCCAGGGCGTCAATAAACGGTTCGGCGGGCTGCAGGCGCTGACGGACGTCCGCATCAACATCAAGCGCGGCCAGATCTATGGCCTGATCGGTCCGAACGGCGCCGGCAAGACCACGTTCTTCAACGTGATCACCGGCCTTTACCAGCCCGATACCGGCACCTTCGAACTGGCCGGCAAGCCGTATTCGCCTTCCGCGCCGCATGCGGTGGCCAAGGCGGGCATTGCGCGCACGTTCCAGAACATCCGCCTGTTCGGCGAAATGACGGCGCTGGAAAACGTCATGGTGGGGCGCCACGTGCGCACGCGCCAGGGCGTGTTCGGCGCGGTGTTTCGCCACAAGGCCGCGCGCGACGAAGAGAAGGCGATCCGCCTGCGCGCCCAGGAACTGCTCGATTTCGTCGGCATCGGGCAGTTCGCCAGCCGCACCTCGAAATACCTGTCGTACGGTGACCAGCGCCGCCTGGAAATCGCCCGCGCGCTGGCCACCGATCCGCAACTGCTGGCGCTGGACGAGCCGGCCGCCGGCATGAACGCCACCGAGAAGCTGGCGCTGCGCGAACTGCTGGTGAAGATCAAGGCCGAGGGCAAGACCGTGCTCCTGATCGAGCACGACGTGAAGCTGATGATGGGTCTGTGCGACCGCATCAGCGTGCTCGAATACGGCAAGCTGATCGCCGAAGGCCTGCCGCACGAAATACAAAGCAACCAGGCCGTCATCGACGCCTATCTGGGAGGGTCGCACTGATGGTGGCAACCGATGTGGCCGCGGCAAAGCCGGCGGCCGTGAAGAACGTGCTGAAGATCGACGGCCTGCAGGTCGCGTACGGCGGCATCAAGGCCGTCAAGGGCATCGACCTGGAGGTAAACGAGGGCGAGCTGGTCACGCTGATCGGCGCGAACGGCGCCGGCAAGACCACCACGCTGAAGGCGATCACCGGCACGCTGCCGGCCTGCAAGGTGGACGGCACCATCTCTTACCTGGGCCAGCCGCTGAAAGGCCTGCAGAGCTTCCAGCTGGTCGAAAAAAAGCTGGCGATGGTGCCGGAAGGGCGGGGCGTCTTCACGCGCATGACGATCCTGGAAAACCTGATGATGGGCGCCTACACGCGCGACGACAAGGCCGGCGTCGAGGCCGATATCGCCAAGTGGTTCGACATCTTCCCGCGCCTGAAGGAGCGCGCCGCGCAGCTGGCCGGCACGCTGTCGGGCGGCGAGCAGCAGATGCTGGCGATGGCGCGTGCGCTGATGTGCCACCCGCACCTGCTGCTGCTGGACGAGCCGTCGATGGGGCTGTCGCCGATCATGGTCGACAAGATCTTCGAGGTGATCCGCGACGTCTCGAAGCAGGGCATCACGATCCTGCTGGTGGAACAGAATGCCAAACTGGCATTGCAGGCGGCCGACCGCGGCTACGTGATGGATTCCGGCGCGATCACGATGACCGGCAACGCCGACGACATGCTGCACGACCCGCGCGTGAAGGCCGCATACCTGGGCGAATAGCCACCAAAAAACCGGGGACGTACCCTTGTTTATAGGAAAATTCTTGAAAACAAGGGTCCGTCCCCAGTTTGGATGCGTCGCTTGAAAAATTGGGGACGTACCCTTGTTTCTAGGAAAATTCCTGAAAACAAGGGTACGTCCCCAGTTTATATTGTGGCTGTAAGGAGTCCGCAGCATAAAAAAAGGTTCATCGCACTTTGCCGGGGAACGCATTCTTGATTTTCAAGAAGAAGTAGGATGCGTCCCGGAATCCGTAAGCCATGCGTTTGATCACTTTGATGCGATTGTTGACGCCTTCCAGGATGGATGAGTTCATCGGATAGATGGCCGAAGCCAAGATACCGCGCCGGTATTTGGCCAAGCGTTTAGCGAACTGGATCAGCGGTGCGATCTGGCTTTCCAGGGCGAGCTTGAGCCAGGTTTTCCATCGACGAGCACCTTCCCAGGCCGATGGCGCATACCAGATCTCTTTCAGTTCGGTCTTGAGCAGGTAGACCGTTGCCAAGGGCTGGTTGGCGGCGAGCAGTTCGTCAAGTTTGATCGCCTGGTCGGTTTTGAGATTGTCGCGATTACGCAGCAAAAGCCATCGGCTGCGCTTGATGACCTGACGGGCTTTTGGCTCTGCACGTAGTGCATTGGCTTGATCGACCCGTACCCGGTCAACGACTTCGCGGCCAAAACGGGCCACGACATGAAATAGGTCGTAGACCACCTCGGCATTGGGGCATTGCTGGCGCACTTCGAGATCCATAGCCGTGTTCATGTCCATCGCCACGGCTTCAATCCGCTGGCAGCCTTCCGGTCCCAGCATCTCGAAAAATGGCCGGATCGCTTCCCGGCTATTGCCTTCTCCAACCCACAATACGCGCATCCGTTCAGCATCGAGCGCGACAGTGGCATAGCGGTGTCCCTTGTGCAGGGCGAATTCGTCCATCACCAGGCGCCGTACACCCTCTGCTGAGAAGTCAGCATGCAAGTGCTTCAAGCGCCGATGATCGATCTCTTTGACGGTATGCCAGTGTAGGCCGGTCAGCCGGGCCACATGTGCTATCGGAAGCAGTTGCGCCAGCGCCTCGACCCACAGGCGCACACGATGCGTAATGCGTGAACGCCGGTCAAGCCAGACAATGTGCTCGGCAACCCGTGCATTACAGTGATGGCAGTCCAGTCGCCGCACTGGCACATCAAGCCAGACGCGTTTGTCCAGAATATCGCGGTCGCGCACCTTGCGTCTTCGGCGCTCATGCACCAAGGCGCAAGGCTGGCGGCACGACCCACACAAAGCATCACTTGTCGGACAGGGTTCGAGAACGATCAGCAGGGAACCGTCTTTCTGTTCTTGGACGGAGTCGAGAATATGGCCTTCCCAAAACGGGAGAGACGACATAGCATTGAGCATGGCGGTGGTTTGAAAGATTGACTTGTTTGGCGACTATCAATCTACCAACTTCAGACCCCCGCCACCACTTCCTGCTCAGATCGTCAATCCCGTCTTCCCCCATTCCCCGCGAAGAACC
>NZ_JBUPWE010000028.1:0-72320 GCF_055502615.1 Pseudoduganella sp. jia 9 | reverse complement strand
AATAGCTTGACATATCGCGAAATCTCGATATACTCCAACGCATGGACTTACTCGAAATATTCAAGGCCCTCTCCAACCGTACCCGCCTCGACATCCTGAGACGGTTGAAGGATCCCGTGAACGGCTTCCCCCCGCAGGACGAAGGGGACGTTCATACGGTCGGTGTCTGCGTGAGCAGTATCCAGGAGGGTGTTGGATTGTCGCAGTCGACAGTCTCTGACTATCTCGCAACTCTGCAAAGAGCTGGCTTGATTGAAGTACGGCGCATCGGTCAGTGGACCTACTACAAGCGTAACGAAGAAGCCATCAGTGCCCTGGCCGAACGCATCGGCAAAGACCTGTAAATTTTTTTGCTTGTATACATCGGAATTTCCCGATATCCCTTTTTGACGAAATGAGGACGACAATGAAAGCGATGACACTTACCAGTTTTGGCGGCCCGGATGCATTCGAACTTCGCGACGTGCCCAGGCCGGTTCCCGGAGCAGGACAGGTTCTCGTCCGGGTCCACGCCACTTCCATCAATCCGCTGGATTACCAGGTGCGCCGCGGCGACTACCAGGACCACGTTCCCCTTCCGGCGATTACCGGACACGACGTTTCGGGTGTGGTCGAGGAAATCGGCGCAGGAGTGACGGCATTTGTTCCGGGCGACGAGGTCTGGTACACGCCACAGATTTTCGATGGTCCGGGAAGCTATGCGGAGTACCACGTCGCAGCGGAAAACATCATCGGGAAGAAGCCTGCTTCGCTCAGCCATGTGGAAGCGGCAAGCCTGACCCTGGTCGGCGGAACGGCATGGGAAGCGCTGGTCGTGCGTGCGCAGCTGCGCGTCGGCGAAAGCATCCTCGTGCATGGCGGCGCGGGTGGCGTGGGCCATGTGGCGATCCAGGTGGCCAAGGCCATCGGTGCAAGGGTCTTCACGACCGCCCGTGCCGACCAGGCCGACTTCGTGCGCAGCCTGGGCGCCGATGTCGTCATCGACTACGCGAATGAAGATTACGTCGACGTCGTCATGCGTGAAACCGCCGGCCGGGGCGTCGACGTGGTCTTCGACACGATCGGTGGAGATACCCTCGCCCGCAGTCCTGACGCGCTTGCCCAGCTCGGCCGGGTGGTTTCCATCGTCGATACCGCGAAGCCGCAAAACCTGATCCAGGCCTGGGGCAAGAACGCGAGTTATCACTTCGTCTTCACACGGCAGAATCGCGGCAAGCTCGACGAACTGAGCGCCCTGGTGGAACGTGGCCAACTGCGTCCCCACGTCGGCGCTGTCTATTCGCTGGCCGACATTCCACGCGCGCATGCCCGCCTGGAAAGCCGGGATAACGGCTTGCGTGGAAAGGTCGCCATCGAGGTGGTCCCGGCAGCGGATTCGAGCACTCCGCTGGTCAACGCATAAGCACTGTCGAAGGAGCACATCATGATTTACGAAATTGCTGCGCTACCGGTCAAACCCGATCGGATCGATTCCTTCAAACGCGCGTTCGACGAGGTCGTTCATCTGCTGTCGCGCGCGAAGGGTTATCGAGGCCATCGGCTGATGCAAGGGATCGAGACGCCATCGCATTTCAACCTCATCGTGCGATGGCAAACGCTCGAGGACCATACGCAGGGATTCGAACCGAGCAGCGACCACCAGGCATTCATGGCGGGCCTGGAGGGGTATCTGGCCGCTGACCCGGTTGTCCACCATGTTCGCGCGGAGGATTCGGCAGACGACATCGATATTCTTGCGCAATGAGGTATTGACCGGGATGCGGCTGCGGTCCTGGTCACTCTTCCAGTGACTATGTGCGTCCGCCATGCAGCCGGGATGAGAGCCGTCATCCTGCGGAAGGTCCGGCCATAAGGCACTGGGTCTGCAAACCGGTACCTTCTGCGAATTTTTTGGCGCTGTCACCCGAACCTGTGGAAGTTTCGCCAGGTCATCAAGAAGAAGCGCTATTGCCCCGCAGCGCGGCGATCAGGCAGTCTGCCGGACCCATCCAGCGCCGCCCGTCGAGGCCATGGCGCCAGCCCAGGTAGTTCGGCGGGTATTTGCTCGCCACGCCGTTGAAGCGCGACAACCAGCCGTGGAAGCGGCTGTGATAGCCGTTCACGTGTTGCAGGTGGATAGCGCCGCGGGTGCGCACTCCCGCGCGCAGATTGACGGCTTCATGCAGGATGCCGGCGCGGCGCGCGAACGTGCGGTAAGCGGCAGCGCTGTCCGACACCAGCAAGACATCGGCGGCCAGTACCGGCGGCAGGTGGTGCGCCAGCTGGCGCGCCGTGAGCGGGCCGCGGCCGCAGACGAAATCCCGGGCTTTCACGGTCGCGTGCTACCAGGATCCAGTCGAGTTCGTTGGAGATGCCGCGCCGCCTGGCCTTGCCGCCACGCCGGCGCGCCGGCCGGTCCATTGGTTCCGTTCACCCCACGGGCTTGGGTGACAGCGCCATCCTAATCCGGGCGATCAAGAAATTCGAGCAATGCCGCGTTGAATCCGGCCGGATCCTGCCACGGCGCGAAATGGCTTACATCGTCCAGCACGATCAGGCGTGCGCTGGGCAGTGCGGCGGCCACGTATTCGGCATGGCGCATCGTGATGAATTCATCGTGGTCGGCGGCCACGACGGCGACGCGTGGACCACGAATCGACGCCAGCTGCGCATCGCTGTGGTCCGGCTCCTTCCCCTGCATCGCATCGACCGCGTTGCTCAACCTGGCGAACGCCTGCGGATCGGGTGCCACGGCCTGGTAATTGGCCATCAGACGAGGGCCGACCAGCGCCAGTACCGGCGATTCGACGGGCGCAACGAGATGGCGCCGGTTCACGTTGATCCCGAACGCGAACAGCCGGCTGACGCGTCGCGGCTGCTGTTGCGCCACCGCCAGGCCGACGATGGCGCCGTCGCTCCAGCCGGCCAGCGCCGTCCGGCGCAGGCGTAGCCGGTCCATCACGGCGACGACATCCTGCGCCATCAGCGCATACGACAGGCCGCGGTCGCCCAGTGTGCTGCGGCCATGGCCGCGGCTGTCGATGAGGATGACCCGATGTCCGCCGGCCACAAGGGCGGCGATCTGGTGTCCCCATGTCAGACTGCTGGCGCGGCCGCCGTGCAGCAGGATCACCGGGTCCCCCGCTCCCACCATGCCATACCAGATCCGCGCCCCCGCGTGTTCCACATGGCCCTGGTGCGACAGCGCGGGCAACGGCGGCACCTCCGGCAGCGTTTCATGGCGCGGCGTCGCCGGACTGGCGGTGGCGATGGTGACGACGGCGGCGATGATGATGCCGGACAGTGCGGCGGCCACGAACGAGACGAGGTATTTCATGACTTCCTTTGCTTGAGCAGCGCCACCGCCGCGATCGGCGGTGGCCTCGGGACGATGGAGATGCCGGCGTGCGCCGTCAGATGCCGTACTTCGCCTTGATGGACTCCGCCGCGCGCTCGCCGATGATGACGCAAGGCGCCATCGTGTTCCCGGTGGTGATGCGCGGCATGATCGACGCATCGGCGATGCGCAGGCCGTCGATGCCATACACTTCCAGGTTGCCATTGACCACCGACATCGCATCGCGCCCCATCTTGGCCGTGCACGACTGGTGCCAGTAGGTGACCGCGCCGTCGCGCAGGTAGCGCTCCATGTCTTCCCGGTTCAGCTTGCCCGGCATGGCTTCCCGTGTCACCAGGCTGCGGAACGCATCGGCATTGCCGAGGTCGCGGCACATCTGCACGCTGGCCAGCGCCGCCGTGATGTCGTCCGGGTCGGACAAGGTGTTGGCGCGGATAATCATCGCATCGCCGGCGTCGGGGCCGGAGAGCAGCAACTGGCCGCGGCTCTTCGGGTGTGCCAGGCCGGCGAACATCGTCCAGCCATGCAGCGGCGTGCCGCGCGCCGCGTTCTCGGCACTCGGCACGGGAAACTCGACCTGGCAGTGCAGCATGTCGGGCGCGTCGAGCGAGGCGTCGCTCTTCCAGTACAGCGTCGCCTCCGAACCGCCATTGCCCACCTCCTGGGGCTCGGCATATTCCCAGATGCAGCCGAACGACACGTGGTCCTGGTGGTTCTGGCCGACACCCGGCAGGTGCTGGCGAACGCCGATGCCATGCCGCTGCAGCTCACGCTCCGGCCCGATACCCGACTGCATCAGCACCTTCGGTGTGTTGACGGCGCCCAGCGACAGCACCACTTCCCGCGACGCGTGGAAGGTCTTCGACCGGCCGTCGTGAATGACGTCGACGCCCGTCACGCGCCTGCCCTCGAAGGTCAGCTTCGACACCAGTGCGCCGGTTAGTACCGTCAGGTTCGGCTGGGCCATGCGCGGGTACGTGTACGAACGGAAGATCGACAGGCGCTTGCCGTCGCGGATGCGCAGGTCGTTGATCGCCGCGCCGCCGTCGCCTTCCATCATCGCGCCGTTAGGGCTGTCGAAAGTCGGTACGCCGAGCGAGCGGGCCGCTTCCAGCATCAGCGTCGCGGCAGGCTTGGGGTCGCGTGCCGGCGCCACATACACCGGGCCACCCTTGCCCCGATAGGCCGGGTCGGCCGGG
Organism: Pseudoduganella sp. jia 9; assembly: GCF_055502615.1. NCBI lineage: Bacteria > Pseudomonadati > Pseudomonadota > Betaproteobacteria > Burkholderiales > Oxalobacteraceae > Pseudoduganella > Pseudoduganella sp. jia 9. The sequence goes on along the minus strand of NZ_JBUPWE010000028.1, from coordinate 67,784 downwards.
CCGTGCCAGTCCTCGATGCGGCGGTAGATGTTCAGTACGGACTCGTAGTTCCACGCGGCGTCGCCCGCCTCGGCGGCGAAATGATTCCAGTCGGCGCGGTGGCCGCGCGCCCACAGCATCACGTTGATGCTGGAACCGCCGCCCAGCACCTTGCCCATGTTCATCGGAATGGCGCGGCCGCCCAGGTGTTCGTTCGGCTCGGCCATGAAGCCCCAGTCCCGTTCCGAGCCCAGGTTCAGCGGCCACTGGGCCGGCTCGATCACGCTGTCGACTTCGTCGCTGCCGCCCGCCTCGAGGAGCAGTACCCGCACTTCGGGATTTTCAGCCAGCCGCGCCGCCACGACGGAACCTGCGGAGCCGGCGCCGCAGACGATGAAGTCGAAGCGCGTGTTCTGCGAGGTGGAGAGATGGGCCTGATTAGCGCGGACGGCTGCCGCGAGTTCGCGTTCGGTGGTGTTGGTATCGGTCATTTTTCGTACTCTTCAGTGAATTGACAGCGCCGCGATCCCGGTGAGTGTGCGGCGTACTCTTGCTTGGACATCAAGCAGATATTGCCGATTATACCGATTTTTCCGATTCTATCAATTTGAATTTTGGATGGCTGCCAATCCACCGCGTGGATACCTGCGCCGGTATCAGGCCGATACCAGGCCGGAAACGGCCCTCGGGCTGTCGGCCATGGCCGCCTGCACCTGCGTGCGCAGCCAGTCCAGGCCGGGGTCGTCATCGGCACTGGGATGCCAGGCCATGCACAGGGTGTATGCCAGGAAGGGGAAGGCCAGGCCGGCGACGTCGACGGACGGCGGCAGCGACGGGGCCAGGAAGGCGGGAATCGTGCAGACCAGGTTGCTCATGGCAACGATTGCGCCGACAGCGCTGAAGTCGCGCACCGCCAGCAGCGTATGGCGCATGTGGCCCAGCCGGTACAACTGCTCGTCCAGCGCACCGTGCAGGCTGCCGTCGGGCGATACATTGATATGTTGCAGGGACCGGTATTCGTCAAGCGTCACTGCGGAGCTGCCGCGGGCATGGCCATGGCGCTGCACCAGCACATAGGGCGTCGTCAACAGTTCGCAACTCAGCAGGCCCGGCGGCAGCTGGCAGGCCGCGCCGACGCACAGGTCCACTTCCCCTCGCTCCAGGCTGCTTGCCAGTTCCCGCCTGTCCGACGCGGCCATGGCCAGGCGCAGGTGGCGGTTGCCCTGGCCATGCACCTGCCGGGCCAGGCCGGGAAGGATCGCCATCGTGCTCGTGTTGTTGGCGGCGATGGTGAAGGTGCGCACCGCTTCGGCGGGGTCGAATTCCTCCGTCCTGGGCCGTACTGCCATTGTCAGCGCCGCCAACGCCGGCTGCAGCCGGCGCTGCAGCATCAGCGCGAACGGCGACGGCGCCAGGCCGCGCCCGCTCTCGGCCGGTACCAGCAACTGGTCGCCGAACAGCGCGCGCAGGCGTGACAGCTGCGCCGACAGCGCAGGCTGGCTGAGATTCAGGCGCGCCGCGGCGCGCGTCACGTTGCATTCCTCCAGCAGCACGTTCAGCGAGATCAGCAGCGGCAGGTCAGCCCCCCGCAGCGGCGCAGCGGCGCGTGGAAAGTTCAGTAGCCTGTTCATGGGTCGTCGTCCATCGTTCGTGTTTCGGAAAAAGTGGCGCGCCGGCAGCGCCGCGCCTGGTCCGGCATGCGGGTCACACCGTAGGAATCGTGCCGCCATCGATCACCAGTTCCGCGCCATGGATCGACGCGGCCAGTGGCGACAGCAGGAACGCGACCAGTTCTGCCACCTCTTCCGGCTTGCCGGGCCAGCCGATCGGAACGCCGCCCAGCTAATCCATCAGCTCGCGGCGCGCGTCCTTCCTCGGTACCTTCGCGATGCGAGGCCATGCGCTGGATGAATGCCTGTGTTGCGGTGGTCTCGATGAAGCCCGGCGCGACGCTGTTGACGCGGATGCCGCGCGGACCGCGTTCGTTCGCCAGCGACTTGCTGTTGTTGCTGAGCGCGGCATGGGCGGCGGCATAGGCCCAATGCCAGCCCCACGGCCTTCAGCATGGGCGTGCGTGCGCTGGAGGCCAGGCATGGCGTGACGCTATTTACCCGCAACACCCGCAGCGTGCTGCTGGCCAATGCCAGGGCGGCCTGCTGTCGGTGCCGAAACCGGCGGCATGACCGGCCTTACTTCGTGGCCGCCACCGCGTCGAGGATCACGGCCGCCACTTCGGCAGGCCGGGACTGCTGCGGCACATGGCTGGCCGCCAGTTCTGTCGTCTTCGCGCCGATCTTCTTCGCCATCGCACGCAGCAGGCCCGGATCGATCATGCGGTCCTTGCCGCTGACGATGAACCACGACGGGCGGGTTTTCCATGCGGCGACGGTGACCTTCTCGCCGAATGCCTTGGACTGGATCGGACCCTGGGTTGCCGTCATCAGTGCCGCCTGCGTCGCGGGCACGTCCTGCGCAAAGTCTTCGCGCATCGCGGCTTCCGGCAGGCTGAGGAACCCTTCCCGGTCGGCCACGAAGCGCTTGCTGCCCGGCGCGGCGGGGAATCCTTCGCCCGTTTCAGCGGTCGACTTGCCGGCGTCCGGCGCGAACGCCGCCACGTACACCAGGCTCGCCACCTTGTCATGCTGCCCTGCTTCCGTGATCACCGTGCCGCCCCACGAATGGCCCACCAGCACCACCTTGCCGGGCTGGCTGTCGATCGCGCGGCGCGCCGCCGCGGCATCGTCGGCCAGCGACGTCAGCGGGTTCTGCACCGCGGTGACCCTGATGCCCTTGGCCTGCAGCAACGGAATGACCTTGGCCCAGTCGGAACCGTCCGCGAAGGCGCCGTGCACGATGACCACCGACGGCTTGGCGGCAGCGGATTCCGCGGCGCCGGCATGGAAACCGGTGGCGGCCAGGGTCGCGGCGACGGCCAGCGTGCGCAGGCGGGAAACGATAGTCATGAATTTCTCCTTTGTGTTGTCGTGGTGGACCGGCATCGAAGCGGCCGCCCCTGGCCGATACCTGTCGTTGGTGATGAGGCATGTAAATCCACCGCATCCTTCATATACGCCGGCAAACGGAAAGCGGATGCGGCGTGCGCGTGATTTTTTCGGCCGGCTGCCGGGCCTGCATCCATCCTGCGCGCCGCGGCGTATCTCACAGCATGCCCGTCGCCGTCATCCGGCGAATCATCCCAATGGAAGAGAAAACAGCCATGCGAACAAAATTCCTGGCATGCGTGGTCAATATCGGCCTCGCCCTGCACGGCCTGCCGGCCCAGGCAATCGACGCCCCGCCCGCCCGGCCGGCGCTGGCCAGCCGGGTCGCGCCGCCGGAACCGGAGGTGATCGAGCGCTTCGCGCAAGCCGGCATGCGCGACGTGCGGCAGCACGACGTGACACCCGCCGAGCGCCTGCGCATCGAGAAGGCGCTGGCATCGCTGCCGGCGCTGCATCGGCTCGTGCTGGAAAAACGGCTGCGCCGCCTCAGTTTCGTCGACGGCATCCCCGGCAGCGGCTCGGGCCTGTTCTCGATGGTCCCCGGCACCAGCCAGTTCGACATCACCCTGCGCGCCAGCCTGCTCGGCGAGTCGCTGACCGGCTTCCTGACGGCGAAGGAGCGGCGTCTTTTCGTGCCCGACGATTCCGGGCTGGTCGTGACCATGGAAGGCAGCGGCACTGATGCGCTGACCTACGTGCTGCTGCACGAAGCCAGCCACGCCGTCGACAAGGCGTTGCGCCTGACGGGCGACCGTGCCAGTCCGTTCGTCGAGGGGATCTGGAGCGACGACCGCACGCTGGCGCCGCCGCTGGCGGCCTCCGCGGCGACTCGCACGCCGTTCCGCCGTGCCGACCCGCTGCCAATGGCGCGTGCCAGGGCAGTCTATGACGCGCTGTCGCGCACTCCATTCGTCAGCCTGTACGCCACGGCGACAGCGGCCGAAGACTTCGCGGAACTTGTCGCCTGGCGGCACATTTCCACCCTGCACGGCGGCAGGCTGGCGATCAGCCTGCGCGACGGCAGCGGTACCGAGGTGGGCCGGTTCGAGCCGCTGGACACGCCCGCGGTCATCGCTCGCATGGCCCATGTCGACGCACTGCTGCGGAGCGCGGCCACGCAGCACGGCCGCGCCGGCCTGCTGCGCCTGCTGGAAACGAGCGGCGGCGGTTGACGCCGGCGCGAGGTGTTTCCGGCGCCCACCGCGCCTTTCCAAACCAGGCCATCGGATATACTGCCGTCCATGAACAGTTCCATCATCACCACGGCACAGGCAGCGAAAATCCTCGGCGTGTCGGCACGCACGGCGCAACTGTGGATCGAAAGCGGCGTGATCCCGTCATGGAAAACGCCCGGCGGCCATCGGCGCATGTATGAGACCGACGTGCTGGCGACACTGGAACAGGGCCACGACATCAAGCAGGCTGGCTGGGAAGTACTGGTTCTGGCCCCGGAGCGCCATCACGCAAGCTGGACCAATGCCTTCGCCGCGATGAATGTCGCCGGCCTCACCTGCCTCGACAACCCGGTGGCCGCCGCGGTCACGCTCGGCACGACCTTGCCGGACATGCTGGTGGTCCACGTGGAAACGGTTGAAGACCTGCTGCCCGGCTTCCTCTCGGCGCTGCACCAGGTGCCCGTGCTGAACCGGCTGCGGATCGTCATCGCGACGTCGCTGCCGGCCGCACAGATCGCTGCCTTGCTGGGCCCCGGCCTGCGCTACAAGGTGCTCGGGCTGCACGGCGTGGCGGACGGGCTGGCCGGCGAATTGGCCAGGCTTTCGCCGCTGAAGCCCGGCGTGCCGGCGCCGTTGCCGCCGGCCCTGCTCGACGCCCCGTTTCCGGTCGGCCCCAATGAATCCAGGCGCCTGGCGGCGGTGCACCGTTCGGGCCTGCTGTACAGCGCGCAGGATGAAACGCTGGACAATATCGCCCAGCTTGCGGCGCTGAGCCTGTCGATGCCCGTTGCGCTGATCAGCATCATCAGCGAGGACAAGCAGTGGTTCAAGGCCAAGGTAGGGCTCGACCTGAGCGAAACGCCGCGTCATTGGGCCTTCTGCAATTACACGCTGCTGCAAGGCGGCGTGCAGGAAGTGTTCGAACTCGACCAGGACCCCCGCTTCGCCGACAACCCCGCGGTCGCGGACGCGCCACATTTCCGCTTCTACGCCGGCGCGCCGATCACGGACGACATGGGCTTCGCACTGGGCTCGCTGTGCGTGATCGACACGGAGCCGCGCCAGCTGGGCGACGACGGCAGGCAGATCCTCGATCGCCTGGCCCGCCAGGCATCGCATGAAATCAGCCGCGCAATCCAGGCGACGGTGCGGCGCAAGTAACACGACTGGCCCCCGCTTCCCGCCCCGGCGTCCGATCAGCCGTTTCGCCAGGCACCCGTACGCAGATTCGAATGGCGGCCGGCCATGCGCCGTTCCGCGACAGTCCCTGGGCGTTCAATGCGCCGCTGGCGAACTTCCTCGTCGACACGGACCGTCCTGCCAGCGGGAAGGTGCTGGCGACTCCGGCATGCATCGGAAGACCCGGCACTGGACTGCTGACCACTATCGGGGCGGGCGGTCTTCTCCCGCGCCGCCCCGGCATTGCATCGCGTGCGCGCATCAGCGCTCGTCCAGCAGGAACTTCAGCAGGATGCGGTTGACCGCGGTCGGGTTTTCCAGGTTCGAAATGTGACCGGCGTCCGCCACGGTCGTCATCGGACAGTCGATGATGTTCGCCATCGCGATGGATTCCGCGACGGGGCGCGGCATGTCGTACTGCCCGGCCACCACCAGCGTGCGGTCGGCGTCCAGCCGGTGCAGCCGCGCCAGGCGGTCCGGCCGGCCGAAGATGATGCGGCCCAGCGGCACGATGCTCTCCGATAGCTGGTCGGCGGAGAACCTGGCCAGCGCGTCGCTGAAGTTCCGGTACAGCGCCGATTGCCGGTCGATCGATCGGCGGAAGAACATCGGCACGATCACTTCCAGCAGTTCCGGTGACACCGTCCGCTCCTGTTCGATCCTGGCGAGCATGCCCATGTATTGCAGGCGCGACGCTTCCGGCTCTTCGCCAAGGAAGGTATCCATCAGCACGAGCTTGCGCACGCGGAGCGGATGGCGCTGCGCCAGCGCTTCGGCCCACATGCCGCCCACCGACAGCCCGACGACATGGCATGCATCGATCGACAGGGTATCGAGCAGTGCCCTGTAATGCTCGGCCAGGTCCTCGATTGCCTGCGTCCCGGCGGGCGGCGCCTCGGACATCCCGTGCCCCCACAGGTCCGGCACGATGACGCGGAAGTGACGTGACAGCAGGTCGATCTGCGGCAGCCACTGCGCGGCATTCCACAAATAGCTGTGCCCCAGCAGCACGGGAAACCCCTTGCCCGTATCGAGGTAAGCCATGGCTTTCCCGCCGATCGTCGCGTGGTGATACGAGGCCGGCGAGTGCAAATCGCCGGCGAATGCCAATGGATTGAAGTCGTTCATCGAATTCCTTGTCTGGTGGTGATTGATCTGGAGCGGCGTGTCGACTCGCGACGGCTCGTCGCCAAGGTTCCCGCGCGGGAAAGCCCGTCTCTTCCGAAACCGGGACATTCCCTTCGCTTTATTTACGACCACAGCAATCCGTTGGACGCATCGCACGCGATTCGAACCGGTCAATGTCTGCAGCTTTCGTCGCAGAGCCAGCGCCACCACCCGCATTGCTGAAAAACCTTGCAAAAAAGCTTTTAAATTTCGATAGATTCGATATAATCGACAGAATCGGAATCTGTAGCGAGGATCGGTCCGACAGCATGAATTTCTCGAAGGCAAAAATTACGGGAAGGTGCTGCCGAGCACAGGCAGTCACCCCGATGCGTGTAATTAACTGACTGAAGATTTCTTTAGCATGTCGGCAATCTTAAATTCTCAAAGACAATTAATAGCGCCGTCAAATACTTACCGTCTCAACCACGCGGGTGATGATCCAAACGATTATCTCGCCTGCATCAACCTCAATAATGGCGAGGCATATGAATAATCGATTGGATAACGGGTGTGCATCTGCGGCACGATTCGCGCCATGAATATGATGACCGACCGCAGGACTCTTCTTGCCGAGCTGCTCGTGGCGAGCGGTGCCGGCGACGAGCGCGCTTTTACCCGGCTCCATGCGCTCACCCACCAATACCTGTACCACGTCGCCTTGCGACTGCTGGGCACCCCATCGTGCGCGGAGGAAGTGCTGCAGGATGCCTACGTCAATATCTGGACGCATGCGCAACGCTTCCGCCCCGGCGAGGGCAGTCCGATGACGTGGCTGATCGCCATCGTCCGCAACGGCGCGCTGTCGCAGCTGCGCAGCCGCCGGATCGAGCAGCAGCGCACCGAAGCTGCCGCGGAAGCGGCCTGGCTCGCCGAGCTTGTGATGGAAGACGGCGACATGTCCGACCCGATCCGGCAGGCGTTCCATGCCACGCTGCGCCAGCGTCTGCCCGCCGCGCTGGCCGGGCTGGAGCCGGCACAGCGCCAGAGCATCGCGCTGACGTTTGGCCAGGGGATGCCGCATGCCGAATTGTCGGCGCACATGAACGCGCCGCTCGGCACCGTCAAGAGCTGGCTGCGTCGCGGCATGGCGCGCCTGCGCGAAACGCTGGTGCAGGTACCGGCCGCCATGCCGGAGCCGCCCCTGACAGGCGGACGAAGGGACCGGGCGCCGCCGCCTCCGGACATCGCCGGCGAAGCGCCGCGCCGCCGGCGCGAGCTGGGCGACCCGCAGTTTTCCTGACCCATTTCATTATTTCCCGAAAGGCATCACATGCAACACCTGACTCCCGCCATCGGCCGGCTGCTGCTGGCCACCATCTTCATTCTCAGCGGCCTGCACAAGATCGCCACGCCGGAAGCCACGACCGCCGCGATCGAATCGGTCGGCCTGCCCTTCCCCGCCGTGGGGCTGGTGGTGGCCATCGCCATCACGCTGGGCGGCGGCCTGCTGCTGGCCTTCGGTTTCCGGACCCGCGCCGCGGCGGCCAGCCTCGCCGTCTTCACGCTGGTCGCCGGCTTTCTGTTCCACGGCGCCACCGACGATCCGGACCAGATGATTCACCTGCTGAAGAACCTCGCGCTGGCGGGCGGCCTGTTGCAGGTGCTCGCCTTCGGCGCCGGAGCATGGAGCATCGACCAGCGCCTGGCCCGCGCCAGGGCAGCCTGACGCGGCAGCCGACACGCGGGCAGCGATCCGCGCCGCGGCTGCATCCGGAAGCGTTTGCCGCGCGTACATGGTGTGTGAGTCAACCACCAGGCATCGCTTATGTCCCTGCTCCATCCATTTCGCGGCGCCCGGCGCCGGCTGACCAGCGCCATCGCGGGCTGCGCGCTGGCGGCGACGTTGCTGCTGCCTGCCGCGCCGTCGCTTGCGCAGCAGGCCGTCGTCTCGTTTGCCGAACAGCCGCTGCGCCTGATCCGCAAGACCACCGTGTACCAGGCGTCTTCCGGCGTCCGGCTGCAGGCCGGCGACATCGTCGAGTCCATCGCGCAGCCGGCGCAGATCGAATGGCCGAATGGCGCGCGGCTGGCGCTGGGCCCGGCGAGCAGCGTACTGGTACGGAACGCAACGGGTCTGCCGGGCGCGAGCCTGCTGCGCGGCTGGGCCAAGTTCGCCACCACCGCGCCGGCCGGGGGCCAGCTGTCATTCGAAGCGGGCACTCTGCGCTTGCAGGCCCGGGGCGCCAGCGGCATCGTGCACCTGACGGCGGACCGTACCGCGCTGCTGGTCGAGAGCGGTACCGTCGTGGCGGCCGACAAGGCGGCGGGCAGCGCGCCGGCATCGATCCGCAGCGGGCAGTACGCCGTGCGGCAGGCAGCCGGGCCGCTCGCCGGACCTCTCCAGACTGCGCCGCGCCCTCCGCGCCTGTTCATCGGCCAGATGCCGCGCCCTTTCCTGGATCCGCTCGTCGCGGTGGCCGCACTGGCACCGGACTCCAGCGCCACGGCGGAGCGCGAAATCGCCGCCGCCGATATTGCGGCGTGGCGCGATGCCGGCGCCGACATGCGCCAGCGCCTGGCCAGCCAGTTCGCCGTGCGGCTGGCCGACGGCACGTTCCGCGCGGAAGCCGAAAGCCTGCTCGACAATCAACCGGAATGGCGCGCGGCGATGCGCCGCCGCGACATCACCCGCAGCCGCACCGCGACGCCGCTCAACCACCTGTTCTGACATGAAAATCCAATCGATTGCCGCCAGGTTCAACCTGGTCTTCCTCGCCGTCTCCATCGCCGGGTTCTGCGCCGCCGGCTTCGTCACGAACGACATGCTGGTGGCCAATGCCCGGGAAGAAACGCTGCAGCACGCGCGCCTGCTGCTGCAGGCGTCGGATGCGGCCGGCAAATACGCCAGCGCGCATGTCACGCCGCTGCTGGAGAACCGGCTCAAGTTCGAATTCCTGCCGGAGGCCGTGCCCACCTTCGCCGCGATCGAGCACCTGAACCAGCTGCTGAAGGCGTATCCCGATTACACCTACAAGCAGGCCACGCTGAATCCCACGAACCCGCGCAACCGTGCCGCGGACTGGGAAGTCCCGCTGGTGAACCGGCTGCGCGGCGAACTAGGGACGGCGGAGCTGGTCGGCGAACGGGCCGGCCCGTCCGGCGCGGCGCTGTACGTGGCGCGTCCAATCCGCATCCGCGACAGCGCCTGCCTGGCGTGCCACGGCACGCCGGCCGACGCGCCCGACACGATGCTCGACATCTATGGCCGCGAGAACGGCTTCGGCTGGAAACTGGGCGAAACCGTCGGCGCGCAGATCGTCTCGGTGCCGATGGCCGTGCCGTTGCAGCGCGCCCGCACATTGCTGCACACGTCGCTGTGGTCGCTGCTGGCGATCTTCGGGTTCCTGTTCGTGACGCTGAACGTGATGGTGCACGTGTTCGTTACCCAACGCCTGCGCAAGCTGTCGCGCGTGGCCGACGACGTCAGCCTGGGCCGCGCCGGCGCAGCCGCCATCGATACCCGCGGCAGCGATGAGCTGGCCGGGCTGGCGCGCGCGTTCGAGCGGATGCGCACCAGCCTGGGCAGTGCGATGAAAATGCTCGATGAATGAGCTGGCCGGCTTGCCGCGCCAGATCGGCAAGTACCGTCTCAACGCCATCCTGGGCCGGGGCGCGATGGGCGTGGTCTACCGTGCCTTCGATCCGCTGATCGAGCGCACGCTGGCGTTGAAGACCGTGCACCGCGCCGTGGCGGACCCGGAGCAGGCGCAGGAGATGCTGCAGCGCTTTCGCAAGGAGGCGCAGGCCGCAGGCCGGCTGATGCATCCAAATATCGTCGCGGTCCACGAATATGGCGAGACCGACGACATTGCCTACATCGCGATGGAATTCGTCGACGGCTGCCCGTTGTCGGACCTGGTGGCCGGCGCGCCGCTGCCGCTGGCGCAAGTCACGGCGTGGATGGGCGACCTGCTTGCCGCGCTGGGCTACGCCCACGCGCGCGGCGTGGTGCACCGCGATGTCAAGCCGGCCAATCTGCTGGTGACGGCCGACGGCCGCATCAAGGTCGGCGATTTCGGCATCGCCCGCATCGAGTCCTCGACGCTGACGCAGACCGGCGCCATGCTCGGAACGCCGAGCTACATGTCGCCCGAGCAGTTCCGCGGCGATACCGTGGATGGCCGCAGCGACCTGTTCTCGGCGGCCGTCGTGCTGTACCAGCTGCTGACGGGCCAGCGCCCGTTCTCCGGCTCGGCCGCCACCGTGATGCAGCAGGTGCTCACGCAGACGCCGCCGCCACCTTCGCACTGGAACGCCGCGCTCGGCGCCGGCATCGACACCGTGGTGATGCGCGCGCTGTCAAGGGAACCGGCCGCGCGCTTCGCCGTCGCCGCCGACTTTGCGCAAGCGCTGCACGATGCGGCGCGCGATGGCGCTGCGGCGGCCCTGCCCGTGCATGCAGACGTCGGCGACAGCGACGCCACCGTGCTGCGGGCCGGCACCCCCGCCATGGCGGCCCGCCTGTCCGCCGTACCCGCCGCGCGGGAAACGACGGCCGATCTGACCGGTTGGAAGATGGCGGCACTGCCACGGCTCGAAGCCTTGCTGGCCGCGCAGATCGGGCCGCTGGCCAGCCTGCTGCTGCGCCGGCTGGCGGCCAACGCGCCGGACTTCGGTGCGCTGTGCGAACGCCTGCTGCCGCACATCCCGTCGCCGGCGGCACGCGCCGCCTTCGCGGCCGAACTGGCGGCGCTGGAAAAGACCCTCGATGCGGCGCAGCGCACTGGCGGCGGCACGCAGCCCGGCGCCATGGTGCAGCTGGATGACACGCAGCCGCCCGGCGCCGATTTCGGCGCGGCGGTGACAGCGCTGCTGGCCGAGGAAATCGGCCCGATCGCGCGAATCGTCGTCAAGCGCGCCCTGCTTCGTGCGACCGGCCGGCTCGCGCTGCTCGACCTGGTCGCGCAGCAGATCGACGCGCCAGCGGCGCGCTCCCGCTTCCTCGAACAGGCACGCGCCCTCACTGGCCAGGTGCCATAGCGCCCGGCGTTGCGCCCAACATCGCGCCGAACTGGCCGGCAGGCGGCAGGCCGGCACTGATCAGCAGTGCCGGCGCCATGTGCGGCGTCCCTTCCGTCCAGAACACCGCCCGCCCGGCCAGCCCGGAAACCGGCAGCAGGCGCGCCAGCGCCGCCGCGGCTGCCTGTCCGGCATCGAGCGTGACCCAGGCCGCTTTTGGCTCCGGTCCCGGCTCCGGTCCCGCCACTTGTATCATGGCGGGGGGCGCCAGGGCCGCCAGCGCGGCGGCCAGGTCGGCCAGAGGGAGCGCGCCGCGCATCGCCTCCACGCCCAGTCCCGCCAGAGAGTCGAACCATGCCGCGCCGGCGCCTACCAGTTCGTGCAGCGCGGTGCCGTCGTCGAGCGTCGCCCCGACGGTCAGCGGAAAATGGCGCCCAACCCGGTCGACGCTTGGCACCACGACGCCGGCGACCGCAGCGCGGCCGCACAACCCGGAGGCCAGCGCGAAACGCCATACCGGCGCATGCAGGTACAGCCCGATCCAGTCCTCCCCAAGCCGGGTGCGGCTGTCTCGCATCCCTTGCTGCAGCCACGTATCCCATGGCTGCACGAATTCCGGCGGCAGGCCGCGCAGCGTGAAGTCGCCAAGGCTGGCGACCTTGCCGTACCAGCCGATGTCGCCGACGCCGGCCGTCACAGGCCTTGCGGGCACGCGAACTGCGTCGCATCGCGCCGGAAGGGATTGATCACGCTGCCGGCCGTCAACTCGTAGGCGGCCTTGCGGGCATCGATGCCGAACTCCAGCCGAAAACGCTCCGCCTGCATGACATCGAGCGTGGCGCGATCGATCAGGCGCAGCCAGGCCCACAGGCCCTCGGTACGCACTTCGGCGCCATTCGCCGGTACCGCAGCGAGCCGCGATTGGCCGCCTCCGCTGCCAGGGACCGCGAGGGACACCGTGCGCCCGGCCTGGCCGCGGGTGGCCGGCACCTGCTGGCCATCGATTTCCAGCATCAGCGACGTGATGCCGGGATCCAGCGGCAGCGGCCGCAACGTAAACCGCAGTGACGGCGCCGCGCCGCCGGCAGCAAAGAACATGTCGCGCAGCCTCGCGCCGCGCTGGAACGCGTCCAGCGCAGCCTGCGAGACGCGGGCCGGCCCGGCCGTCGCGCGCCAGCGCCAGCGCGGCCCGCCGCGGTCCACGAATGGCGCCAGTTCCTGCACGAAGAAGCCATCCAGCATGCCGCCCGGCGCGAAGAATCTGGCGAAGTCGTCAGGCGTGACATCGCGCAGGCTGCCGCGGTCCAGCGGATAGCGGCCGCCGATCGCCGCACGGCAGAACTGCCCCGGGCCGCCTTCCCACAACGCCGCCAGCCTCTCGCGCTCGCCGCCCTGCGCCAGGCCATTGCCTGCCTCGGCGATGCCTTGCAGGATCGCCGGCAACGGCGCGGCCCGCCCTTCGCCGGCCCGCTTCAGCTGCAGCAGCGCGCCGGGCGCCGGCGCCGGGGCTCCGCTGCGCCGCGCGATGGCGGCCGAGTCGAAGTACTGCGCGGCATCCCTGACCAATGCCAGCGCCTGGTCGAGCGGTGTCGGCGCCGGGCCGGCGACCAGCCGGTGCAGCGGTGCGAAGTGCTGGTCGACCGGATGCGGCGCCGCCCCATCGGCCTTGCGGCCCGCGGCGCCAGCGTCGATCGCGCCCAGCGCCGTTTCGCGTGCCGCCCGGGAAAGCAGTGCCCGCAACGGCGACCCGTCACCGCCCAGCGCGTTGCCGACCCGCGCCGCGCTGTCGAAGTCGGCCAGCGGTACCGGCCGCAGGTCGGCCAGGAACCCGTCCCAGGCGCGGACATAGTCCTCGTGGTAACGCTGCAGCACCGCCGCGCGGACAGCACCCGCATCGGCTTCGCCCGCCGCGCCCTGCTGGCGGTCCAGTACCCAGTTGTCGCGCGCGATCGCGGCGCCGGCCTGCGCATGCAGCGCCAGGAAGCGACGGTAACCCGCAACGCTGTACACGCCGCTCACGCCTGTCGACAGCGATGCGCCGCTGGCACGCGCCAGTACACCGGAACCGTCGCGCCCCAGCACGCCATTGACGGAAAACACCGGCAACCGCTCACGTTCCAGCTGATGCGTCATGCGGCTGTACAGGCGCTCGGCAAGCGGCATGTCGGCCAGCACGCGCCGCGCCTGCGCCACCAGCGGGCCATCGAGCTGCACCGGGTCAGGCGCGCTGTCGTCCTCCAGCAGTGCGGCCAGATGGGCGTGCAGCTGGCGCGGGCCACTCCCCTGCGGCAGGCGCTGGCGCCACTCCGCTTCGACCCACGCCTGCACGGCGGCCGCATCGAAGTGCTGACGCTGGCCGAGCATCAGGTACGCGCGCAGGGTTTCGTACAGCAGGTCCTGGTCGCCCGCCGCGCCGCCGCGCAGCATGTCCTCCATGCGCGCGACGATGCGCGGCAGCAGCACGCTGCGCAGCAGGCGCCGGTACGCCGCCACGGCGCCGTCGCCGAGCTTCTCGCCCTGGTACAGGCTCATGCGGTCGAGCACCGGTACGGCGCGCTCTCGTTCGGCATCGCCGGCTGGCAGCGCACGCGCCGCATCCAGCAGCGGCAGCATGGCCAGCTCGTCGCCGTCCAGGGGCATCGCGGCGATCTGCCGAGCCAGCGCATCGGTGGCCGCGCCGGCGCGCTCCACCAGCCTGTCATTGCGCAGGTAACTGGTGCACAATGCCGCACCAAGCAGGAACGCCAGCGCCGCCGCACCCGCCAGCAGCGCTGTGCCGGCCATCCGCCGCCGGCGTGCCGCCCGGGCATTCAGGCCGGCCAGACCCGCTTCGCAGAACACCACCTCGCGCAGCAGGCGCGTCAGGAAGAAACTGCGGCCGCTGTCCGGTGCCGGCGGCAGTGCCCGGTTGCCGAGACCGAACGATCCCGCCAGCGATGCCATCACGCGGTCGATCACCGTGCCGTGCTGGGTGCCGCTGGTGAAATACACGCCGCGCAGCAGCGCCGGCTGCTCGAAGCGGTTACCGGTGAAGACGAGTTGCAGGAAATTCTCCAGCGCGCCTTCGAGGGCGGCGAACTGCTGCGGAAAGCCGTGGATCAGCGCGCGGCGCGCCAGGTCGCGCTCCTGCTGCAGCCGTTCCAGCAGGCGCTCCTGCAGTCGCTGCGCGAGCGCGCGAAATTCGGTGGCGAATGCGCCCAGTGCCTGGTCAGGCATGCCATCAGCGGCCAGCGGAAACGTCATGCCCCATACCTGCGCGCGCTCTTCGCGGCCGAGCGGCGCGAAAAACTCGCCGAAGCCCGCCAGCAGGTCGCTCTTCGTCACCATCACATACACGGGAAATGCCATGCCGAGGCGTTCCTGCAGCTCCTGGATGCGCATGCGGATCGCCCGTGCCTGGGCTTCCAGCCCCGCCTGGCCCTGCTGAAGCAGGTCGGCCACGCTGATGGCCACGATCACGCCGTTGATCGGCCGGCGCGGCCGGTATTTCTTCAGCAGCGCCAGGAAGCCGTTCCACGCGGCGCGATCCACGCCGGCCTGGCTGTCCTGGGTCGTGTAGCGGCCTGCCGTGTCGAGCATGACCGCTTCGTCGGTGAACCACCAGTCACAGTGGCGCGTGCCACCGATGCCGCCGACCGCATCCGGCCCCAGCGCCTCGGCCAGCGGGAAACGCAGGCCGGACCGGGTCAGCGCCGTCGTCTTGCCGCTGCCGGGCGCGCCGACGAACACATACCAGGGCAGTTCGTACAGGTATCGCCGGCGCATGCGCCAGCCCGGATTGGCAGAACGCAGCACGGCGAGCGCTTCGCGCATGCGCCGGCCCAGCGCTTCCAGGTCCGCCGCGGCCGCACCGGCCCCGCTCCGGGGTGGTGGGTTCGCCGGTGCCGCCACGCCATCGGCCAGCGCGTCGTGGCGGCGCCGCGCCAGCCATGCGCGGCACGCGATCCAGCCGGCGGCCAGCAGCGCCAGCGCCGCCATCAGCAGCCAGCGACTGGCGGCCGATGCGAACGGCGCCCGTCCACCGACCTGGAGGAACGGCGCCTCGAACCACACGAGGCAGGCCAGCAGGACGGGCAACAGGACAAGGCCAGGCGCCAGCATCGATGGCTTGCCCGGCAAATGGGATATGAATCGGTTCATGTCGTTACATTCAGGTGCAGGGTTAGCGTAATGCCGGGGAGGCGGTGACGACGATATCGACACGGCGGTTGCGGGCGCGGTTGGCGGCACTGTCGTTCGGGGCAACCGGCTCGGTGTCGCCACGGCCTTCGCTGGCGAAGCGTTCCGCCGCGCCGGCCCGTTCGGCCAACAGCGCCGTCACGTTGCGCGCCCGTGCCTTGGACAGATCGAAGTTCGACGGCAGGCGTGCGGATAGCGCGGGGCGTGTGTCGTCGGTATGACCGGTGACCACCACCCTGCCGGGCACAGTGGCCAGCGCGTCGCCGATGCGGTGCAGCACGGGCAGCAGGCGCGGCGCGATCTCGTCGCTGCCGGAGGCGAAGCCGCCGTCGCCGCGCAGCGTGATGACGGAACGGCCGGCGCTTTCCGTCACCTCGACCGCCCCGCTCGCCACATCGGCCGCCAGCAGACCCGCCAGGCGTGCCGGAACGGGACGCTGTGCCAGCGGGACGACCGCGCGCGCCGGCGATACGTGAACCTGCGCGCGCAGCGCTGCCAGCCGGGCATACACGGGGTCCGATTGCCGGCCGAGCAGCCAGCTGAAGGTGAGCTGCAACAGCAGCAGCGACAGTGCCGCCCCGCCGGCCACCAGCCACGACGCCCACGCCGGCCCGCTCGACTGCGCCTGCGGCTGCCCGCGCCAGTGCGGCGACAGGTCCTGTTCGTGGGCCCCGCGCTGGCGCGCGATCAACGCGAGCAGGCGTTCGCGCAGCAGCGCCAGCTGCTCGTGGCCACGCTCCATCACCCGGTAGCGCCCTTCGAGCCCAAAGGCCAGGCACAGGTACATCAGCTCCAGCACATGCAGGTGCCGGCCCGGGTCGGCGCTCAGCCGTTGCAGCACGACGAAGAATTTCTCGCCGCCCCACGCCTCGTTGTGGAATGCCACGAGCAGGCTGCGCCGGTTCCACACGGCGGCGCCCCAGGGCGTGCCCGACACGGTTTCGTCGATCAGCGTGCACAGCGCATAGCGGGCGGCGGCGATCGTCTCCGCTTCGAGGCCGGCACCGCGGGCGTCGGCCTCGAAGCGGCGCACGGCGTCGCTGAGCCGGCCGCGCAGCACATCCAGGTCGGGTGCCGCCGCCGCGCCGCGCAGCGGCAGCACCAGCCCGAGCAGCGGGTTGGCGGCGCGCACCAGCGGGTTCAGTCCCGCCCCTTCCGGCAACTGGCCGGCGGCCACGCCCAGGTTCGCCGGCTGCGCGGCTTGCCGGCGCATCGGGTCCGGCTGAACGGGCGCCAGCGGAGCGGCCGGGCGGCGCGCGCCCGGGTTGGGCACCAGCAGGGTGCGGTCCGGGTCCAGCCCGGTATCGTGGTGGTCGTCAGGCTGCATGTCGGGATGTCAGGTTGCGGATCGCCCAGAACTGCAGGCGCAGGCCGGGGAAACTGCCGGCGATGTGCATGGCGAAGCCGGCGGAGTTGTTCAGTTGCTGCCAGTAGTCGCTGCCGCGGTCGAGTTCGAAGTACGTGTGGCCGGCAAGGTAAGGCAGCTGGCGCGGCGCGACCGGCAGCGGGCGCAAGGGGATGCCGGGCAGTTGCAGGTTGACCAGGTCGCGGATGGTTTCCACCGAACCGATCTTCACTTGCGGCGGAAAGCCGCTGCGTACCGCATCGGGCGCCACCTGCGCCTGCACCGCCAGCACGAACTTGGCCGACCGCAGCAGCTCGCGGTCCGGCAGCACGGCGACGCGGATGCCGAACTGGCGCTCCTCCAGCGTCAGCGCGACCGCCTGCGGATCCATCACGGCCGACAGCGAGCGGCGCAGGTCGAGCATCAGCGGCAGGAAGCTGGGCGCGATCGCGTCGTGGCGATACGGCGGATACTGCGGCGCGCGCTTGTCGGCCCGGGTGAAGGTGGCCAGCTCGCCCGCCAGCGCGCACAGCGCGCGGTACAGCTCTTCCGGATGCAGCGCCGCCGTCTGGGCCAGGTGGGCCACCGCCGGCTCGCTGCGGTTGAGCAGCTGCAGCAGCAGGAAATCGGCGATCTCGCCGGCGCCGCTGGCCTGCGGCTGCGCGAGCCGCGCAGCCAGCGCTTCGGCGCGCTGGTGCAGCAGGCCATGCAGCTCGGCGAGGAATCCGGCCAGCGGCGGCGCGGCGCGCAATGCCAGCGCCGGCGGGCAATACGCCGAATCGAGCACCACCTGGTTGTCGGCACGTCGCTCGATCACATGGGCGATGCCCAGCGTCGCGCAGCCATCGGCCACTCCCTCCTGCAGCGCCAGCCGCAGGCGCAGCTTGCCGATCTCGACGCGGGCGCTGATATCGAGTCCGTTGCTGTCCCATACCTCGGCCTCGGCGCGGCGGTGCCTGGCGCCGCTTCCAGCACCATTACCGGCACCATTGCCGGCACCATCGCCGTCGTCGACTTCGGGCACGCCGTGGCGGCGCAGCGGCAGCGCCAGCACCACGGTCATGTCGCGTGCCTCGGGCGGCACGTCCAGTGGCAGCGGGATATCCCCGTCGCCGCCCAGCCCGAATGGGGTGCCGTCCGGCAGCACGCCGCTGCAGGCGCGCAGCGCAATCTTGCCGAGTGCGAGCTGCGGCACGTCCAGCTCGATGTGCGTCAGGCCCCATGCATACGGGCGCAGCGCGCCGGCTCGGCCCTCGAGGGCCGCATCCAGGTGACGGTCGTGCTGCTGCATGTGCTGCGGCTGCAGCAGCATGCCTTCCGACCAGATGACTTTGCTATTCCACGACATGGCTGCTCCCTGGTGAAGTTGAATGATGGCCGCCGCGAAGCCGTTCGACCTGCTGCTGGTAGGCGACGGCGAACTGTTCGCCGAACAGGCGCTGCAGGTCGTCGTCGGCGTCGCGCACCAGCTCACCGTAGGACGCCACCAGGCGGTCCCACAGGCGCGCCTTGTGCCGGGCCGGCAGCAGGCGATCGAGACGGCCGCCGGTAGCCAGCCGCTGCTCGACCCGTGCCGGATCGAAACGCTGCACGACGACGGCCAGCGCGGCGCGCATGCCGGCGATGACGGCCAGCTCGTGCGCCTTCAGGTCGTCGAACGCGGCACCGAAGGCCGCCTGCGCCGCCAGGTAGCCAGGTGCCTCGGCGCCCAGCATCTGCGCCAGCGCCGTATCGGCGTCCGGGAAGAATTTCAGGGGGTTGTTGGCACGGGAGGCGATCATCGTCATGTCAATGTGGCTTTCCCGCTTCGTCAGCGCGCGCGCCGTCAGCACTTCCATCGTCCCTCGGGTGGCCGCGCGCAGCAGTGCGCCCGCCAGCCGCGCAGTCTCCTCGGGCGGCCGGTCGGCGCGCCACTGCGGCAGGCCGAGGCCTTCCATCAGCGCACGCAGCACATCGCCGCCGCCGGCCGGTGTTGGCGATGGATGCGTCGGGACTGGTGCCGGCACGGCGGGAGGCGCCGTGGTGCGTGACGGAACCGCTGGCGCCGGCGCAGCAGCGGAACGGCCGGCAACGAACAGGCTCGCCAGCGGATCATAGTCGGCCGGAATCGACGGCGGCGCGTAGGCCTGGCGCTCGGGCGGCAGGTGGTCGGCCGGCGTGCCGGTGCCGGCCGGACCGATGGGGATTGCCGGTGAATCCGGCAGCAGCCCCAGCGGATCGACGGGCGGCGCATCATCGCCGTTGCGCAGGATGCCGGCCACGGCCAGCGCATCGGCCGGCCCGGCTGGCGGTGCCAGGAAAGAGGCCGATGGCGGCGCAATGAAAGGCACCGATGGCGGTGCAGCAAAGCGTGCCGGCGCGGCGATCATCGTCGCCATCGCATCCGGCTCCGGCACGGCCGGCACGGCTGCCAGCACGGCAACGTCCAGCAGGTAGTCGCCGATCGCCACGAGGTCGCCGTCGGCCAGCGCGGCGGTGGCGCCCGCGCCCAGCGGCCGGCCGTTGACGAGACTGGGATTGGCGCCCTGGTCGGCCAGGCAGAACTGCCCGTCCGTCACCATGACCACCGCGTGCACCCGCGAGATGTACTTGCCGGGGTCGTCCAGCGCCAGCAGGTTGCCCGCCGCCCGTCCAACGGTGCCGCCCGCGCCGTCGAAGCGCGCTTCCAGTGCGGTGGGCGGCGGCTCGCCGCGGTAGCTGCGTACCCGCAGCACCAGGACGGCTGCGGCCTCCCCGCTGTTCGTATCGTTCATGCCTTCCCTTTCAGTGATGTCCATGGCGTTCATTGCTTGCCGTCGTCGGCTTCTCGCGGGTCCGCCGGCCGCGCCGGCGGCAGCATCGTGGCGGCCAGCACTGCAGCGGTGGCTGCCGTGGCGGCCGACGGCATCGGGATCGGCATGGCTGACGCCACGATCATCGCCGGCCCGATGGTGAGGAAACTGGCGCCGGCCTTCAGCGTGATCGTGGCGCCCGCCTCGATGACGACATTGGTGCCGCCCTTGATATGCAGGGACGTCCCGGCGTGCAGCCCGGCCCGCGTGTCGCCCGCCAGTACCATGTCGGCTCCGGCGGACAACGCCATGGCGCCGTCGGTCCGTTCGCGGCGCACGCCGCCCACGGCCAGGTGCCGGTCGCCACCGGTCCTTTCATAGCTGTCGCCCACGGTCAGCAGGTGGCGGTCGCGCCCGACCCAGGCAAGGAAGTCGCGCCCGACCCGATGCTCCAGATCGCGCTGGGCATGCATGTAGAATTGCTCGGCGCCCTTCCTGTCCTCGAAGCGCAGCTCGTTGTGGCCGCCGCCCCCGGGCGACGATTCGCTACGGACCGTCGAGCGCGTGGCCGATGCCGGCAGCGGATACGGCGGCATGTTGTCGGCGTTGTACACGCTGCCCGTGACGAGCGGGCGGTCCGGGTCGCCCTCGAGGAAGCTGACGATCACCTCCTGGCCGATGCGGGGCACGAACATTGCGCCCCAGCGCCGCCCGGCCCAGCCCTGGGCCACCCGCACCCAGCATGAACTGGCTTCGTCGTCGCGCCCGGCGCGGTCCCAGTGGAACTGCACCTTGATGCGGCCGTATTTGTCGGTCCAGACTTCCTCGCCGGCCTTGCCGACGACGATGGCGGTCTGCGGACCGAACACCACCGGCTTGCGGGTAGCCAGCGGCGCCCTGTAATCGCGCTGCTTCGGCATCACGTCGAAGGCGCACGTGAGCAGCGGCTCAGGCTCGGCCGGCGAGGTCGCCTGGTACGGGTCGGAAGCGAGCACATAGTCGGCCGCCACGACGAGGAATTCGCCGTTCTGGTCGGCGCGCGGATGCTCGGCAAGCCGGAACAGCGTGCCTGGAAACAGCCCGCGCGCACGCGTGGCGCCGCGCACTCGCTGGTAGCTGGTGTGCAGCGCATCGAGGCGCACGCGGGCAGCGGCGTCGCCATCGGCCCGCGCGCTGAAATTGCCGGGCCAGTCGAACAGTTCGTGGTCGGCCTGCGCGTGGCCGCGCACGGTGGCGGCCTTGACCAGCAGATTGGCGGCGGGCTGCTCGAAATCGAAATCCTTCAGGACCTGCACCCCCGGCTCGACTTCGGCGCCCATGTGCCACTCGTACACCACTTCGCTCTCGCGCATCGCGTGGTCGGCGGCCGGCATGTACAGCAGGCTGGCATAGCCGGGCGCCGGCGCATGGGCGGCGTAAGAGTCGGCCAGCACCAGCGTGTGGCGCCTGGCATCGCAGCGGAAGAAGTAATAGATGCCCGCCGCCTCGAGCAGCCTGCTGACGAACTGGAAATCCGTTTCGCGGTACTGCACGCAGTAGGGCAACGGCCGGTAGGCGCCGCCCAGGCCGGCCGTGTCGACGTCGGCGATTGCATACGGCGCAAACACGGCCTTGACGATGTCGGGCACCGACTGCTCCTGGAAGATGCGGCAGTCCGACGAGCGCGTGAGAAACCACAGCCACGGCCTGACCGTGGCCTGGTACGTGCTGAAGCGCCCCTGGCGCCCGGTCAGCGCGAAGCGCGTGACGAGGCCTTGGAAGTACCGCGTGCCGCCGCGCGGCAGCGCGATGCCGACGGACAGCGGCGTCGCCAGCAGCGCGTCCGGCTGCAGGTCGGCACGCTCGCTGTACAGCTCGAGATCGTAGCGGCTCAGCTGCGACAGCGCCTCGCTGCCGCGCATGCGGCGCAGCAGCAGCACGTCGGCACCGAGCACGCAGGCGACGTGGACGTCGCGCCTGTCCTGGGTGGTCGCCATCGCCTACCGGCTCCCGTAGTCGTAGGCCAGTTCGCCATCGCGCACCTCGACGGCGACGCTGGCGATGGCGGCGCGCGCGTCCGTGCCGGCGTCGAGCAGGCGGCGCAGGAACTCGGCGCTGAGCGCCGGCAGCAGCGTGTTGGTCAGGATCGCGTCGATCATGCGTCCGCCGCTTTCCAGCTCGGTGCAGCGGCTGGCCACCAGCGCCACCACCGCGTCGCTGTACGAGAACGGCACGCCATGGCGCTCGGTGATGCGGCGGCCGATCCGGTCGAGCTGCAGGCGGATGATGGCGGCCAGCATGTCGTCGCCCAGCGGGTAATACGGCACCGTCACCACCCTGCCCAGCAGCGCCGGCGGGAAGACCTGCAGCAGCGGTGCCCGCAGCGCCGCTGCGATCGTCTCCGGGTCAGGCGCCGCGTCCGGATCCCCGCACAGGCGCGTAATCAGCTCCGTGCCGACGTTCGTCGTCAGCAAGATCAGCGTGTTGCGGAAATCGATGACGCGGCCTTCGCCATCCTCCATCCAGCCCTTGTCGAACACCTGGAAGAACAGTTCGTGCACGTCGGGATGGGCCTTTTCCACTTCGTCGAGCAGCACTACGCTGTACGGCCGGCGGCGCACGGCCTCGGTCAGCACGCCGCCCTCTCCGTAGCCGACATAGCCGGGCGGCGCGCCCTTCAGCGCCGATACCGTATGCGCTTCCTGGTATTCGCTCATGTTGATGGTGACGAGGTTCTGCTCGCCGCCATACAGGGTCTCGGCCAGCGCCAGCGCTGTCTCGGTCTTGCCCACGCCCGACGTGCCGGCCAGCAGGAACACGCCGACCGGCTTGCCCGGATTGTCGAGCCCCGCGCGCGCGGTTTGCACGCGGCGGGCGATCATGTCCAGGGCATGGCGCTGGCCGATGATGCGGCGGCCCAGCGCATCGGCCAGGGCCAGCACGCCGGCCACTTCGTCGCGCATCATGCGGCCGACGGGGATGCCGGTCCAGTCCTGCACCACCGCCGCCACGGCATGGCGGTCGACCGTGGCCAGCACCAGCGGCATCTCGCCCTGGCACGCCGCCAGCTCGTCCTGCAAGGCGCGCAGCGACTCCAGCTGCTGCTGGCGCGACACCTCTTCGTCCTCAGCCGCGTTGCCGGTCTTGCATTGCAGCGCGGCACGCAGCGCCAGGATGCGTCCGACCAGCGCCTGCTCGGCGGTCCAGCGCGCGGCGAGCGCCGCTTCGCGTTCCCGTTCCAGCGCCAGCGCATCCTGCAGCTGCGCCATCCGCCCGCCCCCGTCGATGCCGATGGCCGCTTCGCGCCGGACGATGTCGCGCTCGGTTTCCAGCGCGGCGATGCGGCGCCGGCTGTCGTCGACCTCGGCAGGCATGGCGTGCAGCCCGATCGCAACGCGCGCGCAGGCGGTATCGAGGACGCTGACCGCCTTGTCCGGCAACTGCCGCGCCGGGATATAACGGTGCGACAGCCGCACTGCGGCGTCCAGCGCCTCGTCCAGCACCTGCACGCCATGGTGGCCTTCAAGCGCCGAAACGATCCCCCGCATCATCAGCAGCGCGCGCGCCTCGTCGGGCTGGTCTACCTCGACTGCCTGGAAGCGCCGCGACAGCGCCGGATCCTTGTCGATGTGCCTGCGGTACTCGGCGAACGTGGTGGCGCCCACCGTGCGCAGCGTGCCGCGCGCCAGCGCCGGCTTGAGCAGGTTCGCGGCGTCGCCGGTGCCGGCGGCGCCGCCCGCTCCGACCAGCGTGTGGGTCTCGTCGATGAAGAGGATGACGGGCCGGTCGCTGGCCTGCACGTCGTCGATCACGGCGCGCAGCCGCTGCTCGAACTCGCCCTTCATGCTGGCGCCGGCCTGCATCAGGCCAAGGTCGAGGGCCAGCAGGCGCACGTGGCGCAGCGCCGGCGGGACGTCGCCGCGGGCGATGCGCTGGGCCAGGCCCTCCACCACGGCGGTCTTGCCGACACCGGCCTCGCCGACCAGGATCGGGTTATTCTGGCGGCGGCGCATCAGGATGTCGATGACGCGGCGGATCTCGTCGTCGCGGCCGACGATCGGGTCCATGATGCCGGCACTGGCCTGCGCCGTCAGGTCGGTGGTGAAGCGGGCCAGGGCCTCGCCCTTGCCTGGCGCCGTCGCGGCGATCGCGTCGGCCGCCGTACCCGGCTCGCCGCCGCCTTCGCCGCCACCCATGTCCGCTTCCGGCGATGTGGCGAGCAGCGCCGCATGCCGCTCCACCAGGTCGTCGGTGCCGATCCGGCCGAACTGCGCCGACAGGCCGAGCAGGGCGTTGCGCAGGCCGCTGGTCTTCAGCAGCCCGACCAGCAGGTGGCCCGAACGCACCCGCGCGGCGCCGAACATCAGCGTGCCGTACACCCACGCGCGCTCGACGGCTTCCTCCAGCTGGTGCGACAGGTCGGTGATCGACGCGGCGCCGCGCGGCAGCCGGTCGAGTGCGGCGATCAGGTCCGCCAGCACCCGGTCGCGTTCGATGTCGTACTCGCGCAGCACGCGGTGCAGGTCCGAATCCGGCGCCTGCAGCAGCTGGTGCAGCCAGTGCGCCAGTTCGACGTACGGGTTGCCGCGCAGCTTGCAGAACACGACGCTGCTCTCGACGGTGCGGTAGCACAGCGTGTTCAGTTTCCCGAACAGGGCGGTGCGGCTGATGTCAGCCATGGGAATCTCCTTTCGATAGTGTTGCATGGGGTGGGCCGCTGCGCAGGCGCAGCTGGCGATCGTCATGGTCGGGTGCCCGCGAGCCGAGCCAGGTGCTCCAGCCGAGCCGGGACTCCCGGCCCAGCCGCAGGCGTGGCACCGTTTCCCTGGCGATGACCGGCACCAGCTCCCAGTCCAGCGCCGGGCCGGCGTACAGGCGCACCCAGTCGGCCAGCTGGCGCATCCCCGGCGTGCCGGGCAGCAGTTCCCGGGCGCGCTCGAAGTCCAGCGGGCCGACCAGCAGCCGGAAGCGGTGCTGCGCGTTCCAGACCCGCGTGCCCAGCACCGTGTCGTGGCCGAGCCGCACGGGGTGCCGTCCGCCGCGCAGCCGCGCCAGGCCATCCGCCGGCAGGCGCAACCAGCCGCCGGCGAATTCCTGCACCGCCACGGGTGCCTCCAGCCAGTCGCCGAGGATGGCCGCCAGTCCGGCCGCGCTGCGCTGGTGCGGTCCGAGCCGGCCGGCATAGTGCAGCTTGGCGTGATCGGCCACGCCGTCGCGGGCAAGCAGCGACGGCATGCCGATGCCGACCAGGGCGCCGACATAACGGGCATACGGGTCGTCGCCAGGGCGGTCGAAACCGACCGCCGGCTGGGCGCTGGCCCACGCGCGGTACAGCAGCGTCATCATCCGGTGCTGCAGCATGTCCAGGAAGCGCGCCGGCGTGGCGTCGTCATGGTGCCGCGCGCGTTCGCGGATGTATTCGGTCAGGTGCACCGGCATCGGCCCGTTCGCGCCCAGCAGGCCGAAGAAATGCAGCAGCAGTCGCGGCGCCTTGCCCTCCCCGCCGGCTTCGCCGTCGCCGCCAACCTCGCGTTCAAGCGCGGCCAGCATGTGGGGCTCGAACGCCAGCGAAGGGTGCTGGCCGAGCCGCAGCGCCTCGTCGCACGGACGCCGGGCCATGCCGATGCGCGGCAAGGCCGGATGCGCGCATTCGACCAGCCGCAGCGCGGCGTAAAAATCGAACGACGCCGGATCGGCAGCCAGCTGGTCCAGCAGTGCTACAGCGTCGCGCATCGCCCCACCCTGGCCGGCCAGGCCATCACGAGTCCCCGCGCCGCCGTGTGCAGGCGGGTTTCGGTAAAGCTGTTCAGGCTCGTGTACTTGGCGAAGAACTGTTCGAGCAGCATGCCGAGCACGAACACGCCGCTGCCGGTGAAGGCCGCGTCGTCGAACTCGACGGTGACCAGCAGGCCACGGCCGAAGCTCGCCGGCCCCGGCAGCGGCAGGCGGCGTACCACCGCTTCGGCGCGCACCGCGCGCAGGCCGTCGATCTGCCGCTGGGCCGCCAGATCGCCGCGGGCGCAGTACAGGCGCAGCATGTCGCGCAGTGCCGTGGCGCCGGCGCCGCCCGGTTCGTCGAGCAGCGACAGGTAGTTCAGCGACAGGTGGCTGGCCAGCCGCCAGGCCGTCTCGCCCTGCGCATGCGATGGCGTCGGCACGCTGGGCCCGGCCACGCAGCGCACCGCGCGCACCGGCGCGCCGGCGCCGAGCGTGAAGTCGGTGCGGCCGGCGCCGAGCGTCATGCCCAGCACCAGGTCGCGGTTGGTGCACAACGTTTCCACGCCCAGTTGGCGCAGCTCGCCGTTCCACGGCGCTGCGCCCGCATCGACCAGCGTCAGGAACACTTCGCTGCCGACATAGCCGGAACGCGCGCCGTCGCGCTGCTGGCGCGCCGACAGCAGGCGCGCATCGCGCCGCACCTGGTAATACGCGCCGGACCGGGCTCCCTGCAGGTCGTTGGCGCGGTAGAACGGCTGGAAGGCCTGCACCGCGCCGCTGCCGCTGCCGTAACCTTTCACGCCGAGCACCTGGTATACCTCGAAATCCATGGGCCGCGTGCGGTCCGGCACGACGTGGAACTCGGCCTGGCGATCCGACAGGTGGATGCGGTCGGCGTTCCTGGGAAACAGGTTGATCGCCGGCGTGCAGTACAGGCCGAAACTGGCCGTGTCGACGGCCTGCTCGAGGGCAGAGTCGCACCTGCGCAGCAGCACGACGATGTCGACCTCGTTGCCGGAGCAGTGCCGCAGTGCCGGCCCCAGTGCGCCCAGTTCGACGAACATGAAGCGCTGCGGCAGCGCGAAATACTCCTGCAGCAGGCGGTAGCCCTCGAACGTGCGCGGCCCGTTCGGCAGCAGCGCCTCCTGCTCGGCGCAACCCAGCGGGCGCACCGCATCGGCCGGCACGAAGCTGTGCGATGCCGCCTGTTTCGTCTCGCCGGCCGGTATCACGACGATGCCCGCGACGTCTGCCACGAGTTGCTCCAGCAGGCGGCCGGGCACCGCCTCGCTGCCGCGCAGGAACAGCGGCAGCGCGTCCAGCGACAGGTCGGCGAACGCCAGGCCGGCACCGCAGCGAAGCCGCAGCCGCAGCGCCGCCTTCACCGGCTCATTCGTTGCCAAACGCGAGAGGTCGATGCCGTCGAGCTGCTGGCCGCAAGGCCGGTAGCTGGCGTGGACCAGTTCGACCGGCCACAGCGTGACGTCGTGGGCGGTGCGGAATTCGCAGACCGTCTGGTCGCCCTTGCCCAGCATTCCGTGCAGCGCGCTGCCGCGCGCCACGCGGTAGCCGTGCGCGAGGCTGCCCTCGTCCATGTCCGGCTGCAGCTGGACCACCGCCATCGACGGCGTCGGCGCCAGGTAGTGCGGGTAGACCAGCTCCAGCAGGTGGTTGGTGAAGCGGGGGAACTCGGCGTCGATCTTCAGCTGGACCCGCGCGGCCAGGAAGCTCACGCCTTCCAGCAGCCGTTCGACATACGGGTCGGCGCAGGCTTCCGTCTCCAGGCCGAGGCGCCCGGCAATCTTCGGGAAATCGCGCGCGAACTCGCCACCCATGCCGCGCAGGTGTTGCAGTTCGGCCTCGTAGGCACGCAGCAGGTCCGGATTCATCGCAGTCCCGCCGCATCCAGGTCGAACAGCCGCACGGCACCCAGTTCGAGGTCGAGTTCGGTGCGGACATATAGCCGCTCGGGCAGCGGCAGCCCCCACAGCTCGCCCTGGATCTCGAACGCCAGGTGGTTCAATCCGGCCGCCGACCGGCCGCTGGCGACGACGACGCGCACGCTGTCACGCAGGATGCGCGGCTCGAAATCCCAGATCGCCTGGCGGATCGCCCGTGCCACTGCATGGCGGTCGAGGCTCGACGCGGTCTTGCCCGCCAGGTCCGGCAGGCCGAAATTGAGCACCGACTGTACCGCCAGCGGCGCGGCCTCGAACGCCACCGCGGCGGCGGCCAGGCTGGTGGTGTTGAGCAGCCAGCCCAGATCGCGCAGCACGGCCGCGCGCAGGCCGCGCAGCGACAGCACGCGCTGCTCGCGCGACTCCAGCGGCGCCTCGCTGGAGTCGTCGCTCAGGCGGTCCAGCAACGCGGGCTGCAGCCGGTCGCGGCTCAGCAGCTCAGCCATGTCGGCTTCCGTGGCGGCTTGCCGGTCGTGTCATCGGGAGCGCGCGCATCAGAAGGTCGCGTTGGTTTCGAGGTCCCACTTCTTCGGCGTGCCGGTGACGACCTTGTCGCCCGTGAACGAGTCGTACTGGTAGCTGATCTTCGTGAAGTTGATCGAGAACGTCTCGCTGGGCCGTTCACCGCCGCTGCTGACCGAGTAAGAGCTGACGATCGCTTCCTCCAGCTCGATCTTGAGGAACACCTGCTCCTTCTTGTCGGCGCCGCCCGTATGGATGAAGTGCAGCTCGGCCTTGCCCAGGCTCATGCCGCAGACGGCCTGCATGAACAGGTCCGCCGAGGCGATGTCGGTAGCCTTGCTCAGCGAGATTTCGGAGAACGACGGATTGCTCGTATCGCGGTCGGCACCGCCACCACTGCTGGAGATGGCGCGGCCGACGCCCATCTGGATGGAATCGATGGTGATCCACTCCGTATGGCCGGCAACGGTGGACGTGCCCTTGATGGGCTTGGCGAATTTCAGCAGAATCATGAGTTACCTCTGGGTTGGAAATGTTGGTGGACCGCGCGCGGCTCAGCTCTTGGCGGAAGGCAGTTTCGACACGAGACGCAGCGACACGGTGAGCCCTTCGAGCTGGTAGTGCGGGCGCAGGAAGAACTTGGCGCCGTAGTAGCCGGGGTTGCCCTCGACCTCCTCGACCAGCACTTCGGCGCCGGCCAGCGGCTTGCGCGCCTTGTCGGCATCGGTGGCGGTGGCCGGGTTGTGTTCGACATAGCGGCCGATCCAGTTGTTCAGCCACGTCTCCATGTCGCTGCGCTCCTTGAACGAGCCGATCTTGTCGCGGACGATGCATTTCAGGTAGTGGGCGAAGCGGCACGTCGCGAACAGGTACGGCAGCCGCGCCGCCAGGTTGGCATTGGCGGTGGCATCCGGATCGTCGTATTCGGCCGGCTTGTGCAGCGACTGGGCGCCGATGAACGCCGCCAGGTCGCTGTTCTTCTTGTGGACCAGCGGCATGAAGCCATTCCTGGCCAGTTCCGCCTCGCGCCGGTCGCTGATGGCGATCTCGGTCGGGCAGGTCATGTCGACGCCGCCATCGTCGGTCGGGAAGGTGTGCACCGGAAGGTTCTCGACGGCGCCGCCAGATTCGATGCCGCGGATCTGCGAGCACCAGCCGTAGCGCTTGAACGAGCGGTTGATGTTGACGGCCATTGCATAGGCCGCGTTGGCCCACGTGTAGTCGGCGGCGCGTGGCGCGCCCGTGGTTTCCTCGAAGTCGAATTCCTCGACCGGGTTGGTGCGGGCGCCGTATGGTGCGCGGGCCAGGAAACGCGGCATCGCCAGGCCGACATAGCGCGCATCCTCGGATTCGCGGAACGAGCGCCACGCGGCATGTTCGGGCGTCTGGAACAGCTTCGCCAGGTCGCGCGGGTTGGCCAGTTCCTGCCACGAATCCATCAGCATCACGCCGGGATCGGCGGCGCTGATCAGAGGCGCGTGTGCGGCCGCCGACACCTGCGCCATCTGGGTCAGCAATTCCACATCCGGCGCGCTGTTGTCGAAGTAGTAGTCAGCCACGAACGCGCCGTACGGCTCGCCGCCAAACTGGCCGTATTCTTCCTCGTACAGCTTCTTGAAGACGGGGCTCTGGTCCCACGCCACGCCCTTGAACTTGCGCAGCGTGCGGTGCAGTTCCTGTTTCGAGATGTTCAGCACGCGGATCTTCAGCGTTTCGTCGGTCTCGGTGTTGGTGACGAGGTAGTGCAGGCCACGCCAGGCGCTTTCCACGGCCTGGAAGCCGGGATCATGCAGCACATGGTTGATCTGCGCGGTCAGCTTCCTGTCGATCTCGCCGATCAGTCCTTCGATCGTGGCGAGCACGTCACCGCCGACGACCGCCGCCCCCTGCAGCGCCTGCTCGGCCAGCGTGCGCACCGCATCCTCGACGGCGTCGCGCGCCTTGCCGGAGCGGGGCTTGAACTGCTGCTGCAGCAGGCTGGCGAAGTCGTCGGATTCCAGCACGGCGAGCGCCGGCGCGGTCTGTTCTTGCATCATGTTCATCGGTCATTCCTGTGGTTGTGAATCGGCTTGCCCCGACACGCCGGCGCCGGCCGGACGCGGCACGGCGGCCAGGGCCTGCATCAGCGCCGGGTCCCGCAGCAGCCGTGCGATCAGTTCCTCGGCACCGGTCTTGCCGTCCATGTAGGTGAGCAGGTTGGCAAGCTGGCTGCGCGCTTCGAGCAGCTTGCGCAGCGGCTCGACCTTGCGGGCGATCGCGCCAGGCGTGAAGTCGTCCATGCTTTCGAACGTCAGGTCGAGCGCCAGGTTGCCCTCGCCGGTCAGCGTGTTGGGCACGCTGGCAACCACGCGCGGCTTCATTCCCTTCAAACGGTCGTCGAAGTTGTCGACATCGATTTCGAGGAACTTGCGCTCTGCCACCGGCGGCAGCGCTTCGGCCGGCTTGCCCGACAGGTCGGAGAACACGCCCATGACGAACGGCAGCTGCACCGTTTTCTCGGCGCCGTAGGCTTCGACGTCGTATTCGATCTGCACGCGGGGTGCGCGGTTTCGCGCAATGAATTTCTGACTGTTTTCCTTGGCCACGATAAGCTCCATTCAAGTGTGGACGTTCGACCGGGCGCCCGCGTCAGCGCGGGCCCGGATGCTTTGACTACCGATACGGTGGAGGTGCCGGCTATGGCGCCGGGCGCACGCCGCTGACCTGCGCCAGCTGGCCCAGGCCGTCGGGCGCGAGCTCCCGCAGCAGCTCGATGAAATTCTTGTCGACCAGGCCGATGGCCCGTTGCAGCAGCAAGGGCACCGGGCTGGCCGGTTCGTGGCGCGCATACCAGCCGCATACGCGTTCGAGCTGGCGCACGACATCGGCGCGGCTGGCGATCTCGCCATCGCGCGTCACGGCCGGCGGTGCGGCCGACCCGCCCTCCTGCACTGGCACATCCGCGCTCTCCGCGGCAGGGCCGATCCTGTCGCGGTAGGGGCCGATCGCCTGCAGCGCGCGGCGCAGCAGCCCGGCGAGCGGCGCGGTATCGAGGCCGGTGCCGGCGGGCAGCCGCGCGGCCAGTTCCGTGTCGATGGCCAGCACGCTGCCGGCGGCCGATTCCAGCGCCGCCGCCGTCGCGGCCAGCGTCTCCGGACCCGCCGCGGCGATGGCGGCTTCGATCACCACCGGCGCCGCGGCGGACGCGCCCTCTCCGTTCGCCGCGTTCTCGAAGTCCTGCAGCGCGAAGGTACCCACCGTACGCGCCGAAACCAGCGGCGCGGCGCGCAGCTCGCGCAGCAGGCCATCCGCATGCACCAGCGCGGCCAGCGTGTTGATACGCAGCGTGGGGTCGAAATCGTCAGCGGGGTCGAGTTGCGGATGCACGTCGTCCCACTGTGTTGCCAGAAGCGCGGCCACCAGCGAAAGCCCGGCCGCCAGGCCGGCGATGCCGTCGAGCCCCAGCAGCGCACGCGACAGGTGCACCGCCACGCGCAGGTCGCGGCTAGTCGCCAGCAGGCCCAGTGCCTGCTCGCGGATCGCCTTCCAGTCCGGCGCGGTGGCCACCGTGATCGTGCTGCCGTATTGCACCTCGGGCTTGCCTTTGACGGCTTCCTCCAGCGCCAGGAACCGTGGATCGTATTCCAGGTTCGCGCCGCAGGGCCGGGCCTCGTCGAGTGGTGCGGCCAGGGCCGCGATGATGGTCGGGTTGGTATCGTTCATATCGCTGTTCGCTTGTCATGACGACTTACGCAACGGCGCTGCGATTGGACGCGGACGGCCGGCTTTTTTTCTTGCGGCTGCCGGCACCTCGTCGAACCGCACCAGCACCGCCGTGACGTTGTCGCGGCTGGCGTACTGGCGCGCCAGGTCGAGCAGGCCCGCGCACGCTGCATCCAGCGGGGCCCGGCGGCACAGCAGCGCCGCGATCTGCGCATGCGGTACCCAGCCATGCAGGCCGTCGCTGCACAGCATCAGCAGGTCTCCCGCGCGCACGTCGTGGAAGGCCAGCTCGGGGACCACGCCGGGCGCCGGGCCGATCGCCTGCAGCAGCAGATTGGCCGGCGGCAGCGTACCCGGGGCGCCCGACTCCAGCGCCAGCTGGTACGCGGTCTGGTCGCGCGTCAGCTGTGTCAGCACGCCGTCGCGGCAGCGGTACAGGCGACTGTCACCGACATGGAAGGAAACGATGGCGTCGAGCCCGGGCTGGAACTGCAGGCCGGTAAGCGTGCTGCCCATGCCATGGCCCTCCGCATGGCCGCGCGCACGGTTCGCCTGGTACAGCGCCGTATTCGCGGCCTCGACGGCCTGGCGGAGCACGACCAGGCGATGCCAGCGCGGATCGATGTCGGTGGCATCGGCATCGGCACCCGGCGCCGACCGAGTCGCTTCCGCTGCGTTGCCGGCCAGGTGGCGCACCAGTTCGGCCAGCGTGCCGGTGCTGGCGAACTCCCCTTCGGCATGGCCGCCCATGCCGTCGGCCACCGCCGCCAGGCGCAGCGCGGCATCGATGACGAAACGGTCTTCGTTGCGCTGGCGTACCGCGCCCGCCTCGCTGGCGGCGCCGGTGCGCATGGCCAGGCGGCCTACCAGAACTTCACGCATGGCCCCGTCAGCACGAATGGGCTGGCCGGTACCGCGGCCGCGGGGTCCGTCTCGAAGCTCACGGCAAGGCGCGGTACCATGGCGAACACCTGTTCCGCCGGCGCGCCCAGCGTAACCGTGCGCATGCCGGCGGCGGGCACGTTGGCGATCGCCATCGGCGCGCCCCGGGCCGGCAGTGCCCACAGGCGCGCCACCCGGCCGGGCGGAACCGCCAGCGGCTCACGCAAGCGTATCGTCATCGTTTCGCCGTGGCGGTGCGACCCGACCGTCACGATCGGCGTGCCGACGTCGTCGGACAGGATGCCGACATAGCTGGCCGGCAGCGCGGCCGACATGTGGTGCATGCCGAACATGTGGGCATTACTGGACACGAAGGTGACGGCAACCAGGCCGCCGAATGCAAAGCCAAGCGCCGGGTTCAGCCAGCGGCGCTGCCAACCGCGCCAGAACGGGCGCGCGGCTGTATCGGCCGCGGCCGGGGCGCGCAGGCTCGCGGCGATCCGTGTCCACACGGCAGCTGGTGGGGCCACCGGTGCGATGGTGCTGAACAGAGGATCGAGTCGGTTGTTCCAATCGGCCACCGCGCGCTGCACGCGGGCCGAGTTCGCATGCAGGTGGGCGAAACGGCGCCGCGCGCGGCCGGCCATTGTGCCCAGCACGTAGGCGCCCGCCAGTTTTTCGAGCAGCTCCGGGCGCTCGTAGTTCATCGCGATCTCCCGGCCAGGGCCTGGCAATCCGCTTCCAGGCATTTCCTGAGCCGGTCCAGTCCGCGGCGCACCCACGCCTTCGCCGTCCCCAGGGGGACGCGCAGGTGCGCCGCCAGTTCGGAGTGCGACAGGCCGTTGTAGAAGGCCAGCGCCAGCGACTGGCGTTGTGCCGGTTCGAGCTGCGCCATGCAGCGGTTGACGGCAACCGTCTCGGTGGCGGCCGCGAACAGTTCGTGCGGATCGGCATGGGCGGCGTGGTCCGCCTCGGCGTCCTCCGGTCCGTCGAGACCGGCCTCGAGCGGTTCGGTGAGTTCCGTTTCGGTCCTGGCCTTGCGCAGCCGGTCGAGCGCCTTGTTGCGCACAATGCTCATCAGCCACGTCATCGGCGTGGACAGGCCGGCGGCATAGGTGCCGGCCTGCTGCCAGACATTGATATAGGCATCCTGCAGGGTTTCCTCGGCCGCTGCGCGGCTGCGCAGGAAGCGCAGGGCGACGCCGAACAGGTGGGCGCTGGTCAGGTCGTAGAGCTGCCGGAAGGCCGCCTGGTCCTTCAGCGCGACGCGGCCGAGCAGATCGACCAGGCGCTGGTTTTCGGGGGTGTGAGTATGCATGGTCCTGGTGATTGAGTGGAGTGCCGACATGGCATCGGCACCGCGCTCGTTGCGTGGTGCCGATGCCGGACCTGTCTACCTACGCTGCGGATCACTGCCTGGATGCACGATCGTGCGGTGGGTGGCCACTTGTTCGTATCACACGTCGATGTCGCTGGAATAGCGGCTGGATGCAAACCCTCTGGCGTCGCAGGAGAAGACGATCTTGCTGTTGGCCTGCTTCGGCACATGGTCGCCCGGGTCTTTCGACCCATGCCGGCGCGTGGTCTTTTTTCCCTCGCTGTCGACGATCACGTTCTGGACCCGGGCGTGGACCTGGTTGCGCAGGCCGTGCTGGCACAGCCGATGAATCAGGTCGCGGGCAAACGACTGTTCGCTGAGGGCCGTGGCATTGATCGCGGTGGCGTCGGAATGCACATGCGCCATCCCCCTGCCAGCCTGGCAGGAAGTAATGTTGACCTTGCAGTTACTGGCGAATCCCATGCCGACCAGGAAATTCGCCATTGCCATGCCCCCGATGCCGCAGACGGTCGCCAGGCTGCTGTTGCCGTGGCCACGCAGGATAAGTTCCGACTGATCGGTAAGGGCCGTCAGTCTCGTCCTGAATTCCCGCAGCGCGGATGCCGGCATCAATTCGCTGGGCAGGACCATCTGGCTGCTTATTCCAACCGGCATGTAGTCGTGGTAGGCGTTCCCTCGCGCGCACAGATAGGTCAGGGTGTCGACCACCCATCCATCGCCCTTCAACCGCTTCCGCAAGGCGGCGGTGCCGTCATCGATCGACTGGTCACCGTTTGCACCTGTCTTGTCCATGAACTGGATGATCAGGATCTTGTCCACGTTTCTCATTGTTACCCCTCGGGAGATGCCGCTGTACTAATAAGGCGTACCATCGATCTTGCACAGTAGCCTGGCGTAATCGGCGTGCCCTGTCCCATTTCCCTGGGGCCCGGCGAAGGCGGCCATGTGTTCGCCCGCAGTCAGCTCCTGCCATGCAGGCCCGGGGGCAATCTGGCGCTTGGCCCATGTCACGGCAGTGCCATACTCCTTTGTCATCTTCTGGACACGCAGCCAGTCCAGTTCGGTGAACGCCGTACTCTCCAGGACCGCCTTGACGAACTTCTGCACGTACACCGAGCGCGCGCACTCGCTGAAGAGAAGGATGACGACGCTGCGATGCTGTTCATTCCCGTCGGCATAGAGATTCGGGCAGTTCAGCGCTTTCTCGATCACTTTGGGAGTCAGGAGGCGCGGCCATTGATGGTTGTATTTGTCCTCCGGCCAGAATTTCACCGCCTGGTCAGGGCCGCCCGCGGTCGCACCGGTGACCTTGAAATTCTCGCGCTCGACTTGTATGAAGCCGTTCCTGGGCTTGTATTTCGTACCATAGGGGATTCTCCAGGCCTTTCCTGTGCCGCTTACGCCGACGGGGCGCGCGGTTCCTTCGTTCTGGTGCCATGCGCGCATGGCCTGGACCATTGCGGAATTATCGAAAACTTCGGAGTTGATCCTGAAAATCGGTTCCGTGTTTGCCATTCGAGAGCCTTTTTCTGAGTAATGTCTGTGACGATCAGTGCCTGATCGGCGTCTGCACTATGTACGACGGGCTTCCACGGTTGGATGCGCCGGCCGCGTCCTGTTTTGCCGCCAGCCGTTCCCGCCCGATCCAGCCGCGCTGCGCCAGCCGCTCGGCAACATGGCGGGCGATCAGCGCGTGCTCGAACGGCGTGGGGTGCACTTCGTCGGCGAACATGTAGCGTGCGACATCCTGCGCGACAAGGTTGTCGGCGGTGCACACGAGCGAACTGCCATCGAGCGGGTTGGTCCCGCATGCGGGGGTGGACGTGTTGGTCAGGCCGTGCCGCGCCGGGTTCAGCACGTGTTCGCGGCTCAGCGCACGCAAGTCCACGTACAGAACGCTGGCGTTGCCGGCCACCCGGGTTGCCAGCGTTTCGTTGAACGCATCGACCATCGCCTCGACGAGCTGCCGTACCGGCTCATCCAGTGGCACGACGCCCGGAGACATGGCGAGGTCCGGCAGGTTGTTGACGACGACACGGGTGGCGCCGCGGCCCACGATCCGGTCGCTGACGATGGCCGCCAGCTCGGTGCCGGCGGCGGCCATCTGTCCGATCACCACGTCCGCATTGGTGGCGATGACGTCGCTCGCCGCTTTGCGGCCCGCTGCCATTCCGCTGGCATCGCCCGCTGCCTTCGCCGTCACACGCGCTTTCGCCACCAGTGGCTGGAATACGCGTGATGACGCCACGGCTGCATTGCCGGGTTGCGCAGCGGCGGTCGACACCGCCGCACTGACGATGCCTTCATCGCTGGCGCCGGTGCGCGCCGCTGCGTCGATCGCGGCAGCGATGCGCTGCGTGGCATCCGCCGAATCGGCCGCGCCGGCACCGAGCAGGCTGGCAAGCGTGCCTGCAAAGGTGCGCGCCGCCACGCGGGCGCCCTCGGCGGCGCCGGCCTTGTCGGCGGCAGCGGTTGCCGACGCGCGTATGCCCCGCAGCAGGGTCAGCGCGTCATTCCCGCCGGCCATGACGAAGACGATATCGCCGGCCTCGAATTTGCCGCCGCTCCTGGCCAGATGATTGTCGACCTGGGTTGTGACAGGAATCGTCAGCGCGCCCAGCGGCGAACCGGTCGCCGCGTTGCCGGGACCGGTGGGATTCGTCACACGGGCACCGCCCATCGCGTAGTTGAAGCAGCCGGCGCGATCCTGCACCGGCACAGACAGTCCCTGGTCGGCGCGGCCTTGCAGTCCGGTCTGCGCCGCGCACGGCGCGGCGCCTCCCAATGTCCCTGCCAGCACTTCCACCCATATCTGGCCGGTCAGCGCGGGATCTTTCGCCGCATTGCCGCCATTGATGGTGAATTTGCCTCCGCCGGCCTGGCTGATCGCGCCGACCGCATACGAGCCGACGTCCGACAGGCTGTCGCCGAACGTGATCTGCCGCGTGTAGGCAGGCGTGGCTGTGTCCTCGCCTTCGCGCGAGCGGTCGCCGCCGCAGGCGGCAAGTGTGACGACGGCCAGGACGGCCGGCGCAAAACTGAAGTAACGCATGAAATCTCCGAAAGAATGGGCAGCCGGACAACCGGGCGCGTGGCGCGGAGCCACGGGGGTTTGCCCTGCCACGGGACGGGCAGGCCGCGTTCAGTCGAAATACGCCGCCGATGGGCGTTCGGACGCAGGGCGGGTCGTTCGGGGTGCGGGTGGCGAGACGCGCGGGCATTCGCGGATGGCGAAACGCATGACGCGGCAACCGGGAATGCGAGGCCTGGACCACGAAGCCGGGAGATGTGAAGCGCAGGGAATGGCCGGCGGACCGCCGGCCTGAGGAACTGCCGAACATCCACGGCCGGTACCGTGCATGGCCGTTACCGCAAGCGAACGTGCCGCTTTACAAATCGTCCCGGTAGTTTTGCCTAGTCTTGTTGAGCTGCCTGTCAATGCCTTGCCAGATAGCGATTAGCCGATTACCGATAACCCGAGACAGCATCAGCCAGCCCGGCAGATCGTTCATGTTAGAACCGTCCTGCGGACTGCTCTGCTGGCTGCTACCGACTCACCTCCTGACCTCACGGAGAGATCGCCGATCGGACGAAAGCCGCCCGATATTGCTACCGGCCGGGCGGATACTCCGGTCGGCGCATGTGGAATAACTGTTCAGGCGTGATCTCGAAATAGTCCGCCGGCCCGCCTCCGCGCAGGATCGGGCGGGCGCCGGCAGTGTCGTAGATGCCCTCCTTCAGCAGGTGCCGTGCGATGTGTACGCCAATTACTTCACCCAGGACCAGCCAGTTGCCCGTCTCGGCACCGGCGGCCGATTGCAGGGGAATGATCTGCGTGGCGCGGCATTCGAAGGCAACAGGCGATTCCGACACGCGCGGCGTTGCGATCACGCTCGAAGCAGTGGGCGTCAGGCCGGCCAGTGCGAACTCGTCCACTTCCGGAGGCGCCGGGGCGCACGTGATGTTCATGGCTTCGGCCAACGGGCGCGTCGCCAGGTTCCACACGAATTCGCCGGTCGCCTCGATGTTGCGCAGCGTATATTTCCGGCCCTGGCTGGAAAAGCCGATGATGGGCGGCACGTAATTGAACGCATTGAA
Source organism: Pseudoduganella sp. jia 9 (assembly GCF_055502615.1). Taxonomy (NCBI): domain Bacteria; kingdom Pseudomonadati; phylum Pseudomonadota; class Betaproteobacteria; order Burkholderiales; family Oxalobacteraceae; genus Pseudoduganella; species Pseudoduganella sp. jia 9. The sequence goes on along the minus strand of NZ_JBUPWE010000028.1, from coordinate 29,887 downwards.
GAAACTGTAGGGCGCCAGGTTCAGTACCCCTTCCGCGCTGCGGCTCGATATCCAGCCGATGGGACGCGGACCGATGATGGCGTTGAAGGGATCGTGCGGCAGGCCGTGCCCTTGCGCCGGTTGATAAAAATAGTAGTCGTCGCTCACGCGAGCTCCTGGTCAAACGGCAGCAAGTTTCCTTATCCGCCGCGTAGTGGTTCAACTGAAATGACTGACGCCTTGCGCCGGGCCGCCGCGAAGCGCCCGCGCATTCGCCATGTCAGGCGAAGAATGCATCGCAGGGGCGACTACGCCGGTCCCGCGGCACGCGTTGCACCGAACATTTCCGCGATCGCCGTGCGCAGCCATGCGATGCCGGCATCCGCGGCGAACCGCTGATGCACATGCAGCTTGACCTCGATCGGAGGCAAGTCGAAGGGCAGCGGCAGCAGGCGGTAGGCACGCCCCCGGTTGAAACGCTCCGCTATGCTGCGCGGGAACATCAAGGCCAGGTCAGTGCTGCGCACGATCTCCGGCGCGGCGATAAAGTGCGGCAGCTTGAGCACGACATTGCGCTGGATCTCCAGCTGGCCCAGCCATTTCTCGGTCAGGCCATGCCCAGTCGCGCCGCTGTCGGTGACCACATAGCGCAAGCGCCCCAGCGCTTCGCGGGTCAATGCCCGCTTGCCTTCCGGGTGTCCGGAACGGAGCATGCACACATACTCGTCGTGGAACAGTGTCTGTGACTGGCAGTCGCTGGACAGGCCGGGAACATAGCCGAGCGCGAGATCGATTTCGCCCGAACGCATGCCGCTTTCAACAAAATCGCTGCGGAGCGCCAGCTTCGGTTAATCCAGCCGGATTGACTTCGAGGCATCGTCTGACCGGTTTCATTGGACCGGACAGTGGCGATAAAACTCATGGCAGTAGAAGCACCCTTTTCACACAGTCGAATTCGACCACGTAAGTTGGCAGCGGGCGCACATCTAGTTGGGTGGCAACGACGCTGCGGAATCACAGGGAACTCTGCAAGCATCTTTCGCGGCGTCAAGAAGGCCAGCCTTAGTACCGAAATGATAATATACAGTACTGACGCTGATCCCGGCCACATCGGCTACAGTACGGACGGACGTAGCCGCATAGCCCCTCGCAGCACATAGCGTTACGAAAGCCTCGATCACACGCTGTCGGGTTTCCTTTGGTACCTCGGAGACGGGGACATATACACCATGAGGTAAGCGCCGCATCAACATGGCAGTCTCCAGCATTTCACGACGATGTGATCTTTGATCGCATGCTCCATCTGTCACCGTTGTATTTCCGGTGCGGTAGTTGTGCCAGTTCGTACGGGAACATTAGCAATGTCGTTTGCCTTGGGCGGCATGCAAACCGGTAGTGCCTGTCCCGGCAGCCGTACCGGCTCGGTATTCGCATGTTGCAGGTCGCGTTGCAACTGACAGCTGTCGTAGCTGCGCAGAAAGCGTGGCGGCAAGTAATCGACAGACCGGGCGTTAGCCAGCTTTGTCTTCTCCACGGCACGCTGCATTGCTGCAGCCGTCGTCTCAGGCCATCGGCCCGTGTCGACGCGATGCACCAGCGTGTGCCCGCTGGCCACGGTTTCCGCAGCGATAAAACCACAATGACCGGCGCTGTCCGTGTAGACCTGGCGCAGCATCGAGCCTTTCCCTGTCCGGTGCACCGCCTCTTCGTAGAAGAACTGGAAGGCAGGCGCGGAAATGGCATCGCCCAAGCCGTTCAGCGTCAGCACAGGCTTGGCGAGGTTGCCATCGAATACTCCAGTTGCGACAAAAGCCACGGCACGCGGATCGGCCGATAGACGCGCTATCCGCGCGTCTTCAGGTTATGCAAAGCAAAGCCATTTTTAATTATGTTTTGTAATGCTTTTACTTTATAACCACATTACGACAAATTCAAGCGGTTTCGCGGCGACGTGCACGATTTCTGTCAGCCTGAACTTCTAGCTGCGGGCGTTTGCCGGGGCGGTGTTGAGGGATGTGGAGCGCGTGCCGACCGATTTCCAGGTGCCAGGGCGACAGGAACAACGGTGCAATATCCTGCGCGATGTGGCTTGCGGGGTGCAATGCCGCGATGTCGGAAGCAGCCTGGTACGACGACTTCTGCCTGCTGCGTCCGGCTTGAGAAATGCGGTGCGGATGACACCTGGCGATATCCTCTGCACGCCTGGCGGGGTACCGGTACGATGACTGCGCGCGTACCGCCACACTGCCCAGCAATAGAGGTGCGCCAAGCGTCTGGCAGCATCACGATGCACGAAGACAGGGGACTGTGGCTTTGCGTGAAATAGCTTCCGACCAGCCATCAGTTGGGCCGGTTTGCCAGCATGACGACGCCAACATGACCATTACATTTGAAATATAATGATTCGCTTTACTCAGCAAATTTGCGTATGGCATCCAAACTGAAAGACACCAAGCTAGCCGCAGCGATACAGGACTGCGCCATTCAGCCGTTGAACCAGGATCTCCTGTTGAGCCTCGTCGGCTACAACTGCCGCCGTGCTTACCTGAGCATCATTCCGGATTTTGACTCGCGCATGGCGAAATATGATCTGCGGGCGGTTGATTTTTCAGTACTGAGCCTGGTTAACGCGAATCCGAATATCACCCAGAAACGCTTGTCCCAAGCGGTCAACGTTGCGCCGCCGAACATGGCGAGCCTGCTGGACCGGCTGGAGGAACGGGGGCTGCTCTTGCGTCAGCGGAATCCGCTGGACAAGCGCTCGCAGACGCTTGTGCTGACTTCCCAAGGATCTCGCCTCTGCGCTCGCGCCGAAAAGACCGTTAGCGAACTGGAAGCGGAGGCCACTTCGATGCTGTCCGGCGAGGAACTCAGCCAACTGTTGAAATTACTTCAAAAGATCTTTCTGAAGCAGGAGCAATGATCCCGTTATCAAACTGCCGCAGTACGTTCGCCAGCCGATCCGGGACGTTTGAAGTCACTTCTTGATTGTCTATCGCGCAGAAACACCTCTAGGCACTTTCGCGCGCAATCAGACGAAACCCTACATTGATTGTGTGCTCACGCGGAAGGTTACCTGCGGCGCGCTGCCGCAAGAGAGAAATTGCTTCCAAAGCGATACGCTTCCCATCAATGTCGATCGATGTGATCGTCGGGCGCATCTCGCCCGCCACCGCAGCATTACCGAAGCCGATGACGGCAATGTCATCGGGGACCTTCATGCCTGCCGCGTGTGCCTCCACGATAATCCCTTGAGCAAGCAGATCGGATCCGCAGACGATGACATCCGGTTGCACGCTTAATCTTCTCATGCGCGCGAAGGCGCCGCGTGCCTGGCCGAAGCGCAGGGGCGCCTGCAAGCTCTCTTCCGAGGGCGGCTGGTGCCCCAGTCCTTTCCAGACGTCAAGAAAACCTTGGCGTCGCTGCCGGGCGCGGGAACTCTCGCTGGTGACGAGATGCGGGCGGCCATAACCGCGCATATCGGCGAAACGGGCAACTTCTTCACCGACTGCCTTGTGCGAAAATCCGACGGCGATGTCGATCGCTTCGTCTGGCAGGTCCCAGATCTCGATCACTGTAATGTCGGCACGGCGCAGCAGATCGCGCAGATCATCGTCGATCTCGCTGGTCAGTATGATGGCATCCGCCCGACGGCTCAACGCAGCGATCACGACCTTACGCGTCTGGCCAGGATCGAAGCCCGTGAGCCCCAGCATCACCACGACGCCAGCCTTGGCCAACTCACTGGTCATCGACTCGATTGTCTCGCTGAATACGGAATTGGTCAGGGTTGGGATCTCGACCGCGACCAGATCGCTTTTCTGGGTCGCAAAGCTCCCAGCCAGCAGGTTCGGTATGTAGCCGAGCTCGGCAATTGCGGCCTGTATCCGCATCGCTGTCTCCTCGGCCACGACCGACGGCTTGTTCAGGAAACGCGATACTGTCGACGCCGATACACCGGAGCGTCGCGCCACGTCGCGTAATTTTGCACTTGGAATAGATGAGTTCAAATCAGACCTTTGGCGAAACAGCAACAACATGAAATTGCGTTGCAACCGGTTGCACTCCGATGTATTCTAAATTTCATGAACGACTTTGACCCCTCCCAACCCGAAAACATAGAGACGCCGTACGAATTGTACCGCGATCTCCGCTCCCGTTGCCCTGTTGCCCATACCGATGAGCTCGGTGGTTTTTGGGCATTGACCCGACACGCGGACGTCGCCGCAGCGGCCGCCGATTACGTCACATACACGACAACAGTTCAAAACGTGGTTCCCAAGGTAGCCGCAACGGGACGCCGTCCGCCCTTGCATCTTGACCCACCCGACCATACGCCGTATCGCCGCGCCATTACTCCGCTACTGACCGGGAAACGGGTTGAAAAACTGCGCCCCTTCATGGAACGGATGTGTGATCAATTGCTTGAACCGATGCTTGCCAAGGGCGGTGGCGATATCTGCGCCGAGTATGCTTCGATCCTGCCGATACGGGTCTTCGCCGAATGGATGAACATGCCGTTGGAAGATGCCGGATGGCTGGCGGAGGTTGCCCACAAATATGCGCGTGCCGTGGAAAGGTACGACATGGAAGCGACCAAGGATAACAGCGCACTATTGTATGAGATCGCACGAAATCTTCTGGCCAGCCGCAAGGCCGATCCGCTCGACCCGCTCGCCGACGTCACGTCAGCCCTGCTGGCGGTGCGCGTCGACGGCTCCCCGCTGAACGATGAAATGATTCTTGGCACCATTCGCCAGGTGCTGGTCGTTGGTATCATCGCCCCGCAGATTGTCTTCGGCTCCCTGGTAGTCCACCTGGCTAATGATCCTGCGCTGCAGGACAGGCTACGCAACGATCCCGCGTTGATGGCGCCATCGATCGAAGAGTTCCTGCGCCTCTATACGCCTTATCGCGGGTTCGCCCGAACCGCGACCTGCGACGTCACGCTCCATGGCGTCACCATTCCTGAGGGCGAGCCGATTGCTCTGGTTTATGCGTCCGCAAACCGGGACTCGTCAGTGTTCGAGAACGCGGAAACGTTTCAACTCGATCGGCCCAACATGAAGGACTCGCTTGCGTTCGGCAGGGGCCCGCACAGCTGTCCGGGGGCGGGCCTGGCCCGACTGCAGCTGTCCGTTGCCCTCGAAGCCCTACTGCGTCACACCACGCATTTTTCAGTACACGGCCCCATTCTCACTGCACGCATGCCGGAAATTGGCCCACTGAGCGTACCGGTTGCCTTTGGTTGAGCTGGAAAAACGACGTTAGCCTTTTTAAAAGCAGATGAAACCGGTTGCATCCTTACGCCAGCACTGGAACCGTAAGCAAATGCGAAGCTGCCATTCAAGTGCGGCGGATACTTTGCCGATTCTTCAAACAAGCAGAGGAAAGTAATGAACAACGGAGACAAAACAAACAGCGCTGCGGATTGCCAAGTCCCTGCACGCATCGAAGCCGATGCCCTTGCGCGCCGCAAGGCCGGCCTGCAGGCGCAAAATTCCTGGGCATCCCAGATTTGGTTGGCACAATGCGACAGGCAGCGGCACAGGTCGGCCGTTGGGATGTTCTGGCCTTGTACCCATTCAGCCACGTCTATTGCCCGCCTGATGGCCACCCCTGAACACCACGCTCTGAAAGCAACCCGATCCGGGAGCGCCGCATGAAACGTTTTCCGATCGAACTCCTGCTGTTGATTTACTTTCTCGCTTACGCGCCCTATGCAGTGGTGACGAAACTGATGACCAGTCCAACAGCCGGAGCTGTGAGCCGCCCTCTCACTGGTCTTGAGACGCTGCCAGCGGCGTTAATGCTCAGTGGCGTACTCGTCCTGGCGTTTGTCTGGCGCTCCGGCTGGTGGCGCAACGCCAACCGCATCAGAGCCTTGGGCGGTTTGCCTGGAGCGTCCAGGATGACCTTCGTTGCCGGCATTGGCGCAGCCATGTTGCTGGTCTCCGTTCCGCTCTCCTACACTTTCATCGGCGTCAGCATTCCGTTCGTTCAATTGCTGATGCGCGGCGATGTTCTCATCATTGCACCGATCGTCGATCTGTGCGCGGGCCGCAGGGTGCGATGGTATTCATGGGTGGCGTTCGTGCTGGTGTTGATCGGCCTCGCGGTCAACGTCAGCGCCAGGGATGGGTTCCATTTGCCACCGATGCTGATCTTCATCATTGGGGTGTACACCGTAGGCTATTTCATCCGCCTGGCCGTGATGACGAAGATAGCGAAAAATGGCGATGAAAACGCAACGCAGCGTTACTTCGCCGAGGAAAAAATCGTCTCGGTGCCGCTCTCCATCATCGCATTGATGTTGATTGCCGTTTTTGTGCCGGGACCACAAGGAGACCAATTGCATTCAGGATTTGTGAAGGTCTGGTCGTCCGATGCGTTGTGGCTGCTGGTGATGCAGTCAATCGCATTGTTTGCCATCACCGTCGTCTCCGCCCTGATTCTCCTCGACAAGCACGAGAACACCTACTGCGTGCCATTGGAGAGGGCCGGATCGATCCTTGCCGGCGTGATTGCCGCCTACGTCCTGGCAATATTTTTCAACTTGCCCTACCCGACAAGCGCCGAATTGTTCGGCGCGGGACTACTGGCGGTCGCGGTCGTGGTCCTTTCCATCGGCCCGCGCCTCGGTCAAAAAGTCCAGCCTGTTGCACCCATGCAGGGTGCCCGTCAGTAAGCCACTACAGGTCAGGCGTGCCTGGCGATTCCGCGATCCGTCCTGAAATGACCGAACTCGGCGCGATGTGATTCTGCCGAGTTTCACAGGATTAGCTGACCCGTTCGGGACGGGCTCACGGTTGCTTTCCAACGACACGCCGGGGCCGCGCGCACTGAACAAGGCACGGCTCGAAGCCATCAACAAATGTTCAACGAAGCATATCCACTGAAAGGGGCCAACACGACCTTTTATATATATTTTATAAGTATTATTATTTATACTTAAATTGCTAGCGTACGCGAATTCGTTCACCGCCGGCCTGGATTGAAGGAGCCCGGCACGCCGCTCTTTCGCAAGCAGCCAGCGCCGGGCACACCGACCGATCCTCGATTCGTGCAGGCGCCCGCACAGATCGACAGAAACAGACCGACGCGGCTTTCCAGACATGGTCGCTGTCAACCTAAAAACTATATGGAGATAATCATGTTGGAAACGCCCCAAGGCACATCCAGGCCGCCCTTCAATGCACGCCATCATGCCTGGTCGGTCGCCATGCTGATGGCATCGACGCTCGTCACAGTTCAGGCGCAGGAAACGCTACCTGCACCGCGAGTCGACGCTGCGCCCGAAGCGGACACCGCAAAAGTCGTGGTGACCGGCAGCCGGATTCGCGGCGTCGCGCCGGTCGGCTCAAGCCTGATTCAGGTAGGCGTCGAGGATATCAAAAGGTCGGGCGCAGTAACCACGGCCGAGCTCCTGAAGGAAGTCCCGCAGATCACTTCGCTGGGATTCAACGCAGAAGGTTCCCTGGGGCCCGCAGCGCCGGCGAATATCACGCGTTCGACCGCCCCCAACCTCCGCGGCGTCGGCCCCCAGGCCACCCTCACGCTGCTCGACGGCCAACGGATGCCGCCTACGGGCACGATGGGCAATATCGCCGATCCCTCGTTCCTTCCGCCGCTGACGCTCCAGCGCGTCGAAGTCATCGCCGACGGCGCTTCAGCCGTCTACGGCTCCGATGCGGTCGCGGGCGTCATCAACCTGATTCCGCGGAAACGGTTCAAGGGGGCGGAGATGATGGCCCGGGTCGGTCTCGCCGATGGCTATAGAGACCACCAGGTTGGCGGAATCCTCGGCACTGCCTGGCAGGGTGGTTCCGGCATTCTATCCTTTGATTTTTCCCATAACGATCGGCTGTCTGTCACCGATCGCGACTTCGTCACGCCGGATCGCCGCCGCTTCGGTGGTGCGGACGGACGCTCCAACGCGTGTGCTCCAGGCACTGCTTCGCTCAGCGGAACGTCGTATGCTCTACCTGCCGGTATCGGGCAGGGTGTACTGCTGTCGAGCCTGGCACCAGGTTCGTCGAATCGCTGCAACGTAAACCAGTTCGACACGTTGGTTCCCGAGTCGACACGCAAAAGCGTGTTCGGCTATGCCGAGCAAAAAATCTCGGCAACAGCCAAGGTCTACGTCCAGGGCTTGTATTACGACCGGGATTCCCGTGCCAGCAGGGCCATCTACACCTTGACGAACTATGCTGTCCCGAAAACCAACGCATTCTACCCAGCCGACGCGCTGGCAAACCCTGCCAGCATCGTCGTCAACTATTCACTGCAGGATCGGTTGGGCGCAAACGTCGCCGGCCAGACCAGCGAGCTGTACCAGGTTCTCGCCGGATTGGAGGGTGATATCGGCAATTTTCGCTACAAGCTTGCGGCGTCGACCGGCGAAGGCAAGGACAAGGAAAACAATCAGGCGGCGCTGAGCGCCTTTGCTGTCGCACAGGCGATTGCCAGTTCGAATCCAGAAACTGCGCTCAACGTGTTCGGCGGACCTGACGCCAATAGCGACGAGGTACTGCGGCGGCTGCCGACCGGGCACGCAGTCATTGCTGGCCGCACCAAACTCCAGACGGTATCGGCCGGCATAGACGGGCCATTGTTTGATACTCCCGCCGGTGAAGCACGCATTGCGTTCGGCGGGGAAATACGCCGAGATTCGCTCGAGGCCTCCAATTTGAACAACAACAACAGCCGCATCAGCGCTGCCGATGTCACCTCGGTCGGTAAATCGTCGCGGACTATCAAGGCCGTGTATAGCGAGCTGTATGTACCGGTGGTCAGCGCCAACAACAGTTTTCCCGGCGTACGGAGACTTGACCTGTCGGTGGCCGGGCGCTGGGAAGAGTACAGCGACGTCGGCACCACCAGTAATCCGAAGGTCGGCGTAACCTGGACTCCCATCGATGATGTGATGGTGCACGCCTCCTACGGCACGTCGTTCCGTGCTCCATCGTTGACGGAAGCCGATCCGAAGAGTTCGGGAGCCGGGATCTATCAATCCAGCCTCTCCGTCCCTGGCCGCGGCCTGGTGCCTGTGGTACGACTCGCGGGCGGCAATCCTGATATCGGGCCAGAGGAGGCGAGCACCAGGTCGCTAGGAATCGATTGGTCACCAGCATCACTGCGCGACCTGAAAATCGGCGTGACATATTTCGATCTGGCGTATGACAACCAGATCGTGGACGGCTTCGGCTACTCGGTACAGTACCTGGCCGATCCCGTCACCTATGCCGCCAATGTTGCCTATCCCGGCGCCGCAAACTACAGCCAGCTGAGAGCCCTGATCGAGAGTTCACCGTTCGCGACGCCTGGCGCGATCAATTACACGGACGTTGCCATCATTGATGCGCGAAGACGCAATCTGGCGTCGGTCAAGGTCAACGGCCTCGACCTGCAGGCCAGCAATATATGGCGAACTGCCATCGGTAACATCACGCTGCGTGGCAACCTTACGCATTACAGGACATTCGACGAAGCCGCCAACGGCAGGGATTTCATTAGCCGGAACAATGTCATTGCCTATCCGGCCCGTAATGCTGGTCGCGTCAGCACTGCCTGGACTCGAGAGGGCTGGTCTACCCAGCTGACGGCTAATTACACTGGTGCCTATCGCAACAACCTGTCGCTCCTTTTGCCAAAGGTACGGTCTCATACCACCGTCGATGCGGATGTGGCGTATCGCTTTGACGGCGGCGGATTCCAGGATGGTATCCGGATCGCACTCAATGTGAGGAACCTGGCCGACAGGGAACCGCCTGTCGTGGACCTCAACAACGGGTACGATCCATCCAAAGCCAGCGCGATGGGCCGGACCGTCGCGATGACCGTCACCAAAGCGTGGTAATCGGCACGCCAGCGCAGTCACATCTCAGGCACTGCAGGCGGCGCAGTCGCGCGCACGCCTGCGGTGCAACGCCCAATGAGTGAATGAGGTAAACATGCATTTCACGAGGAACCGGTCTTTGAAAACCCGTGCTTGCCCCTCGCTGCGGCGTGCGCGCAGCGCCGCAAGGATAGACTTGCACCGCATCCCACTTCTGCGCATCGCGGCCTCGATTGCCAGCGTGTTCTGTTCCTGCAGCTTCATCGCTGCCTGGGCAGATACCCCGGCGGCCCCCGACACCGCGAGCATAACGCGACCTTATGACGGGTACGTGCGCAGCTCCCAATACATCACCAGCGCCGACGGTACGAAGATTGCCGTCGACGTATACCGGCCAACCCGCAATGGCATCGTCGCCAGCGAACCGCTGCCAGTGATTTTTACCCAATCGCGGACGCAGGACAGGACGCAATCGGCGGATCTCGTTAAACAGTTCACCGCAGGAGGTTACGTCTGGGTTGCACAAGATCGTCGCGGCAGCGGTGCCTCGTTTGGCGTACAGAAGGGATTTGTCACGCATGACGATCGGATGGATGGCAAGGCGGTTGTCGAGTGGGCTGCGGTTCAGCCCTGGTCGACCGGCAAGGTTGGCTCGACCGGATGTTCGAACCAGGGTGCACACCAGTACACGTTGGCGACCGACGCCCCAGCACACCTGGTTGCCATTGCCCCTGAATGCGCCTCGCCGGCGTTTTTCGATTCGATGATTTCGCCCAACGGCGTTTCAAGTTTCGCGTTGGTGAAGCGACCACCATACGATGGCAGCTGCGACCAGCCATCCACTTCTGGGCTGCCGGTGGATGAGGACCGGGGACCGGCGTTTCCACTGGCCACCGCGGCCGGTATGGAACACCGGTGCAATGCCAAGTTCCTCGGGCAGTACTGGGCCAACATGTACCGGGACAGTGTCCACCCGTATCTGCAGTACCAGCCGGGCATGGCCGACAGCGCGGCAATGCATAGCGAGGCCGTGAAATCCTCGGGCGTCCAGATCCTCAACGTCGGCGGTTGGTTCGACGCTTCCCCTGCGGGCGCCTTGCTGGCGTGGCAACTGTGGGGTGGCCGGGTCATTATCGGACCATGGAAACACGGCGGAACGAAAGGGCCGGATGCATCGTTCGGTAATTCCGACCTCGACCGTGCGGCGTTGTATATGAAATGGTACGACTACACACTTAAGGGCAAGGCGAACGGATTCGATAGCGAGCCTCCAGTCGCCTATTACACGATCAATGCACCCAGCGGGAAAGAATGGCGCCGGGCTGCGCAATGGCCGCTTGTCAATGCCCAGCCCACCCGCTTCTACTTCGCGCAAGGCAAGACAGGTACCGTCAGGTCTTTCAACGATGGACTGCTGAGCAAGTCCGCGCCAACGGGAACCGCAGCGGATACCTATGTCCCGGACTACTCGGCGTCGCTGTTCGATGGGAAATTCAGCACCCTGGATCGACATTGGGACGGCGACATGCGTGCCTCGACGGACGAGAAAGGCCTGACCTACACCATGGCGCCACTGACGTCGGACGTCGAGGTGACCGGGCATCCCATCGTCAACATGTGGGTGACGTCGACCGGCAGCGATGAAGATTTCTTCGCGATCCTCGAGGACGTCGCGCCTGACGGCAGATCGACTTATGTCACCGAAGGCAAAATCAGGGCGTCACGCCGCAAGGTCGAGACGGCGCCGTGGGGCGATACCGGCCTGCCTTACCATCCGCAACGCCAGGGAGAGGACGAACCACTGCAGCCAGACCAACCGTCTCAGCTGGTATTCGATATCCTGCCGACTTCCTATGTGTTCAGGCAGGGGCATCGAATCCGGCTAGCAATCGTCAATGCGGGTGGCCCGGCTTTTCAGGCGCCGCCCGGGCAGGACCACAACAGGCCGCCGTCGATCCGGGTGCTGCGTACTGCAGCACATCCCTCCTACATTACGCTGCCGATCATACCGAAAGCCTCGTCCGTTTACCGCGGAGAGATAACGGTCAATACCGCCGATGTCCGCTATACAGGTCCGGGAGCGATGTACACCGCGCCAAAAGGTACTTACATCCGCTACGGCGACAAGTGGCTCAGGTACGGGGAAAGCTTCAACGCGAAAAAGTCCACGTATCAAGCGGCGGGAGCATCAGGAACAATATCGATCAGCCTTGTACGAGCCGGCCCGGGCCGCCGCTTCGCCACCGTCAAAGGAAGCGGCGTGCTGTTTTCAGGTACCGGTGACGACGTGAGCGAGTAGGCCGACATGTTCACAGCGGTCATACGCTTGCCCCGGTGGAGGAATGATGTGCCGTGTTCCGCACCAGCCCAACGCCATGCTGGAGAAAAACAAATGACGATTCAAAAACTGACCGTGAAATTTTTTGCAGTTGCCTTGGCCAGCGCTACAGTAACGCTTGCATCCGCGCAGACCGCGCCAGCGCCTCAAACCTTCAAGGGAACGTTGCCCGACGGCGCCACCTGGTCTGCCACCATCCCGATCAACTGGAACAAGATCCTTTTGCTCTACAGCCGCGGCTATGCGACGAAACGGGCATCCGAAGTTCAGGAAGCGCCCGGGAACGTACGTCTCGCACTGCTTGAACAGGGATACGGCGTCGTCGCATCCGACTACGCAAAAACCGGCTGGTCAGTCGAAGAAGCTATTGCCGACCAGGTCGATACACTGGCGGAAGTGCGCAAACGCATCGGGAAACCCGCCAAGGTAATCGCGTGGGGATTTTCGATGGGTGGCCTGGTGACCACGGCGCTTGCCGAACAACATGCAGACAAGCTTGATGGCGCCCTGAGCATGTGCAGCTCGATGGCTGGAGCGGTGGGCATGATGAATATGGCCCTTGACGGCGCTTTCGCATTCAAGACCTTACTGGCTCCCCAGAGCAACATCGCACTGGTGCGTACACGTGACGACCGGGCCAATGGCGCCAGAGTCGCCGCTGTGCTCGCCGAAGCGCAAATGAGCGCCGCCGGCCGGGCGCGGGTTGCATTGGCCGGCGTGCTGGCCGGGATCCCCGGGTGGACCAGTGCATCGGCGCGCCCTTCCGCTACCGATTTCGCGACGCAGCAGCAGGAAATAGCAAAAACTTTCGTCATGGGAGTGTTTTTACCCCGGGCAGACCAGGAATTGCGCGCTGGAGGAATCTTCTCCTGGAACGATGGCACGGACTATCGCAAGCAACTCGCGAGTTCGGGACGCTTGCCCATGGTCGAGGCGCTGTACACATCAGCAGGTCTCAGCCTTGACGATGACCTGTCGAAGCTGGATCACGCGCCGCGCATCAAGGCTGACCCTGCCGCTGTCGATTACATGAAGCGCTTCTATACACCGACCGGGAAGCCGGGCATACCGATGTTGGCGGTACAAAAAATCGGGGATGGAATGACGTCACCGTCGCTCCAGGATAACTACGCGCAAGCTGCAGATCGGCAGGTGCCAGCAAAGCAGTTCAGCTCCAGGTGGATCGCACAACCCGGACACTGCGATTTCTCTGCCGCCGACATGCTCGCCTCGGTCGACTTGATACGGGAAAGACTGGGCACCGGTGCATGGCCACCGATTGCCGCGCCATTCGTCCAACACACGCCGGCACCGATGCTCCGTGCCTGCATCGTTGGCGGTACGTGTAATTAGCAGGTCATCGCTGCACTCGATCGTCGCCGGCGGCTTACCCGAGGTGTCATACACGACGCGATCGAGCCCACGCACCTGGTAGAGGATGCGGTTCGACGCCGGGCCCCGGCAACTCGTGCGGAAGGTGCGCCCAATGCGCCGTCATGAAGTCTTGCGCTTGCACCGCGCGCAGTGCGACCTGCGCTCGCAAGAGTGCGCCCATGCTGGGCGCATGCATTCGCATGCTGGCACGCGCGCCCTCAAGACGCCGCAGCCGCCTTCAGCGCCGCCGCAAGGCGCGCGTTCTGGCGCTCCGCGTAGCTCTTCAGGAACAGGATCAGCACCGCGGAGAATATCGCCGCTCCGGTCAGCGCGTACCAGCCGGCGTGAAAGCCGCCCGACCAGTCGCGCAGCCAGCCCAGCGCCTGTGGCCCGAGAAAGCCGAAGATACCGCCACCGAGTGCGGTGATCCCCATCAGCGGGCCCACGTCTCGCCCGCGCATCAGTTCCGAAATGGTCGGGTAGAGCTGGTTGGTCGAGGCCAGGCCCAGCGAGATCAGCAAGGCGGAGGCGACCTCGAACACCAGCAGGTTATGCGAGGTCATCGCGAGACAGGCAGGGATCATCAGGATCATCATGCCGGCCAGGACGTTCCAGCGGTTGAAGCGGTCGGCCAGGTAGCCGCTCAGCGGATTCAAGACGATGGCCAGGATGTAGGACATGCTGATCACGGCCGCGGCATCCGATGCGCCGAGCCCGAAGTCGGCTTTCAGCACCGACGGCAGGAAGAAGGTCGCTGCGAAACCGCCTGCATTGGTCAGGCCGAGGAGTGGAATCGTCCATACGATCGGGTATCTGAAAGCGGAGAAGGCGCCCTGCCCTTTCGTGCCGCCTTTCTGGATCACTTCCGGCCGCTGGTGGTAAAACATCGAAAACACGACCAACCCAACGATGGTCATGCCGCCGAAGCCCATCACGGCTTCACGCCAGCCCCACGCTTCAGCCAGGCTAGCGCAGAACGGCGCACCGAGCACCGTGGCCAGGGCCGAGCAGGCACCCAGCACGCCCATCGCGCGTCCTTTCAGGTGCGGCGGCGCGGTCAGGGCAATGGCCGTCATCACGCACACGAAGGCCAGGCGATAGCCGAAGATCCACAGGGCGCGCGCGGTCAGGCCCTGGCCGAAGCTTTCGGCCACCGAGAGACCGAACAGGCCCGTGGCGAGGATCGCCATGCCGATGATCAGGATGCGCTTTTCGCCGTACTGCTTGGCCAGGATGCCGGCCGGGATGCTCACCACCAGCGCCACCAGTCCGTACACGCCGGTGAACAGCCCCATTTCCGAAAAGCTCATCGCGAAATCGTGCTGGATCGCCGGCAGCAGCGGCGCGAAGCCCAGGCTGGACATCTGCAGCGCCATCATCGCGATCACGGTCGCCAGGTAGTAGATGACCCAGCGCTTCTGGGGCGCCAGTGCCGGTCCTGCGTTGTCTGCCATCATGTTCGTGTCTCCTTGGATGTTTTTGATCGTGCTTTGTCAGATGGCACCGTCAGCCTTCAACCGCTCGAACTGTTCCTCGCTGTAGCCGAGCAATTCCCGATACACTGCCTCATTGCTGGCGCCCAGCGTCACCGCCGGCTTGTCGAAGCCCGTGAACGAACCCGACATCCGGATCGGCAGGCCGCCGACCACGATGTCTTCCACGGCGCCATAGGTCGGGTGCTCGAGCTTGGTGGTCTCGCCGCGCATCAGGAGATTCGGGTCGCGCATGGCGTCGGCGGGGTTGCGCACCGGGCCGCTCGGCACCTCGAAATCGGCCAGCAGGTCGGCTGCCCGGGCGGTCGTCATGGTGCGGGTCCACTGGCTGATCATGTCGTGCAGCGCGACGTGGTTGCGCACGCGCGCGTCGCGCCCGCCGAAGCGATCATCGGCCAGCAGCTCTTCGCGGCCCATGGCGCGGAACAGGCCGGCCACGAATTCGTCCTTCGGCGCGCAGATCGAGATGTAGCCGTCGCTGGTGGGGAACACGCCGAACGGGGCCAGGCGCGCCATGAAGTTGCCGGACCGGGTAGGTCGGCCCAGCTTGACCATCATGTCGAAAGGTTCGGCCGCCACCAGCGCGCTCAGGGCTCCCAGCAGCGAGACGTCGACGTGCTGGCCCTGCCCGCTGGCGCGCGCCTGCATCACCGCGGCCAGGGTGCCGATGGTGGCGAACAGGGGCGCGGTGAGGTCGCCGAACGGGACGCCGACCCGCACTGGTGGATCGCCTTCATTCCCGGAGGCCAGCATCATGCCGCTCATCGCCTGCACGATGTTGTCCATCGCCTTGTTCTGCTTCGGGTTGACGTTGGCCCCGAAGCCGCTGATCGACGTGAACACGATCCGCGGATTGACTTCGCTGCAGGCGCGGTAGCCGATTCCCAGACGGTCGGCCACCCCGGCGCTGTAGTTCTCCACCACCACATCGGCGTTGCGCACCAGATCGAAGAAGATCGCACGCGACTCCGGGTGCTTCATGTTGAGCGTGATGGCTTCCTTGTTGCGGCCGCGTTCCAGCATGGCGAGCGACAGGTCGTCCTCGTGCTGTTTCGCCACCTTAATGCCATCGCGGCCCAGGTAGGGCGAGTTGGTGCGGGCCGAATCCGGATTTCTCGGGTTCTCGACCTTGATCACGCGCGCGCCCAGGCCGGCAAGCAGCAGGGTCGCATAGGGACCGGCGAGCGCCGTGGTGAGGTCCAGCACGGTGACGCCCTCGAGCGGGCGCGGAAGGTTGTCGGTATTTTGTTGCATGCTGGTCTCCTAGTTCTGCTTGTTTGCTTGAATGCGGTTCGCGATGAATTCTTCGACGATGAGGGTCATGGCCGCGTCGTCCCACAGCCGGGCGTCGACCATGTTGGCTTTCAGCTCGACCACTGGAATGCCGGCGTCTTCCAGCGCGACTTTCGTCATGCGGTTGCCGAACGAGGCCATCCGGTCGTGCGTCGGGGTCAGCATCACCGCGCCATCGGCGCCGTAGATGCGGGCCTGCTCGATGATCCAGTCGGCCATCCATGGCGGCACGTGCAACTGCTCGTTCATGCTGACGTGGCGCGAAGCCAGCGCGCGCATTGCCTGGCCCGGCTCAGCGCTGAAGTAACGGCGGTAACCATCGGAGAGGAAGTTCGAGTACATCGACCAGACGAAGACGGCGCCGTATTTCTCCTCGAAGGCGCGGTAGAACTTCGTGTTGAACCACAGGCCGTTGCCGACCCATAGCAGGCGGATGCGCTCATTGCTGCAGGCACCGACACCGGCAGCGATGCGCTCCCGGACCTCGTCGCGGTAGGCGCGCAAGTGCTTCACAGACCAGTCACTGCCGCGGTCCCAGGTCGGTGCCATGACGTTGGCCAGCTGTTCGGTCAGCGGCACCGGGCACGGACGGGCAGCGGCGATCAGGTCGCGCACCTCTTCCACGATCTCGCCAGCCTCGTTGATCCGGTCCATCTGGCGCACGAACTCGGCATGATCGAAGCCGCGGCCGCTGAGCGTCTCAACGGTGCGTACCAGGGCGTTGAGCTGATCGACCTGGAAGTCGAGGCGATGAGTCTCATACAAGGCTTCCCAGTCGTGGTGCGAACGGGTCCACCAGCGCTCGCCCAGGACGGTGCTTGAACTCGACTCGAGAGGGAAACAGGGCACGCCGCCGTAGGCCTGCGACCACTTCTCCATGATGCGCTGGCCATAGTCGTCGCGGAAGCGGTTCAGGAACAGCATCGGCTTGGGCAGGCCGCCATACGGCGCCAGGCCCGAATCGGTATCGAGCGTGGTCATCAGCGGCAGGCTGGTGTAGCGCGGCAGGCGTTCGTGGTAGCCCAGCCTGTCCATCACCGAAAAATAGTGCGGCGACAGCTGTTTTGCGGCCACGATCGCCGAGTACCACACCACGGGCACGACGGGGATGTCCATGGCGTGCAGGATCTCGGCCGGCGCCACGGCATCCGAGATCACGTAGGGCTCGCCCCCTTCCAGCACCCGTTTGCGAAAACCGATGAAGTCCTCTTTCTGGTGCTGGTTCGCGAGCAGCGTCGAGCGCAGGCGCCCGTCCTGCGGGTTGGGTTCGTTGCTCATGGCACCCTCTCTTCGAGCAGCGCCCGGATCGCCGCCTGCTGGGCGGCGCGGTCGGGCGCGCGATAGGATTGACGCTGCAGGAGGACAGCCGGGATCCCGCGCGCCTCCAGCAGCCGTTTCTGTTCCGGATAATCCCAGCCGAGGGTGTCGTCGAACTCGTCGTGGAAGAACACGACGCCCTCCACGCGCGCCTGCTCGACGATCTCCACGAAGCGCCGGTCCTGGGCAGCCTGGGGGAAGGAGCGGATGCCCGGCGTGTGCAAATGGTAGTGCTGCGCCAGTGCAGCGAGCGGCTCGATGCCTTCGTCCACCAGGTGCTCGAAACTGCGTTCCCCACTGACATGGTCGTCGGCCACGATATGTGCGTTCAGCGACTCGACCAACTCGTAGAACGCGGCATTGTCGTGCGGCGCTCCCTTGACCATCAGGCGCATGCCGGTGCGCAGCGGCATGCGCGCGACCTCATCGCAGGCATCGCGCAGCATGGCCGCGGCCGCGGCCGGCCCGGCATAGCCCGCGGCGCCGGTGGCGCGCAGCATGTCGGCGCCCGCAATCCGGCCCTCGCGGCGCAGTGAATTGAGCGCCTGCAGGGCCGCCCGGCTGCCGTTGACGACGGCGATCGCCTGGCGCAGCCCGGCCGCGTCGATGGCGCGCCCGCCCAGCTTCTCCAGCCGGGTCTTCAGTGCGGCCAGCCGCCCCAGTACGTACTGCCCGGTAGACAGGTAGGGAGTGTGCAGCACGTCGAACAGCACCACTTCGGGAAACGTGGTCTCCGGCAGCATGCGGCGCGTCTCCAGCAGGAAGTAGTACAGGTAGAGGTAACCGTTCGAGCTGCGCGGGATGACGATCAGGTCGGCCAGGTTGTAGTGGCCGGTGACGACGCGCTGGTACACCGAACGCAGGTCGCCGTCGAAGTCGTCGTCCAGGAAGCGCTCGGCCAGCGGGGTATCCTCGCGCGGGTCGCCGCTCATCAAGAGTGGATGGGCGCCCGCTGCGACGATCAGTTCGACCGGGGTAGCATTGCCGAGATAGGCCACCACGGGAGTGCCGGCTGCGCGCGCGCGCGTCGCGCCGGCAAGGCGCTCGTCATAGGCCCGGCGCAGGGCGTCAAGCGGTCCGGGTGGGCTCATGCGTTCATTCCTTTCTGCGCCTGCGCGCGCGGATCGGTGACTACGACGCGCTCGCCGTCCCAGGCGAACTGCGCCTTCATCCCGGCCTCGCTGGTGATTTTCTCGACATAGGCAGCCACCGCACGGCCACGCTCGCAGTCGCCGAGCACCTCCGGCTGGCCGCTGGGGCGGATCCAGACCGGCCGGAAGCCGGCGCTCACGCGGCCGCCGGCACCGATCCGGAAGTCGGCGATCATGGTGTTGCGCGATTCCGGGTGGAATGGATAGCACGCGCATTCCGGGTCCGGGGTGAAGCCGAACAGCTTGCGGCGGCGCTCTGCCCAGGCCAGGCGCGCCGGGTGTGCATTCTTCTCGACATTCAGGGCGCGGGTTACGGTGACGAAATTGCCCAGGCCGTGGAAGATCGGCCTGCCCTCGTGGAACTCGATGCCGCGCGCAATGTGCGGATGGTGACCGACCACGATGTCGGCGCCAGCCTCGATGGCGGCGCGCGCCACCGGACGCTCGTACATCGCCAGCTGGGCCGGGGTATGCACCAAGCCCTTGTGCAGGGCAACCACCAGCACGTCGACCTCGGCGCGAAGAAGCTCGATGTCGGCCTGCATCGCCTCCAGCGTGGCCGGCGTAGCGAAGGTATAGGTAAGGGGCGGCCCGCCCGGATTGGCGCCTTCCTGCTCGTAGTGCGAGAGCACGTGGACGTAGGCGCAGCCGGCCTTGCCCGCCCCGGCCCAGGAGTCCCTGGGGCCGACGCAGTTGTAGCTCAGGAAGCCAAAGCGCAGGCCGTTACGCGTCAATACCGCCGGCTGGCGCGCCTCGACCAGGTTCTGGCCGGCCCCGAAGGACGCGATCCCGTTCCCGCGCAGGGCAGCCATGGTGTCCTCGATGCCCTCTGCACCGCGGTCGTAGACGTGGTTGCCGGCCAGGCTGGCGGCATGGAAGCCGGCCCGCGCCAGCGCGGCGATCTTGCCCGGGTCGGCTGCTTCCGCCGGAATGTCCGACTGCAGCTCGGTCCCGCGCAGCGTGTACGGCGTCTCGACATGGCCGACCAGCAGGTCTGCACTGAGCAAAACCGCGCGCGTGGGCTCGAAGAAGAAGTCCGGGTCCGGTTCGTCGAGGACCAGGTCTCCGACCATCATCAGGCTTGTCATGGATTTCCTTTCACGATGGGCAGCACCAGGTGCGAGGCGTGCACGGTGTCCCGGTAAATGGTCCAGCTGGGGACAGGGTCGCGCACCGCGCGCAGTTTCTCGCGCGGGTCGGCGCCGGTCAGGGTCAGGCGGTAGCGATGGCCGGCCTGGAATACGTAGGACACCGGCATCAGGTCGAATTGCAGGCGCACCGGCCGGCCCGGCACCAGCGGCCTGGCATCGGCTTCCAGGTAGGTCGGCCACAGCATGCCATCCGGCAGCCTGTAGGGCGCCGTGCCGAGCTTGCGCAAGGAGGCCTTCAGGCGTCCTTCGCTCACCATGGTGATCCCGCCATCCGGGGCCACGTCTTCCAGGTAGGCGAACAGGGGACCATCCGTGGCGGTGGTCGATACCCACAGGTCGGCCACCGGGAAGCCAGTGACTTCGGTGTCGGCCTCGAGCACCGGACTGGTGAAGGTCAGGCCCTTGCTGTCCTGCGGACAGGTCGGTCCCAGGACACGGTTGCCGTGCGGGCAAGGCAGCGGCTCGTAGTCGACCTTGAACGTGATCGGAGCAGCCGTCGCGCTGGGGGAACCCGTCCCGAAGGCATGATCGTTTGGCGCGAGCCGCGAGGGCGCGCCCAGGTAGAGACGGGTCTTGCGCGCGGGGCGCAGCGGCCATTTTTCTGCGGTACGCCATTCGTGGCCATAGGGCATGCCTCGCACGTTCGCGGTGGTGTAGTGGATACGCGGCTCGTCCATGATGCCGTTCCTGGCATCCTTGAGCCAGTAGTCGAAGAAGCGCAACGCCTCGGCGGTCATGGAAAAATCCCTGCTTTCGCAGTGGCCCCAAGGTCCGATGATCAGTTTCGTCGGCTGCGGCAGGTTTTCCAGCACGATCAGCCCCTGGCCGCGGAAGTCGTCGTTCCAGCCGCCCTGCACGTAGACCGGGACCCTCGACGCCCGCACCTGGTCGACATAAGTGCCGATGCTGCCCTCTTCCCAGAACCTGCTCCCGGTCAGCGGTGATACCGAATCGCGGAACGGCATCCCGCTCCACAGCTCGAGCAGATTGGTGTTGGCGGCGTGTTCGCGCGCGGCCTGGGCGAGCAGGACCTTGTCTCCGTCGCCGTCGACTGGCGTGGACCGCATGTCCTGCTCGAAGCTGCCTTGCGGCCCGGTCCCCCAGTTGGCCAGGATTCCGCCGCGCAAGCCGCCACTGTACTTGTCCCAGTTGAAGCAGCCCGCGAACACGGCCTTCAGGGCCGGACTCGGCATGGTCAGGAAATGCATGGCGGCGTCGCCGGTGTTCGAGCAGCCGAAGCCGCCCACCTTGCCGTTCGACCAGGGCTGGGTGGCGGCCCAGTTGATCAGGTACTGCGAGTCGGCAGCTTCCTTGCGGTCGTGGTAGCCGCGGCGTACGCCAAAGGAAGCTGCAATGCCGCGCCGCTCGACCTGCATGTAGACATAGCCGTGCTTGGCGAGCTGGATCATCTGCAGGCTGAAGCCGCCGGCACCGGAACGGTCATCCGCGTCCTTCATGCGCTGTCGTGCCGCGGTGGCGTGGTAGATCACCGGGAACGGGCCGGGCAAGGCCACGCCGTCCTTTGCCGGGCGGTAGATGTCGGCCGCCATCCGGGTCCCGTCGGGCATCGGAATGTACATCGAACTCATCACGACCTCGTTCAGCGCGGCAGGCAAGGGCTTGCCGAAGGCGCCTGAGGGCGCGGGGGGGGCCGACGCCGCAGCGGCCAACGACGCCGTGCCGGCCGCGCACATTACCGCGAGCAGAACGACTGCCAGTCCGGATCTCCTCATGACTGTTCCTTCCGGTCCGCGGGGCCAAGCGTCATCGGACTGGCGCAGGAGCCGGAAGTATGGTTTGCGCTGCAGCGGGAAGTGCCTGTCATGCCATGCCTCCAGAATGTAGTTTTTGCTTATATTGGTTATATCGCATAATTGTTTTCTACCGGAACGCAAAGCGAAAATCCATGGGCGCCGGTGTGGAAGTCGAAGCCCGCCACGACGCGTGGTCCCATAACCAACCATCGCAGTCAGGCAAGAAAATCCGCAGGCATCCCCGCACGGCATCCCATACCCCGGTTCTTGCATATAATGCTGTCCGCACATAATCAGGATCAGCACGCCCAACGGGCTGGGCTTCACTCACTTTCGCCGCCATGCCGACCAAAAAGCAAAAAGAGTTCGTCGACGCCGTCCAGGAAGCCGCCGAGCAGCCCCTTAACCAGGAGATGCTGTTGAGCCTGGTTGGCTACAACTGTCGCCGCGCGTACCTGGCCATCATGCCGCTGTTCCACGAGCGCATGAGCGAACTCGACCTGCGAGCGGTCGACTTCTCCGTCCTGAGCCTGCTGCTCGCGAATCCGAACATCACGCAGAAGCGCCTGTCCGGCGCAATCAATGTGTCGCCGCCCAACCTCGCGATCCTGCTCGATCGCCTGGAACTGCGCGGGCTGCTGGTGCGCCAGCGTAATCCGCTCGACAAGCGCTCCCAGACCCTGGTACTGACAAGGGAAGGAGCGCGCATGGCCGCGCATGCCGAGCAACGCGTTGGCGCGCTCGAAGCGGAAGCGACGGCGGCACTCTCCGATGCAGAGCGTGCCCAGTTGCTCAAGCTTCTCCAGAAGCTCTTCACGCCGGCGTGGGAATGATCCCGCATCGTCCCGCCGCGCATGAACAGTGTCGGGATCGGTATCCGCATGATGCCGACCCTGTTACCACTTCTTGGTGAGCGACAGCGACACGAAGCGGCCGACGGCGGAAGCGATCTGCGAATCCCAGGCACTCTGACCGTTGATCACCACCGGCGGCTGGCGATCGAACACGTTCAGGGCATTAGCCGACACGATCACGCCGCCCAGGCCATAGCGCACGCCCTTGTCGAACGTGTAGGTAACCGTCAGGTCGGTGGTCGTCTGGCTCGGCACGCGCGTGTTCGGCACGAGCGCCGTGTTGGTGTAGTCGCCGGTGTAGTTCGCGAACACGCTGGCACTCCAGTTGCCCGTTTTCCAGCCGAGGTTGGCGCGCATGCGCAGGCTGATCGGGTTGCCGAGAGTGTCGACGGCATCCACGAACGGGCGGCCTGGCACGCTCGAGCGTTCCAGCTTCAGGATCTTGGCGACGTTGAAACCGAGCAGCCAGTTGCCGTACGCGTTATTGAAGGTGTAGCGGCTATCCAGGTCCAGCCCCTGCTGCCTCAGGCTGCCCAAGTTGCTGCGGCGGCCGTCGACGATGACGCCGATGTTGCCCGGCGCTTCCGGCGGGCTTTGCAGGTTCGGGCTGGCATACAGGGCGTTGACCGTGGCGGCCGACGGGTTGCGCTGGATGTAGGAGGCGAACAGCGCCTCTTCTGCCAGCACGGCGCCTGGCACCACGTCGATGCGGTCGGTGTAGTTGATCTTGTAGTAGCTGGCCGTCAGGTTCCAGCCGCGCACGGGTTTGATGTCGAGGCCGAAGGACCAGGTTTTCGCCTCTTCCGGTTTCAGGTCGGGATTGCCGCCGTTCACCAGGATGCCGCGCCGCACGCCACCCGGCGCGGTCGGGTCGGTAAAGTTCTGGACGAAGATGTTGGTAAGTGACAGGCTGGACAGCGAGCCGAGATTGTCCACCAGCGAAGGCGCACGGAACGAGGTGCCGTAGGTCGTATTCAGGCTGAACTTGTCGTTGACCGCCCAACGCACGCCCACTTTCGGATTGGTAGTGCTGCCGAAGTCCGAATAGCGCTCGTAGCGGGCTGCCAGCGACAGTTCGAGGCGCCTGGCCCAGGAGGTTGCGTTGGCGCTGCCGATCAGCGGCACGAACAGCTCGGAGTACACCGACTTGACCTGCCTGCTGTTCTGGAGTTCCGAGAAGGCCGGCGTCGGGGTAGGAGTGGTGACGTTCTGCAGCAGGCCCTGCTCGAACTCGACGTGGCGCGCCTCGGTGCCGACCGCGAGCCGGACGTCGCCGCCGGCAATCCTGAACAGCGGGCCGTCCAGCTTGACGGCAAACGCGGCCTCGGTATTGATCGCGTTCTGCTCCCGATAGGCCACCACGCCAGGGAATCCGGGATTGCTGCCGGCAACCGCGCTGAATGGATTGAGGCTGCCGTTGGCGATCGCCACCGCCAGTGCGCGCGTATTGATCAGGCCCACGCGGTGGACGAAACCCTTGGTGCGTCCGAAGGTGAGTGAGCTGTTGGCCTGCCAGCCGTTGTCGAACGAATAGGTCAGGCCAACCGTGTTCAGCGTGTTCTTCTCCGTGCCGCCCAGGTTGAGGTCGACGTCGTCGAACAGGAAACGGTAGGCCACGGTCTGCGAGGTGGCCGGTGGCGAGCCGGCCGGACGCACGAAATACGGGCTGGTGCTCGGGACGGTCAGGTTGGAGCCGACCGGCGCCACCACCTGGTTGTAGTCGCGTTCGGAATACAGGCCCTCGTAGAACACTTCGAGGCGGTCGTTGAAGCGGTGGAACGCATTGCCGTAGACGGTATCGCGCTTCTGCGACGGAAGGTAGTCGCCGAAGGCGCCGGCGTCGAAGCGGTTGCCGGTGCCGGCCACCAGCTGGGCCGGGGTCAGGCTCGCGCCATTCTGGCCAGCAGGGATCGGATAGATGGTCGTCCCGATGAGCACGTTGCCGGGCGCCGACTGGGTCGAGCGCTGGTCGGTGCCGCCGTAGCGGCGCAGGTCGTTCGAAAAGAACGGGCGCGCGCTGGCAGACAGTCTGCTGCGGTCGTTGTGCTCGTAGGCCACGAACACGCTGCCCTCGTCCCAGGTCTTGCCGAAGGTCTGGCTGAAGATCTTGTGGTTCATGCCGTCGGCGTGGCCGTAGCGCACCGATGTTTCGGCGGTATCGGTGTTGCTGCGGGTGATGATGTTGACCACGCCTGCCACCGCGTCCGAACCATAGATCGCCGACGCGCCGTCCAGCACCACCTCCATGCGCTGGATCGCGGCCGCAGGGATCTGGTTTGGATCGGACAGCGACTTGACGACCCCGCTGGCGGCCACGCGGCGGCCGTTAACCAGCAGAAGCGTGGCTTCGTTGCCGATGCCGCGCAGGTTAATGCCGGAGGTGCGCGTGGTATTGGCCGAGGCGTCCTGGGCGCCACTCAGACGACTCTCGTCCGCGCCCAGACTGATCACCTGCGGCAACGTACGGGCGATGTCGCTGCTGTTGGTTGCGCCGCTGGCTGCGATCGCATCGCGGCCCAGCGAGAGCGCGGGCGAACCGACCGCGCCTACGCCACGGATGCTGGAGCCGGTCACCACGACCTCCTGTATTTTTTGGGGCGCGGCAGTGGCAACGGGTTCGGATGGCGGAACGGGCGCAGCCGATGCGTCGGCCGCGCTCTGGGCTAACGCCGTTGCGGGAATGCCGCAAGCCAGGCACATAGCAGCGAAGGCGATCACCGTCATGCGTTGGCGCGTGGCCCCGCGGGCGCAGCGGTATTCGGCCACTCCAGCGCCGGAACGGGTGGATGGGTAGCTAGGCACGTTCGTCTCCATATCATGGTTATAAATCTTATTGTTTATATCCTATAACGATTTCCAGCGATTGCAAATACTTTTTGCGATTTCACAGCGATTTTGCGGTTCACAATAATGGTTATGTGCCATAAGCGGATGAGCGTAACAAGGATCGGGTGGCGGCCACCTGCCGCGATGAATCGCTAAGCCGGGGCGAGAGGACCCTGCCCGCGAAGGAGGGCAGGAAAAGGAAGAATTCAGGTGCGCGCCCCCCTGCGTCGCGCGGCGCCGGTATCGCCGGGGCCTCGCGCGGCGCAAAAGCGCAGCGTTATTTTGTACGGATGGGTTGCGTCGCCATGCAGCGCGGCAAGACCTGTCCGGGAAGGGCGAACGGCGCAGTGCTGGCCGCCTCCAGGGTCCCCAGCAGCGTGCACGCGTCGTAGGGCCGCAGGAACGGCGCCGGCGCATAGTCGACGAAGTGCGATGCGCCCAGCCCGGTGGCGCCGGCCAGCGCCGTCATGCCGCGCGCCGACGTGTCGGGCCAGTTGCCGCTGCGGATACGCCCGACCAGCGCATGCACGCCCGCCACTACCTCGGCCGGGGTGAAGGCGCAATGACCGGCGCTGTGGGTATAGGTCTGGCGCAGCTGCGCGCCCTTGCCGGCCCGCTGCACGGCCTGCTGGTACGCGTGTTGCGAGGCCGGCACCGAGATCGCGTCGCCAAGTGCATTCATGGTCAGCACCGGCATCGCCAGGTCGCCGTCGAACACGCTGGTCGCGACATAGGCCAGGGCCTGCGGATCGGCGCGCAGGCGCGGCGCCCGCTCCAGCGCGGCCAGGTCCTGGTCGAGCGACAGCCCCGCCTTGCGGTACATGCGGCGCACCAGACCGTCGCGGTCTACCGCGGCCAGCAGCGCGCCGTAGTCGACGCCGGTATTGGCGCTGACGTTGCCGCCGCTCAGCCTCTCGAGCTGGTGACGGCTACCCATGCCCTGGCGCAGAAGGCCACGCACCAGGCTGTCGGCCAGGCCCCGCGCGCGCGCCTCGTCGTCACTCGCAGCAGGTTCCGGTTTGCGCGGATCCGACCATTCGGGCAGCTGCGCGATCCGCGCCGCAAGGGCAATGCGGGCGCGCCCGGCCGGCGTCTTCTCAGCCGCTTCCAGCATTGCGGTCCATGCGGGCCAGGCGCCGGTTTGCCAGTCGTCCGGGATGCCGGTCACCGGCAGGCCGGACTCCGGCGCCAGCAAGACCTTGGCAATGAACAATCCATCCAGCTTGCCTTGCCACTGGCCGACCGCCCCCGACAGCCCGCCGCAGCGGATCATGGCGCCGGCCCAGCGCTTCGGGTAGGCCTGCATCGACACCGCCCCGATGTGGCCGCCCTGCGACTGGCCGAACTGAATCGGCATTGCAGCCTTGCCGTACTTGGCCTCGAACAGGTCGAGGGTCTCGATCGCGTTGGCGGCCGCCTGGTGCAGCTTCCAGCCTGTCACCGTGCGGGTGGTGCCAGCGGTCGCGTAGCCTTCGGCCTGCAGCGCCAGGGACTCGGGACCCGGCGCGGCGCTGGCATAGTCGAGGCCGACCAGCACGGCGCCGTTCCAGCGCTCGGGCATATCGAGGCGGTATGGCGTGCCGTCCTTCAGCCTGCCTTCGCTGGTCTCAACAGGACCGGCGGCGTGCGCGGCGCCGGCCAGCGCGGCGCAGGCAGCGAGCACCAGGAGCTCTCTCCGCCCAGCCACGTCCCGCCCCATGCGAATGCCCGACAGCGGCGTAAGCTGTTTCTCGCAAATCATCCTGGCCTCCTAAGTGCATATGAAATTTAATATTTATATACTATAACGAATACGCGATGTCGTTCAAGCAGGTTAGTTATTGCTCATAACAATTGCTGCTTTGGCGGTGGAGACGGCCGTGGCGCTACTGGGTGATGTTGGGATTCGCGTTCAGCAGGCTGAGCACGACGAAATCGACGGCGCGCAGTTGCAGCTTGCCCATCCGTTCGTCGAAATGCGGGATGATTGTCGGGTAGGCGCGCCGCACGTTGTAGCCCACCAGACTCAGCAGCAAACGCTGATCGAGCGGCTGCCCTGCGGCTTCCTCCACGGCGTCGGCGGGTTTGGGGTCTACGCTTTACCATGGTCATAGTTTTGCAATAAAACGATCACAAGTAAAAAATGTTGGCGGACAAACCGCATATCGCTAGTGCATGGCTTGCGAATCCATTGGGGTGATGGCCGACATTGCGGGAAACAAAAGGCCGTTAATCAATGACATGTGTGATCAACGGCCCTTGCTTACCAGTCCAAAATCGGTTCTCGGCGAGCTCCGGCCACTCCCACTCAATGGTCGCGGACGGCTTCCCGGAAATAAACAACCCGGTTCAACCCGCGCCCCTCGTTGATAGTGCGGTTCGACACTCGCCCCTTGTCGAAGCCGAGCACCATGACCGCCTGGTGCGCCATGTGGCGCCCAGCTATCGCGTGCTGCGCGCCTTACCGGACTACCTGCGCCACGGGGAACCCACACATCCGGATCAACTGGCCGGGTATCAGTGCATCGTCTATAGGGCGCGCAATGCCCGGCACTGGCTCTTCCAGGGCAACGATGCGCACGTGGCAACCGAGATCCACGGCACATCTGGTTGCAACGACGGGGATGCCGCCAGTGTGCTGGCGATGGCTGGCGCCGGGATTTTTGCAAGTCGATCTGGGCGGTCGGTGCCGATTTGATGGGCGGGCGGCTGGTACATGTCATGCCCAAATATGGAGCGGTCACAGAACCGCTGCATCTGGTGCACTAGATTGCGCTGAATGGCACGGTCCGCGCCTGTTCGCTTGGCGTAATTCAAAGCCCAAAAATAATGGCTCCACCTGGTGCCATTATTCGACAACTAGAGACACATTACACCCTGATCCGTCTACTCCCACTCGACTATCAATGGGTTTCGACAACTAGTTGAATTCGATAGCGAAACAGGCGGGCCCTACCGTCCGGATATCATTCGAAATACCATGACTGCTGAGTCGCTCCGACTATGAGCTCTGAATCTCTCATGACGACAAATTATCGCTCAGCAATTTGTCAGGTCGCGACATCAAGGAACCTTGGCATTCCGCTTGCCAGATAGCGATTAGCCGATTACCGATAACCCGAGACAGCATCAGCCAGCCCGGCAGATCGTTCATGTTAGAACCGTCCTGCGAACTGCTCTGCTGGCTGCTACCGACTCACCTCCTGACCTCACGGAGAGATCGCCGATCGGACGAAAGACGCCCGATATTGCTACCGGCCGGGCGGATACTCCGGTCGGCGCATGTGGAATAACTGTTCAGGCGTGATCTCGAAATAGTCCGCCGGCCCGCCTCCGCGCAGGATCGGGCGGGCGCCGGCAGTGTCGTAGATGCCCTCCTTCAGCAGGTGCCGTGCGATGTGTACGCCAATTACTTCACCCAGGACCAGCCAGTTGCCCGTCTCGGCACCGGCGGCCGATTGCAGGGGAATGATCTGCGTGGCGCGGCATTCGAAGGCAACAGGCGATTCCGACACGCGCGGCGTTGCGATCACGCTCGAAGCAGTGGGCGTCAGGCCGGCCAGTGCGAACTCGTCCACTTCCGGAGGCGCCGGGGCGCACGTGATGTTCATGGCTTCGGCCAACGGGCGCGTCGCCAGGTTCCACACGAATTCGCCGGTCGCCTCGATGTTGCGCAGCGTATATTTCCGGCCCTGGCTGGAAAAGCCGATGATGGGCGGCACGTAATTGAACGCATTGAAGAAACTGTAGGGCGCCAGGTTCAGTACCCCTTCCGCGCTGCGGCTCGATATCCAGCCGATGGGACGCGGACCGATGATGGCGTTGAAGGGATCGTGCGGCAGGCCGTGCCCTTGCGCCGGTTGATAAAAATAGTAGTCGTCGCTCACGCGAGCTCCTGGTCAAACGGCAGCAAGTTTCCTTATCCGCCGCGTAGTGGTTCAACTGAAATGACTGACGCCTTGCGCCGGGCCGCCGCGAAGCGCCCGCGCATTCGCCATGTCAGGCGAAGAATGCATCGCAGGGGCGACTACGCCGGTCCCGCGGCACGCGTTGCACCGAACATTTCCGCGATCGCCGTGCGCAGCCATGCGATGCCGGCATCCGCGGCGAACCGCTGATGCACATGCAGCTTGACCTCGATCGGAGGCAAGTCGAAGGGCAGCGGCAGCAGGCGGTAGGCACGCCCCCGGTTGAAACGCTCCGCTATGCTGCGCGGGAACATCAAGGCCAGGTCAGTGCTGCGCACGATCTCCGGCGCGGCGATAAAGTGCGGCAGCTTGAGCACGACATTGCGCTGGATCTCCAGCTGGCCCAGCCATTTCTCGGTCAGGCCATGCCCAGTCGCGCCGCTGTCGGTGACCACATAGCGCAAGCGCCCCAGCGCTTCGCGGGTCAATGCCCGCTTGCCTTCCGGGTGTCCGGAACGGAGCATGCACACATACTCGTCGTGGAACAGTGTCTGTGACTGGCAGTCGCTGGACAGGCCGGGAACATAGCCGAGCGCGAGATCGATTTCGCCCGAACGCATGCCGCTTTCAAC
>NZ_JBUPWE010000027.1:0-77099 GCF_055502615.1 Pseudoduganella sp. jia 9 | reverse complement strand
CGCCGCGAGCTGACCACAGCGAGCGAAGTGAAGCGCAACTGCGGAAGAGTAATCGACCGTGGGAAGGAAGCGTGGAGCGTAAATCATGAGCCGAGGAACACGAATCGCATAGAAGGCGCTGCCAAGCAGGGCGAGCGGGCCCAAGACCGCGAAGCTCTTGTGGTCAAGGCGAAGCGGCGTAGATGCGGCGGTTGTGTGATGAAGGAGTGCGGCCCTTACCTGGGGACGCCCTGCCTCACGTCTGAAAGGACGGCGGCGTTGCCGTAGCAGGGTCTCAGCAGAGGTCATAGTAGTTGGCGGTAGCGCCGGGAAGGCTCGACCCCGTCGACGAAGGACCAAACGAGTAGGAGTGTTTTTTTTTCCGGCATGTCGATACAACAGGCAATGCGTCAGATGCCCGCGTCAGCGGGGCGGGAGGCCGTAGGTCAGGGTGAAGCCTTGGCTGCAACTTCCAGCGACGAAGCCTGTGGTCCGCGACATGTGTCAGGAAACGCAGGATCGGCGCTGCTGCAAGCAGCGCTGAGAAGGGAAAATCTGCTGCAGGCGTTCAAGCGTGTGCGTGCCAACAAGGGCGCAGCCGGGGTGGATGGTCGGGACATTGACGAAACCTCGCGCTATCTGGCCGTCGCCTGGCCGGAAATACGCGAACAACTGCTGGCAGGGACGTACCGGCCCCGCCCGGTACGAAGGGTGACGATCCCGAAGCCCGACGGTGGCGAGCGTGAGCTCGGCATCCCGACGGTGACGGATCGGCTGATCCAGCAAGCACTGCTCCAGGTGCTGCAACCGATTCTTGACCCCACTTTCAGCGAGCACAGCTACGGTTTTCGTCCCGGTCGGCGTGCGCAGGATGCGGTACTTGCCGCTCGGGCGTATGTCCAGTCGGGACGACGGATCGTAGTGGACGTGGACCTGTCGAAGTTCTTCGACCGGGTCAACCACGACATCCTGATCGACCGCCTACGGAAACGCATCAATGACGCTGGAGTAATCTGGCTGGTCCGCGCTTATCTGAACAGCGGCATCATGGACCATGGCGTGGTGCAGTCGCGGAACGAGGGGACGCCGCAAGGCGGGCCGCTGTCGCCGCTACTGGCCAACGTCCTGCTCGATGAAGTGGACAAGGAACTGGAACGTCGCGGCCATTGCTTTGCGCGCTATGCCGATGATGCGAACGTCTACGTGCGCAGCAAGCATGCTGGCGAGCGGGTGATGGCGTTGCTGCGCCGTCTCTATGACAAGTTGCACCTCGTGGTCAACGAAGGCAAGAGTGCGGTGGGTAGCGCCTTTGGTCGTAAATTCCTCGGTTACAGCCTCTGGGCTGATCGCAGTGGCGTCAAACTCAAGGTCGCGGATAAGCCGCTGGCAACATTCAAGCAGCGTATTCGGGAATTGACGTGGCGCTCTGGCGGCAAAAGCATGGCACAAGTCGTCGACAACCTGCGCCGCTACATGCTTGGCTGGAAAGGGTACTTCAAGCTGGCTCAAACGCCGAAGGTTTGGCGGAAACTCGATGAGTGGCTGCGCCACAGGCTGAGAGCGATCCAGCTCAAGCACTGGAAGCGTGGAAAAACCATGTATCGGGAATTGCGCAATCTAGGGGCGTCGGAAACGGTTGCGAAGCGGGTAGCCGCTAGCAGCCGATGCTGGTGGCGAAACGCTGATCGGTTGCTGAAAACAGTCCTCACGATCGCTTATTTCGACCGGCTTGGCGTACCACGCCTGTCCTGACCTCAACTACTCGAACCGCCCGGTGCGGACCCGCATGCCGGGTGGTGTGGCAGGGGCGCAGCTTACATTAGCTGCCCCCTATGCCGATCATACCGAACACGCCTTATTCGGTTCCCCGGCAACGGCCATGCGGCAGCGTGATGAAACTCCTTTATTCGCGTGTCCAGTCATTCGCCTGGCGAATGGATCACATCACAAATGAAAAGTTTTGTTATGACGCGAGTTTGCCTACACTGCAATGCAACAACGTTAATTCAGGAGACAGCCAAGGCGATATCGCCGGGCTAACTGTCATTAACTTACGAGGAAAAAAATCATGTCCATCAAAATCTCCGCCAAGCGTTCCCTGGGTCTGGTTGCCGCACTGCTCGTCTCCGGCGCCGCTTCCGCGATCGAAGTCCCGGCTACGCCGGATGCCCGTAACTGCAAGGCCGATTATCCGCGTACGGCGCTGGTCAATGAAGAGCAAGGCACGGTATCGATGTCCGTGCTGGTTTCCGCTGGCGGCGAAGTGAAGGATTCGCGCATCAACAAATCCAGCGGTTCCAAGGTGCTCGACACTGCAGCGCTGCGCAAGCTGGCCGCGTGCAAGTTCGCGCCGGGCTCGAAGGACGGCGCACCGGCCGATACGTGGACCCGGGTCGACTATGCCTGGAAGATCGACTGATTTTTCCTCAGCTTTTTACAAAGCCGGCATTGCCGGCTTTTTTTCGTTTACACGATAAGCATGAAACGGACCGTATGCCCTTCTTATACGATTCAGTGATGGCGGGATATTCTGCTGCGTTATAAATTGTTGCGATAAGGAAACAACAAGTATACGCTTTATGTATGCCTCACATCACAAATGAAAAGTTTTTTTATTTCTGTGCGCACCCTATACTGCACTGCATCAACGATCAATTCATTCAGGAGCTCAGCCATGTCGACCGCCATCATCACCACCACCGCCACCGCAGGTTCCCTGGACAGCACCGGCCGCATCGTGATGAACTGGCTGCGCTCCCTGCTGCGCACCACGCCGGCGGCACTGGCCGAAGTCCAGGGCAGCAAGTCCAGGCCGGACGCGGAACTGCCGTCGTACTACAAGGTCGGCGTGCGCATGTCGCTGCTGCGCTGGGCCGACGAACTGGAAGCCGAGGCACCGCACGAAGCGGCCAAGCTGCGCGCACGCGCCGCCGCCATCTGAGATTCCAGACACGCGTTGT
The DNA here is from genome assembly GCF_055502615.1 of Pseudoduganella sp. jia 9. NCBI lineage: Bacteria > Pseudomonadati > Pseudomonadota > Betaproteobacteria > Burkholderiales > Oxalobacteraceae > Pseudoduganella > Pseudoduganella sp. jia 9. Next base: position 74,160 of record NZ_JBUPWE010000027.1, on the reverse strand, counting down.
GAAAAAAGCCGGCTTTGCCGGCTTTTGCTTTTTCAGGACCCGTTCATCCCGGCCACTTCCCGATCACAGGTATTTGTCGAACCACCCGACGATTCGCCTGACCAGGTCCTGCTGGTGTTCCGGCTTGCGGATCGCATGCCCTTCATCCTCGTAGACCACGAAGCTGGTCGGCACGTTCAGCGCCTTGAGCGCATGCCAGAATTCCATCGATTGCGCGGCCGGGGTTTCCACGTCGCGCTCGCCCACATAGATCAGCGTCGGCGTTTTCGCATTCTTCACATATTCGATCGGCGACAGCTTGCGGTAGATGGCCGGATCGTCGTACATCGTGGCACCGAAGAACGGCACCATCCACTGGTCGATACCGTTCTGGCCGTAGTAGCTGACCCAGTTGGCCACGCCGGCGCCCGCCACGGCGGCCTTGAAGCGGTCGCTGTGCGTCACGCCCCACATCGTCATGAAGCCGCCGTACGAATGGCCCATCAGGCCCAGGCGCGCGGGGTCGACCGGCATCACCCTGGCGACGGCATCCACGCCGGCCAGGATGTCGCGCAGGTCGCCGCCGCCGAAGTCGCGGCGGTTGGCCTGGGCAAATTCCTGGCCCTGGCCGAAGCTGCCGCGCGGATTCGGCATGAACACGAAATAGCCGGCGTCGACCAGCGCGCGCACGGTCGAATTGCCCGCCGCGCCGGCAGCGATGTAGCGCGGCGTGACGGCCGATGCCGGGCCGCCATGCACCTGCACGATCATTGGATATTTTTTCCCAGCCTGCGTCCGCAATGGTCCCACCACCCAGCCCTTGCTGCTGAAGCCTTCGATCCCCCATCCCACGCTGCCCACGGAAACCTGGGCGGCCAGCTTGTCGTTGTCGTGCGTGACCTGCTTCGGTTGCGCCAGCGGGCCGGCGACGAGGCGTGGCGCGCTGGTGAAGTCTTCCACCGCGCCGGCCACCTGCGTGCCATCGGCGCTGAACGACAGCCGGCCGTCGGTGCCGCCGGCTGCGCTGACCGCGGCGGACCAGTGCTTCGCCGTTTCGCCGCTTGCCGCGTCGATGGACAGCACCGTCAACTGGTCGCCCATCAGCGCCGAGGCCACCAGCCCGTTCTTTCGCCACGCCAGCCCATGGAACGTGCCCTTGAAACCGGGCGTGATGTTCTTCGGTTCGCCGCCGGCCAGCGGCACGGTGTACAGATCGCCGCCGATCGCGCCGAAGTCGCTCATCAGGCCGCCCACGTACGCTACCGTCTTCCCGTCCGGCGACACGCGCGGCAGGTTCAGTTGCGTGGCGGGCGAAGCAATCACGCGCAGCGCACCGCTGGCGGCATCCACCCAGGCCAGCTTGGCGACCCACCAGTTGTTGTCGCCGTTGCCTTTCGCCCCGGTGGCCACGAAGCCCTTGCCGTCCGGGGTCCAGTCGTATTCGTAGATGAAGGTATCGCCCGGCGACAGCAGTTTCACGGTGCCGCCCGCAGCCGGCACGGTGGCGATGCGCTGGGCATCGTCGTTGCTGCCGATCTCGCCGACCAGGCGGGCGCCGGCGGCGGTGGCGCCGGTTTCCTTGCGCGCGCCGACGGTGGCCAGCAGCGCCAGCGATGAGCCGTCCGGCGACCAGCGCGCCGAATTCGCGTTGCCGTCCACGCTGGCCAGCGCGCGCGTGCCGACGTACAAGGTCGCCTTGCCGCCCGTGCTGCCGATGAAGGCAACGTTCTTGCCGTCCGGCGACCAGCTGGGACGGTCGTAGCTGCATGCCTTGCATGGATCGTATTCGCCGACGACCTTGCCGGTGGCGGCATCGCGTACCACCACGATGGCATGCGGCCGTTTACCGGGAACGCCGGCATCGACCGATTCAAGCGCGGCGATCCGCTCGCCGGCCGGCGACAGCGCCACCGACCTGTAGTCGCGTATGGTCGCGGATGCGTCCGCGGCCAGGGCAATCGCCCCGGACGATGTGGCCGCGGCCACGAAGCTTGCGAGGGCGATTGATTTCAATTGCATGTCAAACCTTGTTGAGACGGGAATGGCGGATGCCGTAGGCGAAATAGGTGAGGATGGCGGCCGCCATCCAGATCGAGAAGATGACGCGGGTGGTGTGCGACAGGCCCACCATCAGGTACAGGCAGGCCGCGATCGACAGGCCCGGCACCAGGTAAGGGCCGAGCGGCACGCGGAAGCCGCCCTTCAGATAGGTGCCGGCGCGGCGTTCCTTGGCGCGCATGACGGGGACCGCCACCGACACCAGGATGAATGCCGTCAGCGTGCCCATGCTGACCATGTCCCACAGGAACGTCGCGTCGACGAAACCGGCCACGCAGGCCACCACGATGCTGACGATGATCGTGTTCAGCACCGGCGTGGCGGTACGCTCGTGCACCTTGTGGAAGCCCTTCGAGATCAGGCCGTCGCGCGAGATCGCGTACAGGATCCGCGTCTGGCCATAGATCGTCACCAGCGTCACGGAGAACACGGAAATCACGGCACCGGCGGACAGCACCAGCGCAGGCCACGCGTGGCCCGACACGTTCTGCAGGATCACGGCCAGGCCGGCTTCCTGCCCTTCGAACATGTGCGCTGGCTGCGCGCCCATCGCCGCCACGGCCACCAGCATGTAGAACACGGTGACGATGCCCAGCGCGGCAAGGATGCCCAGCGGGACGTTGCGCTTGGGGTTGTGCACTTCCTCGCCGGCGGTTGCCACGGTATCGAGCCCGATGAACGAGAAGAACACGGTGCCGGCGGCGGCGGTCACGCCCGCCATGCCCAGCAGGCCCTTCTCGCCTTCGCCCTTGAAGAACGGCGTGAAGTTGTCGGCATTGAAACCGGTGAAGGCTATGGCCACGAAGAACAGCAGGATGGCCAGCTTGATGATGACCATGACGGCATTCGTGCGCGCCGATTCCTTTGCGCCGCGCGACAGCAGGAAGCAGCACATGGCCACCAGGATGATCGGCGGCAGGTTGACGTGGCCCCAGTTGAACACCACCCCTTCCGGCGTGGACACGATCATCGGCGTGCGCAACAGCGTGGGAATATGCCAGTTGAACGCGTTGCCGAGGAAATTGTTCAGGTAATCGGACCAGCCGATCGCGGTTGCGCTGGCGGCGAGCCCGTATTCGAGCAGCAGGCAGGCGGCCATGATGAAGGCGAGGAATTCGCCCACCGTCGCATAGGCGAACGAGTAGGAAGAACCGGAGGCGGGAATGCGGAATGCGAGTTCGGCGTAGCACAGCGCCGTCAGCCCCGCCGTCAGCGCGGCCAGCAGGAACGACAGGATCACCGCCGGGCCGGCTTTCGGCACCGCTTCGACCATCGTGAAGAAAATGCCGGTGCCGATGGTGGCGCCGACACCGATCATCGTCAGCGAGAACAGGCCCATCGAACGGGCCAGGCCGCCAGGACTGTGCGGTGTTTCCATGCCGATGCCCGGCGTTGTCTCCGGGCTTGCGCCGGCAGTGGCGTCGACCGGCTTGGTACGGGTCAGTTTCTGGACCAGCGTCTGGCTCACAGGCATTCCTTGTTCAGGGTGTCAAAGCCGCAGCGCTCGTGACGCGGGGCAAAGTCGCGATTATAGGGCCAAGTTTCGCGACTCCCCTACAGGAATTTTGTGTGCAAAAAACAAGTGGTAATAATGTTACTTCAATGCGAAGTTACGTCGTTGCGAAGTTACGCGGGTGTGAAGCTACGTCGGTGCGAAGCTACGCCGGTGTGAAGCTACGTCGGTGCGAAGTTGCGCCGGTGCGGTGTCACGCCGGCGCGGGCACTTCAATGGTCCACCGGGCACGCCAGCTGCGCCGCCATCTCCGCCACGCTGCCGAACATCAGCTTCGGTGCGCGGGCACGCAGCGTTTCCGGCCTGGCGTAACCCCAGCCGACCGCGCCGAAAGCCAGGCCTTCCGCATGCGCCGCATCGATGTCGCGTACTTCGTCGCCCACGCACAGCACGCGCTCGCCCGCCACGCCGCTGCCCTGCACCACGCGGCGCAGCCTGCGGCGCTTGCCGAACAGCGCGGCGCCGCATTCGACATGGGCGAACAGGCACGCATCGTCGCCCAGCACGGCGCGCACGTTGGCTTCGGAATTGGAGCTGACGATCGCCAGCAGCACGCCATCGGCTGCCGCGCTGCGCAGCACCTCGGGCACGCCGTCGAACAGGCGGATGCGGCCGATGCTTTGCGCCATCAGCGTGCGGAAATGCATGGCCACCGGCAGCAGCTTCCAGCGCGGCAGGCCCACGTGGCGCATGATCTGCGGCAGGTCGGCACCGCGCAGCTCCTCGAGACGCGAGCGGTCCAGGCGCTGGAAGTGATGGGCGTCCGCCAGCGTATCGAATACTTCGAGAAAAAAGGGGAAGCTGTCGGCCAGCGTGCCGTCGAAATCGAAGATCAGCAGGTCATAGTCGCGCATCGCTCCCCTTTTCGTCGTGCCGGTCAGCGCTGCCCCAGGCGAGTGTCGCCGAACAGCTGTTTCTGGTCGTGCGGCTGGCAGCGCCAGTATTGCGGCGGCGCGTCGACCTGCGCGCCAAGCTGCGCGGCCGCGTGCCACGGCCAGCGCGGATCGTACAGGATGCCGCGGGCCAGTGCCACCATGTCGGCCTGGCCCTGCGCGACGATGGCTTCGGCCTGCGCCGCCTCGGTGATCAGGCCCACGCCGATCGTCGGCAAGCCGGTCTCTTGCCGGATGCGCTCGGCGAAACCAACCTGGTAGCCGGGTTCGACCGGGATCTTCTGCCGCGGCGACACGCCGCCGCTGGATACGTGCATGAAGTCGGTGCCCAGCTTTTTCAGTGCGTTGGCGAAGACCACGCTCTGCTCGATGTCCCAGCCGCCCTCGACCCAGTCGGAAGCGGAAATGCGCATCCCCACGGCCACCTCGCGCGGCACGGCCTCGCGCACCGCTTCAAACACTTCCAGCGGGAAGCGCATGCGGTTTTCCAGCGAGCCGCCATATCGGTCCGTACGCTGGTTGGACAGCGGCGACAGGAATTGGTGCAGCAGGTAGCCGTGCGCACCGTGCAGTTCGATTGCTTCGATGCCGAGTTCGTGCACGCGGCGCGCCGCCGCCACGAAATCGTCCTTCACTTTCGCCAAGCCGGCATCGTCCAGCGCCAGCGGCACGGTCTCGCCGTCGGCATGGGGCACGGCCGACGGCGCCACCGTCTGCCAGCCGCCATCTTCAGGGCGGATGTTGCCGCCGCCTTCCCACGGCACGGCGGACGACGCCTTGCGGCCCGCATGGGCAATCTGCACGGCCAGCACGATCGGCGAATGCCTGCGGATGGCCGCCACGATCGGCTGCAGCGCCTGGCGGTGCTCGTCCGACCACAGGCCCAGGTCCTGCGCGGAGATGCGGCCTTCCGGCGACACGGCCGTCGCTTCCAGGATCAGCAGCGCGGCACCGGACAGCGCGAGATTGCCGAGGTGGATCATGTGCCAGTCGGCCGGCAGGCCATCGGTGGCGGAATACTGGCACATCGGTGCGATCGCGATGCGGTTCTTCAATGGCACCTGGCCGAGGGAATATGGTGAGAAAAGCTGGCTCATGGAGTTCCTTTAAACGGTGTACCGACGAGTGTAGCCAAGATCGCCGGGGCTTGCCGAAACCGGCGCCGTTACATGTGCTTACTTTTGATACAGGGAAAAGGTAGATCGCCTATTGGTATAAGGATAATCTTGTACTACGCCAATAAGTTACACCTATAAGTTACGCCAATAAGTGCGCCAATAAGTGCGCCAATGAGCGACCCGGACAGGAGGAAGAGATGACGCTGTACCAGAAGATCCCCACCACTTCTTCGCGCATCGATCCGATGATGCTGGCCGCCGCCGCCGGCATCGTGCTGCTCTCCGTCGTGGCGACCGCGGCGATCGTCCGCTGGCTGCCGGATGACAGCCGCGCCGGCGCCCGGTCCGCATCGCCAGCCTCGCCGCCCGTTCCCGCCACTGCCGCACGGGCGTCTTCGGCTTCCTCGGCCGACCTGCCGGCCACGCCGGCAACGCGCAAGGTGCGCGAACAGAATTCCCAGGCCCGCGCGACGCAGTTCGCTTCGGCCTGAACAGCCCCCCTCTTGAGCCACCTTCACGGTGGCAACGCCGCTTTCAGTTCTTATGAAAGCTCAGCCGATGCGAACGATCATCATCCCGGCGCGCAGGCCGATACGGACGTCGGGATTGGGAAACACGACGAACTCCTCCGCGTGCTGCACCGTATAGACGGTGTCGCCGTCGCGGGCGATCTCGTCGCCTTGCCGGAGTGGCGTGAAATTCTGCGTCTCCTTGCCGAACGCCATCGTGAAGCCGTCGGACAGCTTGATGATGTTCTGCGCAACGCGGAACAGGTGCGGTGCCTGCGCCGCAGCCTGTGACGGCTGCCCGCGCAGCAGGCGGTCCAGCGCGGCGGAGGCGGCGGCGAATTGCGCCAGGTCGTTGCGGCCCAGCGTGCCGATGCGCCCCAGTTCCACGGTGCTGCCGGCGGCACCGTGGTGCTCGGCCGTATGGAAGCTGTAGGTGCCGGCGGTCTCGCGGTTCAGGATGACGGCGCCGATGCCCGCATCGCCCAGCCAGCCGATGAGGTGCTCGCGCGCCGGCGCTGCGATCAGTTCCGGCACGATCGCGAACGTGGGGTAATGCGATGCGCGAATGGCCGTGTGCAGGTCGAGGTGCCAGCGCTCCGGGCCCGCATCGGCGAAGAAGGCGGCGGTGGCGGCGATCATCTCGTCCGCCCGTGCCGCTTCGGCGGTTCCCGCCAGGCTGCCCCGCTCGGCGCGGAACATGCGGTTCAAATCGGCATCGATGAAGCGCTTGCCGGCGCGGATCGCGCCGATGCTGCCGACGCAGACCATCAGGTCCACCGCCAGCGCCCGCGGTTCGCGCGCCAGTGCATCGAGCAGGTAGGCCGTCAGTTCGATCGGCCCCGTTTCATCGCCATGCACGCCGACCGACAGCAGCACCGCCGGCCGGACGGTGCCCTGAAGGCGGATGGTCAGGATGCCGTCCGCCGGCTCGGCCACCGTGAAGCCGGCGTCGCCGAAGGCCCGCGCCACGGCGGAGAAATCCGCCTCGGCCAGGGCCCGCACCGGCGCCGGCAACGGCTCATGCAATGTCTCCTCCATGTCAGGCCGCCTTCTGCACGCCGTAGCCGCCGTTGTTGACGGCTTCGGACAGCGTCCACGCATCCAGCATCGCCTGCTCCAGGTCCGTCGGCGCACTGAACTCCGGCAGGTTCAGCGAGGCGATCACGGCATCTACCGCGCCGGCACCATGGCCGGCCGCGCGGGCCAGCACTTGCGCCAGCAGGCGCTGTTGCGTGCGCCGCAATGCCTGCTGCGCATAGCTGCGCAACTGTTCCTGCGAGCGGCTGGTGGCCGGCAGGTTCAGGCCGCGTTCCAGCGTGTCGATGCCCGCCTTGGCGCGCAGCGTGGTGCCCAGCGCCAGGAATGCCGGCAAGTCCATTCCCTCCGGCCGCTGCACGGACAGTGCCGTAAACAGGAAGGCCGACACGCCCTCGATGCCTTCCAGCGCTTTCCATGCCGCGGCAAATTCGGGCTTCAGGTCGGGCACTGCGTCGGCTTCGGTCGCCGTGCCCGCCGGTGCGAGGCGGCCGGCCATGCCCGGTTCGGCGAACAGGCGAGACAGCTCGGCGATGCCACCGCTGCCGCGCAACTGCTCCTTCGGCACCGCCAGCACGCCTTCCATCACGGCGCGCAACGCGGACCGGCTGCGCGCATCGACCGCCATCGACACCTCGCGCGGCACGGCCAGCGCCTCGGCGTCCAGCGTGTCGAACACCGGATCCAGGTTCAGCGCGGACCAGGCCTGCCCCCACGCCAGGATCACGTCGCTCTCCGCCACGCCATGCTCCTGCGCCAGGTTGCGGATCATCAGCGGGCCGCAGCGGTTGACCACTTCGTTGGCCAGCACGGTGGCCAGGATCGCGTTGGCCAGCGGGTGCGCCAGCGGCGAGCGTGTGGCAACCAGCAAGCCGGGGAAGTACGGCCGCAACACGGTTTCCGCCCAGCTTTCCTCCGTCAGCGGCAAGGCTCCCAGGATGCGCTTGTAGCGGTTCTTCACGTTGGCGACGACGACGGCCAGTTCCGGCGTCGTCAGCCCGCGGTTGTCTCCTTTGCGGCGTGCCAGTTCCGCCACCGACGGCAGCATCTCCAGTTCGCGCGACAGCGCGCCTTCTTCTTCCAGGCTGGCGATCAGCGCGGCATAGCCTTTTTGCACGGCGACATCCGATTGCGCCTGCAGCTCGCGCACCAGCAGGCGCGTCTGTTGCGTGTTGTCGCGCAGGACGAGGCGCACGATATCGTCGGTCATCTCGTTCAGCGTGCGGTTGCGCTCTTCTTCCGTCAGCTTGGCGGCATTGACTTCCACATCCAGCCAGATCTTCGCGTTCACTTCGTGGTCCGAGCAATCGACGCCGGCCGAGTTGTCGATCGCATCGGTGAAGATGCGACCGCCGGCCAGCGCGAACTCGATGCGGCCCGCCTGCGTGGCGCCCAGGTTGCCGCCCTCGCCCACCACCTTGCAGCGCAGCGCATTGCCGTCGACGCGGATATGGTCGTTGGCGCGGTCCTTGACCTGCGCATTGGTTTCAGTGGATGCCTTGATGTACGTACCGATGCCGCCGTTGTAGAACAGGTCCACCGGCGCCAGCAGGATGCGGTGCATCAGTTCCTCGGGCGACAGCGACGTCTCGGCAATGTCGAGCGCCGCGCGGACCTGCGGCGACAGTTCGATCGTGCGCGCCGAGCGCGGATACACGCCGCCGCCTGCCGAGATCAGGTTCTTGTCGTAATCTTCCCACGACGAACGGGGCAGCGCGAACAGCCGCTGGCGCTCGGCGAACGATGCAGCGGTGTCCGGATCCGGGTCGAGGAAGATGTGGCGATGGTCGAACGCGGCCAGCAGCCGGATCTTGTCGGACAACAGCATGCCGTTGCCGAACACGTCGCCCGACATGTCGCCCACGCCGACCACGGTGAACGGCGTGGTGGCCATGTCGTGGCCCATTTCGTAGAAGTGGCGCTTGACGGCTTCGAACGCGCCTTTCGCCGTGATGCCCAGCTTCTTGTGGTCGTAGCCATTCGAGCCGCCGGAGGCAAACGCGTCGCCGAGCCAGAAGCCGCGCTGCACGGCGATGCTGTTGGCGATGTCGGAGAACGTGGCCGTGCCCTTGTCGGCCGCCACCACCAGGTAGGGATCGTCGCCGTCGTAGCGCACCGTCTGCTCGGGCGGCACGATCTTGCCCAGCTGGCGGTTGTCCGTCACTTCCAGCAGGCTGGCGATGAACATGCGGTACACCGCTTCGCCTTCGGCCGCGATGACTTCACGCGGCGCGCCGGCCGGCATCTGCTTGCAGACGAAACCGCCCTTCGCACCGGCCGGCACGATGACGGCATTCTTGACCATCTGCGCCTTCACGAGGCCCAGCACTTCGGTGCGGTAATCCTCCATGCGGTCCGACCAGCGCAGGCCGCCGCGCGCCACAGGGCCGCCGCGCAGGTGCACGCCCTCGAAGCGGCGCGAGAACACGTAGATCTCGCGGTACGGCTTCGGTTCCGGCAGCAGCGCGAGGTTGCTGGTATCGAACTTGAAGATGATCTTGTCCCGCGCATCGAGCACGTCCGGATTCTGCAGGGCCGGGCTGGGTTGGAAGTAATTGGTGCGCACGGTGGCCAGGATCAGGTCCAGCAGCGCGCCCAGGATCACTTCCAGGTCGGCATGGTTCACCTGCGGTACGCGGGCCTTCAGCGCCACCAGCGTTTCACGCGCTGCCATTCGCTCCTGTTCGCCCTGCGCCGGGTCGAAGCGCGCCTCGAACGCGTCGACGATTTCCTTCACCAGCGCCGGCTGGCGGCGCAGGCTCTCGGCGATGTAGCGAACCGAGAACTGGGTGCCGGTCTGGCGCCAGTAGCTCATGTAGGCGCGCACCAGCTGCACCTGGCGCGGATTCAGGCCGCCCTCGACCACCAGGCCGTTCAGGCGGCCATCCTCGATATCGTCGTTGAACAGCGCGGCGAACAGGTCCTCGGCCACGCGGGCCACGCCGGGCCGCGCCAGCTTCTCGGCCGACGCGGCATCCACCGCCAGGCTCGTCACGTAGTGGCGCTGGCCGTCGGCGGTCTTGATCGTGTGCGCGCGTTCGCGGTCGATCAGCACGCCTGCGTTGTGCAGCGCGGGCATGATCGACGACAGCGTCGGCGTCTTGTCCAGCGTGTAGATGCGAATGGTGGCGGGGCCGGCCGAGGAAGCCAGCTCGATGCGCACCGAGGCGCGCTGCGAGGTGCCGTTGCGCAGGATCTTGTCCAGGTCGTGGAACGCCACCACCGGTGACGTGGCGGCCACGTAGTCGACCGGCAAGGTGGCGCACAGGCGGCGCAGGTCGTTGCGCAGGTGTTCGTCCGGCACCGCGTCGGCCAGCTCGGAAAAGCCCTCGTGCCAGCCATCGAGGATCGACAGCAGCGGGCGCTGCACGTCGCTTTCCAGGTCCAGCGGATAGCGTGCCGCATGGGCGATCAGGTACAGGCGGGCCAGCGGGCCGTCCGCCACCAGCGTATGCGAGCTGACATGCGTCGCGCCCGAGCTTTCCTGCAGCGCGCGGGAAAGGGCATGCGCCACGCTGGCGCTGTAGCGTTCGCGCGGCAGGTAGACCAGCACGTTCAGGTGGCGCGCATACACGTCACGTCGCGCGAACACCTTGGTGCGCGGCTGCTTGTACAGCGACACGACGGCGCTGCACACTTCGGCCAGCCATTCCGGGTCTGCTTCCAGCGCTTCGGTGCGCGGCAGCGATTCCAGGATCTCGATGAATTTCTCGGCGCGGAAACCTTCCTGGCGCAGGTTGGCGATCTTCAGCACCTGGGCTATGCGGCCGCGCGCGAACGGCAGGCGCGCCAGCGGCGTGAGCAGGGCGGCACGGGTGAACAGGCCGATGAAGCAGTGTTCGCCCAGCACGTTGCCGGCCGCGTCGGCGGCCCGCACGCCGATGAAGTCGAGTTGCTGGTCGCGGTGCAGCGTGCCGCTCACGTCGGCCTTCACGATCGACAGGATGTGGCCGCGGCGGTTCAGGGTATCGAGGTCGCCGGGGATGTTGGCCAGGCAGGTGCCATACACGGGGTGCGCGGTATCCTGCAGCACGCCGATGCGGCTCGGCAGGTCGCGTTCCAGTTCGTGCGTGCCCGGCTTCACGTGATAGTAGGCGTAGCCATGCACCTCGAAGCCTTCGTCGCGCGCCCAGTGCAGGAAGGCGGCTGCCTCGGCACCTTCCTCGCCCTGCCCCTGCACGGAATCGGCGACGGTGGTGAAGCGGTTCTTCATCGTCGGCAGGTCGCGCTTGACCATGGCCGCGTCGCCCGCCACCATGCCGATGCGGCCGGTCAGTTCGCGCAGCGATGCCTCGTCGGGTTCCTCGGCCAGCAGGCAAAGCACATAGGACTCCAGCCGCGCACCGGGGTCGCCCACGGCGCTCACATTGCCGCTCGCGTCGCGCGTGACCGGCAGCACGGCGTTGAGTACCCCGTTCACCTGCACCTTCTGGCGGCGCAGCGCCATCACGATGGAATCGACGAGGTATGGCATGTCGTCGTTCAGGATCAGCAGCGCGGTCGCGTGGCCACCGCGGCCATCCGCATAGCGCAGCGTGGCGATCTGCGCGCCCGGCGCCGTGCGGCGAGCCGCCTGGGTAAAGCCCTCCACCAGTACCGGCGCCAGGCTCTCGGGCAGCGTATCGGCCAGGTCTTCGTCATCGAGCGATTTCAGCCAGGCGGCGATCAGCGCCTGCACAGGGCCTTGGCCCGCTGCATTGTCGACATTAACGAGTTCCAGGGTCTCTTTACGCAGTTGCTGCGGCATCTTTGTCATCTGCTTCTCCAGTTATTCCAGTGTGCGTGATGGGTACTGCGCGCCGGCTCGTGGCTGGCGCATGTGCAATGGGGCCGAGGATCGCTCAGCCCCACCGTTTCTTCAATCTGCCAGATGGCCGAGCCCCGGTGGCGAGGTCCTGGCCGACATGGTCAACCTTGCTGGTCAGCCCAGATCATACAACCCGGGGAGCCCGAGCAGGCGTTCCAGTTCCTCCAGTGCGGCGGCGATCTCGATCGCCAGGGCGGGGTCGGCCAGGTCTTGCGGCGCGAGCTGGTCGCGGTAGTGCTTTTCCACCCAGGCCACCAGCTTGCGGTACAGCGCCTCGGTCATGATCACTCCCTGGTGCATCGCCGCCGCGTCCTCGTCCGTCAGCGCCACGCGCAGGCGCAGGCATGCGGGACCGCCGCCGTTGCGCATGCTCTGGCGCAGGTCGAAGTGCACCAGCTCGTCGATCGGGCCGCCGCTGGCCACCAGGCCGGCCAGGTACTGCGACACGGCGGCGTTTTCCTCGCACTCGCGGGGGATCACCAGGGCCATTTTCCCGTCCGGTTTCGACAGCAGCTGGCTGTTGAACAGGTAGCTGTGCACCGCGTCCGCCACGGCCACCTGGCCGGTGTCGACGCGGATCGGGGTCAGCTCCGCGTCGACGCCGTCGAGCGCCTGGCGCAACTTGAGCAGCGTGCCCTGCTCGTCGGCGAATGCCTGCTCGTGGTAGAACAGCACGCCGGCATTGCCGACGGCGATCACGTCGTTGTGGAACACGCCCTGGTCGATCACATTCGGGTTCTGCTGCACGTACACGGTGCGCGCCTCCCGCAGGCCATGCAGCCGCGCCACCGCTTCCGACGCTTCCAGCGTCTGCCGGGCCGGGTAGCGCGCCGGCGCGGGTGCGGCCGGGTCGAATTCGACGCGCCCGTAGACGAACATTTCAATCGCGTCCGCGCCATGGTCGCGGCACAGGCGCGTGTGGTTGGCGGCGCCCTCGTCGCCGAACGCCGGCGTGGACGGCAATGCATCGTGCACGGCGAAATGGCGCTCGTCGTGGAAGATGGCGCGCAGCGCGCGGCCGGACTGCACGTGCTCGTGCGAGCGGTGCAGCTTGTTGTTCAGGTTGGCCGGCGTGAAGTGCACCCGGCCGTCCGCCGTGTCGCGCGACGGGCTGACGGTGGCCGCGTTGGCGGTCCACATCGACGATGCCGAATACGCACTGGCCAGCAGTACCGGCGACTCCTTGTGGGCGCGCGCCAGCACGTCGGCATCGCTGCCGGAAAAGCCCAGGCTGCGCAGCAGCCGGAAGTTCGGCCGCGCCTGCGGCGGCAGCATGCCCTGCGCGAAGCCGCGCGCGGCCAGCGCGCGCATCTTGGCCAGGCCCTGCAAGGCAGCCTGCCTTGGATTCGAGGCGCTTTTCACGTTGTTGAACGAGGCCACGTTGCCGAACGACAGGCCGGCGTAATTGTGCGATGGGCCCACCAGGCCGTCGAAGTTGAATTCACGCGTGCTCATGGATTTCCTCAGAACGTCAGGCCCGGCGACAGCTTGGCCGGCATTTCCAGCTCGCCGTTCTCGATCGATGCGACCGGATAGGCGCAGTAATCGGCGGCGTAGTAAGCGCTGGGCCGATGGTTGCCGGACTTGCCGACGCCGCCGAACGGCGCAGTGCTGGCCGCCCCGGTCGTCGGGCGGTTCCAGTTGACGATGCCGGCGCGGGCACGCCGCTGGAAGGTCTTCCACAGCGTTTCCTGGTTCGACAGCAGGCCGGCGGCCAGGCCGAACCCGGTGTTGTTGGCGATGCGCAGGGCGGTATCGAAATCGTCCGTGCGGTATACCTGCAGCAGGGGGCCGAACCATTCCTCGTCGGGGATGCCCTGCGCATCGGTCACGTCGACGATGCCGGCCGAGACGAAGCCGGTCTCGGGCTGCAGCTGCTTCATTTCCAGCAGCAGTTTGCCGCCCTTGGCCACCATGTCGTGCTGCGCCTGGACCAGCTTTTCGGCGACGGCGGCGGACACCACCGGGCCCATGAACGGCTGCGGCTCGGCATGCGACGGCCCCACCTGGATCTTCGACGCCACGTCGACCAGGCGTGCGAGGAACGCGTCGCCCTGCTCGCCCTTCTGGACGACCAGCCGGCGCGCGCAGGTGCAGCGCTGGCCGGCCGAGATGAAGGCCGACTGGATCGCCATGAACACGGCGGCATCGATATCCTTCACGTCCCATACGACGAGCGGGTTGTTGCCGCCCATTTCCAGCGCCAGCAGCTTGCCCGGCTGGCCGCCGAACTGGCGGTGCAGCGCGGCACCGGTCTGGCTGCTGCCGGTGAACAGCACGCCATCGATATCGGCGTTCTGGCCCAGCGCCACGCCGGTATCGCGGCCGCCGTTGACCAGGTTGATCACGCCGGCCGGCACACCGGCCCGTTCCCACAGCTCCACGGTCTTCATCGCGGTACGCGGCGCGTATTCGCTGGGCTTGAATACCACGGTGTTCCCGGCGATCAGGGCGGGTACGATGTGGCCGTTCGGCAGGTGGCCAGGGAAGTTATACGGGCCGAACACGCCGAACACGCCATGCGGCCGGTGGCGCAGCACGGCTTCGCCGTCGGCAACCTTGTTGTGCACTTCGCCGGTACGGGCGTTGTACGACTGCACCGAGATGTCGACCTTGTTCGCCATCGTCGTCACTTCGGTACGTGCCTCCCACATCGGCTTGCCCACTTCCTGGGCGATCAGTTCAGCCAGCGCCTCGTTGTTTTCCTTCAGCAGGTCGCGGAAGCGCGTGGCGATGGCGATGCGCTCTTCCAGCGATCGCTCGGCCCAGGGTTCGAAGGCGGCGCGGGCGGCGCTGCACGCGGCGGCCACGTCTTCCGGCGCGGCGGCCTTGCCGCGCCACGTTTCCTTGCCGGTGGCCGGATCGATGGTGATCAGTTCGGCGCCGCTGCCGGCCTGCCAGCGGCCGGCGATGAAGTTGGACAGTACGGTCTCGGGCATGTTCTTCCTCACTGGTTTTTCTTGACGTTCAGGGGCAGCGTGCGCACCGTGGCGCCGGTAGCGCAATGCAGCAGCTGTTGTTCGGCGGCCGACAGGTCGATGCTGCCGTTGACGCTGGCCGCCTCGGTGATGATCATCCGGAAGTCGCGCAGCGTGGTGTTCGACACCAGCGTGGGCTCGCTGTTGGCGGGCGCGCAGGCGTGCACCATGTCGTCGTCCGGCGCGATGGTCGCCAGCTCGCTGTCGCGCAGGGCGCGCAGTTCCGACACGCGCGCCTGCAGCACCGGGCCGGCATCGAAGATGTCGACGTAGCCTTCGTAGTGCATGCCTTCCTGCTCCAGCAGGCGGCGCGCCGGCGCGGTGGACTTGTGCACGGCGCCGACGACATCCTGCGCGTCCTGCGGCAGGTAGGCGATGTACAGCGGCTGGCGCGGCATCAGCTCGGCGATGAACGATTTCTTGCCCAGCGCGGTCAGGTCGTCGACGTGATGGAAATCCATCTTGAAGAAATGCCGGCCCAGTCCTTCATAGAACGGCGAGCTGCCATCCTCGGCCTGGTAGCCGCGCATCTCGGCAATGATCTTTTCCGTGAACAGGTGCGGGAACTGGGCGATGAACAGGAAGCGGCTTTTCGACAGCAGCTTGCCGTTGTGGCCCACCCGGTAATCGGGGTGCAGGAACAGCGAGCACAGTTCCGAGGATCCCGTCAGGTCGTTCGACAGGTACAGCGTTTCCATCCTGGTGAAGACGTTCAGCTCGCGGCTGGAATGCACCAGCGTGCCGATCCGGTAGTTGTAGAACGGTTCCGTCAGGCCGACGGCGCCCTTGATCGCGCAGACGCCGGCCAGCCGGCGGTTGGCGGTGTCTTCCATCACGAACAGGTAGTCGCGCTCTTCCGGCGGAATGGTTTCGGCAAACGATGCGCACGCGGTGGCCAGGCGGTCGCCCAGCATCTTCATGTCGGGCTTCAGCGTGGTCATGCCGGTGCCGACCTGGCTCGCCAGGTTGAACAGGCCGTCGAGGTCGCCCTCGTGGATGGCGCGTACAACAAGCATGGGTTTCTCCTCAGATGCGTACGCAGGTCACGCTGTCGCCCTCGGCGACGCGCAGGATGTCCTGGACCTCGGGCGGCAGCGCCACGGCGTCGCAGCCTTCCAGGTCCGGGCAGGGCAGCGTCACGGCACGGAACGCCGCGCTGTCGGCGTTGGCCACCGCGTAGTTGAACAGCGGGCCTTCCCTGGTGCGGGCGACACCGGTGCGCACGCGCAGCTTCAGCGAGCTGGTAAACGTGCGCAGCGCGTGCTTGTGCGCCTGCAGGATCGGGCCGCCGTCGAAGATGTCGATGTACTCGTCGGCCTCGAAGCCCTCGGCCGTGAGCAGGTTGAAGGCCAGCTCGCCGGACGGGTGGATCTGCCCCATCACGGCTTGCGCATCGCCCGGCAGCAACGGCACGTACACCGGGTAATGCGGCATCAGCTCGACGATCAGGGTGCGGTTGCGCGCGCCGCCGATAGTGCGCTCGGCATCGAGAAAATCCATCTTGAAGAACTTGCGGCCGACGGCGTTCCAGAACGGCGACTGGCCGTCGTCATCGGTGACGCCGGCCAGCGGCACGAAAAAGCGGTCGCCGAAGCGCCGCGGATGCTGCGCCGCATACAGCAGGCGGGAGCGGGAGAGCAGCGCCGCCTCGGGGCCCTGCTGCACTTCCGGCGCGACATAGAACGACGACAGGTGCGAATAGGCGGTCAGCTCCGAGCACAGCGTCAGCGCATGCACGCTGTGGCAGATGTTCAGGTCACGCGAGACCTGCTGGATCACGTCATTGCGGAACGAGAAATAGGTGCCGTTGGAACCGGCCGAGGCGAAGATGGCGGCGGTGCCGCAGATGCGGCGCTCTTCCACCGATTCCAGCACGAACAGGTACGACTCCTCGCTGGGAATGTCGACCTGGGCGGCCGCCGATGCCAGCGAGCGCTCGACGGCCATGACGATCTTGTCGCGGCTGCGGGGCAGCGTGTGCACACCCGGCATCGTCACCGCGGCCAAGGATTCGAGCGCGGGGATATCCGCGGTTTCCACCGGACGGACGACGTACATAGGCACTCCTGGTTTGAATGAAAACGCCGGCACGCTGCATGAATCAAGATGCGCCGCGCCGGCGGCATGGACGACGCCGGGAGCCGGGGTTTATTTCGCTGCCAGCAGTGCGTCCACGCCCTTGCGCATCAGCGCCATGGCTTCGTCGATCTGTGCGTCGGTCACGATCAGCGCCGGCGCCATGCGCACGACGTCCGGGCCGGCGATCAGCACCATCAGGCCTTCGGCCTCGACGGCGCGCTGGATATCCTTCGAGCGGCCCTTGAATTCGTCGCTGACGACGAGGCCCAGCAGCAGGCCGGCGCCGCGCACGGTGGTGAACACCTGCGGGTAGTCGCGGATCAGTTCTTCCAGCTTGCCGATCAGGTACAGGCTCGCTTCCTTCACGCGCGCCAGGAAGGCAGGCTGGTTGATGGTTTCCAGCACCGTCAGCGCCACCGTGGCCGCCAGCGGGTTGCCGCCGTACGTGGTGCCGTGCGTGCCGACCGACAGGTTCTTCGCCAGCTCTTCCGTGGTCAGCATCGCCGCGACCGGGAAGCCGTTGCCCAGCGCCTTCGCCGACGTCAGCACGTCCGGCGTCACGCCGTAGCCCATATAGGCGAACAGCGAGCCGGTACGGCCCATGCCGCACTGTACCTCGTCGAAGATCAGCAGGGCGCCGGTCTTGTCGCACAGCGCGCGCAGCTCCTGCAGGTATTCCGGATTACCCGGCATCACGCCGCCCTCGCCCTGCACCGGCTCGACGATCACCGCGCACACGTCGTCGCCGATCGCGGCGCGCGCCGCTTCGATATCGTTGTACGGAATATGGTCGATCGACGGCGGCAGCGGCTCGAAGCCTTCGGTGTATTTCGGCTGGCCGCCGACGGACACGGTAAACAGCGTGCGGCCGTGGAACGAATTCAGGCACGACACGATGCGCGACTTGTGCTCGCCGAACTTGGTATGCGCATGCTTGCGCGCCAGCTTCAATGCCGCTTCGTTGGCTTCGGCGCCGGAATTGCAGAAGAAGGCGCGGTCGGCGAACGTGGCTTCCGTGATCGCCAGGCCCAGGCGCAGCACCGGTTCGTTCGTGTAGCCGTTGCCCAGGTGCCAGACCGTGTTGGCCTGGCGGGTCAGCGCCTCGACCACGACCGGGTTGCAGTGGCCCAGCGCCGCCACGGCGATGCCGGAAGTGAAGTCCAGGTAGTGCTTGCCTTCCTGGTCCCACAGGTCCAGGCCCGATGCTCGCACCGGTACCATCTGCGCCGGTGCATAGGTTGGCACCAGGACTTCGTCATAAGTCTGCCGGGTGACAGGGCGAGTGGTAACAGTCGAATCAAGCTTGGCGTTCATTGGCATTCCCCACGAAAAGAAGAGGTACGGCCGCGGCAAGTCCACGGTGAGTACGCATTTTAAAAGCGGCGATGCTAAAACTCTTTTGAAGATGCGACAAGAAATTTCAAAAAATAGGGACGGACCCTGTTTTCTGAGAAATTTCCTGTAAAACAGGGTCCGTCCCTATTTTTTACGCGGCGGCGAGTTTGCGTTGGCGTTCTTCGCGGGGGGTGTTGCCGAACAGCGTGCCGAAGGCGGTGGAGAAGTGGGAGCCGGACGAGAAGCCGCACATCAGCCCGACCTGCACGATCGAGTGGTTGGTCTCGCGCAGCAGCTGGCGGGCGCGCTGCAGCCGCAGTTCCAGGTAGTAGCGCGACGGCAGGCTGCCCAGGTACTGCTTGAACAGCCGTTCGAGCTGGCGGCGCGACAGGCCGACGAGGTTGGCGATATCGTCGGTCGACAGCGGTTCCTCGATGTTCGCTTCCATCAGCGTCACCGCTTCGGACAGTTTCGGTTGCAGCACGCCGAAGCGGGCCTGCAAGGCCACGCGCTGCCGTTCGTCTGCACTGCGCACACGATCGATGCACAGCGCTTCCTTGACGGCGGCGCCAGTGGCGCTGCCGAGCAGGTGTTCGATCAGGGTCAGCGCGAAGTCGATGCTGGCCGCGCCACCGCAGCAGGTGATGTGCCGGCCATCGCATTCGAACAGGTGCGGCGTCAGGATTGCCTGCTCGGCGACCTCCCCGGTGTCGCCGTACAGGGCCCAGGGCAGCGCGATGCGCACGCCGGCGGCATGCCCCGCCGAGGCCAGCCACAGCACGGCGGCGCCGACGCCGCCCCAGCTGGCCGCGCTGCGGCAACGGTCGAGCACCGTGCGCAACAGTTGAGGGGGCAACGCGGCCTGCTGCTCGTCCGCGACCAGCAGCGCCACGTGCCAGCCGTCGGTGCCGGCGGCCGTCACCGTGGCGGGTGTGCGAATGTCGAGCACGAACGTTTCGCCAAGCAGGCGCTGCGCCAGCCGCAATGGCTGGGCCAGGCCGGACCAGGTCAGGCTCTCGGCATCGCCGGCATTGACGAGCAGCATGCGCAGCGGCCGCTCGCGGCCGAGCCGTGCGAGATTAGCGAAGGACATCGGACATGCAGGGTGTCATCGAAGGCAAGGGAAACGGGACTGCTATGGTAACAGTTCACGGGTGACGGCAACCCGCGGCCCCTGCCCGGCAGCCGGGGCGGCACCGGCAAGGCCGCCCGCCCGCTATAATCCGCCCATGGGTGAACGTTATCTGAAAAGTATCCGGCTGCTGGCGGAATGCATGCAAGCCTTCGAGCGCCTGTCCGGCCGCCACGTGCGCGAGAACGGCCTGACCCACGCCCAGTTCGACATCATCGCCACGCTGGGCAATACGCAGGGCATGTCGTACAAGGAGCTGGGCGAGCGCACGCTGATCACGAAAGGCACGCTGACCGGCGTGATCGAACGGCTGGAGCAGAAAGGCCTGGTGATGCGCGAGCGCAGCACGCTCGATGCGCGCAGCTGGTTCATCCGCCTCACGCCAGCCGGGGAAACAACGTTCCATGAAGTATTCCCCCGCGTGACCTCGCGCGGCGGCGCGGTGTTCGCCCATTACACGGAGGCCGATTACGCGGAACTGGAACGGGTGCTGGCGCGCCTGAAATCCGTGATCGATGCCTCTCCCGAATCCACTCCATCCTGAAAAGACGATGCTGAAAACTACCCTGATCGCCGGTTTCGCGCCGGCCAAGTTCGACAAAGATATCGCCGGCAACCTGCTGCTGGAAACCGCCACCGAGGACGAGGTGCGCGCGCAGAAGTTCCTGATCGGCGTGCGCAACGAGGATGGCGACATCTATCGCCTGATCGGCGCCACCAAGCACAACAGCTTCACCAACGCGGTCGAGGAACTGGAAGACCTGGAGCTGACCGACGAACTGGCCGACATGGACGGCACCACGCACGAAGGTTGCGACGCCATCTTCCGCCAGGAGTAATCGCACCGGCGCGGCGGCATCCGCGCAACATCGTCGCAACATCGCCATCGAGTTATTTCCACAAGGCAATCTTGTGGGTATAATTTTCCGATGGACAGAATCGAAGCCTTCAACACGATCGCGGCCCAGGCCGGCCGCGGCGAGCTTGCATTTCCCGCCAGCGTGGAGGCTTCCGTCAAGCTCCAGCAGGCCCTTGTCGATCCGGACTGCCACGTGGACATTGCCGCGCGCCTGGTCGGCGCCGATCCGCTGCTGGCCGCGCGCACCGTGGCCATCGCCAATTCCGTGGCCTTCAACCGTTCCGGCACGCCGATCTCCAGCGTGCGCGCGGCGGTGCACCGGCTCGGCGTGCGCACGCTGCAATCGCTGGTGGCAGCGCTGATCGTGCGCCAGCTGGGCAACGCGCTCGATGCCGGCTTGCGCGCCAGGGCGGATCAATTGTGGGCGCACACGGCGCATACGGCCGCACTGGCCCAGGTGATCGCGCGCCGCGTTACGCACGTGGACCCGGACACGGCCCTGTTTGCCGGCATCGTCCACGAAGTGGGTGCGTTCTATCTGCTGTCGCATTCGGCCGACTTCCCGGGGCTGCTGGACGGCGCGCCGGACGACTGGGTCGCGCACGGCGAAACCACGATCGGCCGGAACGTGCTGGGCGCGCTGATGGTGCCGGAGCATGTGGTGCGCGCCATCGAAGCGATGTGGACCGGCATGCGCGCGCTGCCGCCGGAAACGCTGGGCGACACGCTGCTGCTGGCCGACGACCTGGCGCCGGTCGCCTCGCCGATGCATGCGCGGCCCGGTGCGACGACGCCGCAGGCGGCGCGCACGATCGACTTCGCGGTCGGCGACGGCACGCTGCAGGCAATCCTCGACGAGTCGCGCGGCGAGGTGCAGTCGCTGCATGCGGTATTGATGCTGTAGTCCCGGCACCGCCCCCCGATCCCTTATTTCGGCGATAATCGTTTCTTTTGCCTCGCCGACAACATGAAGAACCAACTCCGCGCCCTTGCCGTCGCGTGCTGCTTCGTGGCCGGCGGCGCGCTGGCCCAGGGCGCCTCGATCGCGCTCGAGGGTGCGCCGTACGTGCTGGATGGAACCGAAGTGCGCACCGTGCGCGCCCGCGAACTGCAGCGCGATTACCAGATCTACGTCAGCCTGCCGGCGTCGTACGCGCGCTCCGGCCGCAGCTACCCGGTGGTGTTCGTGACCGACGCGCCCTACGCGTTTCCGCTGACGCGCGCCATCGCCGGCCGCGCCGGCCGCAAGGGCCGCACGATCGGCGAATTCATCCTGGTGGGCCTGTCCTACGCGAACGGCGACACGCCGGAATACAGCCGCCGCCGCGACTATACCCCGGGCCCGCCGGACGATGCCGACGTGCGCTCCGACATGCCGGGCCGCGAACCGAAGTTCGGCGAAGCGGCACCCTTCGCCCGTTTCATCGCCAACGACGTGTTCCCGTTCGTGGCCAGGCACTATCGCGCCGACATGAACCGCAAGACCTTCATCGGCCATTCGTACGGTTCACTGCTGGGCCTTGAAATGCTGTTCGGCGAACGGCCGATGTTCGAGAACTACGTGCTGGGCAGCCCGTCGCTGTGGTTCGGCCGGCGCATGATGTTCGAGCGCGAGAAGGCCGTTGCCGCCAGCCGCAGGGATATCCGCGCCAACGTGCTGCTGGCCGTGGGCGAATACGAAGCGATCAAGCCGGGGCCGCGCTTCAACAAGCGCGAGGACCTGGTGCGCGACGTGCGTGCCTTCAAGGCGGCACTGAAGTCGCGCCAATATCCGGGGCTGAAGGTCTCTGCCGACGTGATCCCCGAGGAAGACCACCTGACCGTGGGCCCGGCCGTGATCACGCGCGGACTGCGCTGGGCATTGCCGGGCAGCGAACAGTAGCTTCGGTCGCGGCGGCGGCCCATGCCTCCAGGCGCAGCCGCCGGTAACGGTTGAACAGGCGGTCGGGGCCGTCACCGTCCGCATCGTCCCAGCCGGAGGGCTCGCGCAGGGCCGCATTCGGGCGGCCTTCCCCAACGTCCGCGGGCTGCGGCCGCCCAAGCAACATCTCGTATCCCTTGTCCATTCCCGGCTCCATCGCGCGGCGCAGCAATCGCACGGGACAAAAAAAATGCCCGCTCGAAAGCGGGCCAAGTCCAAAACTAGGGATGTCCTGAAAGAGACAGTTCCATAGTACTAGCCGGACCAGCCGCGCTCTGTGCGCCAGTTCACATAACATCAATATTCGTTGGCAAGCATGGTAAGGGTGGCGCCTGACAGTTCCTGTCAGGAGTCGTCGCGGATGCCGTGCTCGGCGCGCCAGGCGCGGATCAGGGCATGGCGCGGCGTCGGATAGCGCTCGCCGAGCGCGGTGGCATCGCGGATGCGGTCGATGCGGAAGTGGCGCTGGGCGGCTCGCAGTTCGCACCAGGCGGCGAGCAGCCGCCGGCCATCCAGGAAGGCCAGTGCGAACGGCCAGACGGTGCGCTCGGACGCCCGGCCATGTTCGTCGCTGTAGCTGATGCGCAGCTTGTGCTGCCGGCGGATCGCTTCGCGGGCCGGGCGCACGAAGGCATCATGCTCCGTCTGCGGAGGCGCGAGCGGCACCCACAGGCTGGTTTCCGCCATCTCGTCGCGCAGGTCCTTCGGGGTGGCGGTAGCGATCTTGGCCAGCGCGCTGGCGGCGGCGGTGGCGAGCGCCGCGTCGCCCTGGCGCCGCACCCAACGCGCGCCCAGCACCAGGGCCTCCAGCTCATCGGCATCGAACATCAGCGGCGGCAGGAAGAAGCCGCTCTTGAGCAGGTAGCCGACCCCGGCGGAGCCCTGCACCGGCGCGCCCAGTTCGGCCAGCGCGGCGATGTCGCGGTAGATCGTGCGTTCTGAAACGCCCAGCCGCTCGGCCAGCGCGGCCGCCGTGACGGGATGCCGGTTGCCGCGCAGCGTATCCATCAACTGGAACATCCGGCCGGTGCGGCTCATGCGGTCCTCCCGTGGCAAAGCGGCAAGCTTAGCATGCGGGCATGCCACTGCCGAGGGCCGCATCGGTCATACTATGGGGGTATCGACAGCGCAGCGTCGATTGACAGTGGTTCCCGATATATGGATAAATCCAGCCCAACAACACCACAAAACAAAGTAGGATTCCAAGGGTCCTCAAGAGCCCCTCCAGATATGAGCAAATCCCCTTCTTCCCGCAGCCGCGCCAGCGGCCGCGTCACGCTGAGCGACGTCGCGGCCCGTGCCGGCGTGGCGCCGATGACGGCTTCGCGCGCCATCAACCAGCCGGACCTGGTGTCCTCGCTGCTGCGCCAGCGCGTCGAGCAGGCCGTGCAGGAACTCGGCTACGTGCCGAACCGTGCCGCCCGCGCCCTCGCCTCGGCGCAATCGAACGTCATCGTGGTGCTCGTGCCCTCGCTGTCGAATACCGTATTCACCGCCGTCCTGCAGGGGATCCAGGATGCGCTCGATGACGACAACTACCAGCTCCTGATCGGCAACACCCGCTATTCCGACGCCGAAGAGGAAAAGCTGCTCAACGTGTACATGCAGTCGAACCCGGACGGCATCCTGCTGTCCGGCCTGACGCACAGCCCGCGCGTGCAGCAGATGCTGGAAACCTCGCGCGTGCCGGTGGTATCGATGATGGACCTGTCGTCCGACCCGGACCTGCTGTGCGTCGGCTTCTCGCAGGTGGAGGCGGGCCAGGCGATGACGCGCTACCTGCTCGGCAAGGGCAAGAAGCGCATCGGCTTCATTGGCGCCCAGCTCGACGAACGTACGCTGCGCCGGGCCGAAGGCTACCGCAAGGCGATGGCCGATGCCGGCCTGGCCGACTCGCGCCTGGAAATCATGGTGCCCGATCCCTCCACGATCGCGCTGGGCGCCGAACTGCTGGGCCGCATGCTGGCCCAGGTGCCCGATTGCGACGCGATCTTCTGCTGCAACGACGACCTGGCGCACGGCGCGATCTACCAGTGCCAGCGCCGCGGCATCGACGTGCCCGGGCAACTGGCCATCTGCGGCTTCAACGACTTGCCGGCATCGGCATGGATGAAGCCGGCGCTGACGACGGTCGGCACCCCGCGCTACAAGATCGGCTTCGAAGCCGCCACGATGCTGCGCGCCACCATCCGCGGCGAACGGCCGGCCCAGGCCCACCTCGACCTCGGCTTCACGCTGATGGCGCGCGAAAGCGCGTAACAGTGGTGGAGATCCGGCGTCCCCGAAAATCGGGGACCGCCCCTGTTTTCTGCGCAACTTCCTTCAAAAACAGGCGGTCCGGCGTTCCGGCCCGTCCTTATTTTTTAATTTCCTCAAAAACAGGGTCCGTCCCTATTTTTGGGTCCGTCCCTATTTTTTTAGGTTTTCGGAAAAATGGCAGGCTGGTTACTGGTTTTCCACGGTTGAACAATACTGGCTCGTACAGTACACTGGTCGCTTTGTTAGCGCTATCAGAGGTTGAAATGAGTAAAGTGGACGCGCCGTACTGGGTGGTGATGGGTGTGGCCGGTTGCGGCAAGAGTTCGGTGGGCATGGCGCTGGCGGAGCGGCTGGGCGTGCGCTATGTGGAGGGCGACCGGTATCACTCGCCCGAGAACGTGGCGAAGATGAGCGCCGGCGTGCCGCTGACGGATGGCGACCGCCTGCACTGGCTGGCCAGCCTGCAGGGAGAGATCCGCGACGCGGCGCAGCGCGGCGAAGGCATCGTGGTGGGGTGCTCGGCGCTCAAGCGCCGTTATCGCGACGTGTTGCGCGAAGGCGTGCGGGGATCGCCGGGATTGCATTTTGCGCACCTGGATGGCACGCGCGAGCTGATTGCGCAGCGCATGAATGCCCGCGTCGGCCACTACATGCCGCTGTCGCTGCTGGACAGCCAGTTCGCGGCGCTGGAACCCTTGCAGCCTGATGAGGCGGGCATCGTCCTCGATATCCGCGACGACGTGCCGCAGCTGGTCGGCCGGATTGCCCCGGCAGCCTGATCTTCCAGCCGGAGTTTCAGCCTGAACTCCAGGCCGGAGTCCCGGCCTGGAAGCCCAGCGCGCATCGCACTGGCCGGCCCTCCGGTCACGCGGCCGGCACCGTCACTTCCAGCCGGTAGGTGCGGCCTGCCTCGATGCCGGTCACGCGCGCCGCCGGCAACGGCGTGCCGTCGCAGCGTACCGTCACTTCCCGCACGTCGCCACGCTGCACGCTGACGTCGAAGGTCGCGCCGCGGAACGTGCGCACGGCCTTCATGCCATGCCACGCGGCCGGCAGTTGCGGCGCAATGCGCAGTCCTTCAGCATCGCCCACCAGGCCGCACAGACCCTCGATCACGCAGCGGTAGATCCACGACACGGTACCGGTATTGAACAGGTGGCTCGAACGCCCCGCCGTGCGCGGGTATTCGCGCCACGCGCCGCGGTAGTAGTTCGGGATGAACACCGGCAGCTGCCCGCGGCGCAGGTAATCCTCCTCGTCCGGGCCGGGGATCATCTTGCGCATCAGGTCCCAGGCCTGCTCGCCATCGGCGCCGTCGTACAGGCTGTAGATGTAGAACGCGGCGGCGTGGTTGTAGACGGCGCCGTTCTCGGCCGAGCCGGGATGCTTCTGTGTGACGCGCCCGACGTCTTCGCGCATCTTCGAGAACGGCGGCGCGAACATCTGCACGCCATACGGCGTGTGCAACTGTTCTTCGACCGCGGCGATCATCGACGCGCGCTGCT
Organism: Pseudoduganella sp. jia 9; assembly: GCF_055502615.1. Classification (NCBI taxonomy): domain Bacteria; kingdom Pseudomonadati; phylum Pseudomonadota; class Betaproteobacteria; order Burkholderiales; family Oxalobacteraceae; genus Pseudoduganella; species Pseudoduganella sp. jia 9. Next base: position 48,180 of record NZ_JBUPWE010000027.1, on the reverse strand, counting down.
CCGCGCTGGCCGCGCCGGACAGCATCGACCACGCCTGCGGGTTGAGCCAGATGCGCCCTTCCCTGTCATCGGCCACGCCGAACACCACGCCGTCGTCGGTGATGCCGCGAGCGAACCAGCGGCCGTCCCACAGGTGGGTATTGGCCGCGTCGTTCATGGCCTGCGCGCCGGCGCGGAAGTGCCGGGCTTTTTCCTCGTCGCCTTTCTGCGCGCACATGCCGGCCCACAGGTTCAATGCGTACGCGGCGGCCACCGTCAGCCAGCCTGACACGCCCTTGCCCTTGTAGCCGACCATGTTCATCGGATCGCACCAGTCGCCTTGCGCGATATACGACAGCCCGCGCTCGTCGCGCTCCGTCAGCAGCCAGTCCATTGCGCGGCCGATGCGCTGCGCCACCGTGAAGCCGTGGCCTTCGCTGTCGAATACCAGCTCGTCGAGCAGCGCCCAGTCGGCCGTCTCATCCAGGTAAGCCTTCAGGCACACGGGCAGCCACACGCAGTGGTCCGTGTGCGGCACCTGGTTGATGTATTTCAGTTCGGCGCCTTCGACCAGCAGGATCCCGTCCGGCATCGCGCCGCTGGCTTCCTGCTGCGACAGCGCATGCAGGAAGGCGCTGCGCGCGGTGGGCGGGTGGACGAAACTCATGCCCATGTTGTCCTGCAGGTAGTTGCGCGTCTGCGGATCGGTGGTCAGGCGGTTCGAGCCGCCGTGGTAGTACACCTGGCGCGGCAGCCAATGGTTGACGAAGTTGTCGAATTCCGGGTCCGGCGTCTCCACCGTCACGCAGCCCGCGCCGGCGCCGATGTACGCGGCATAGGCTTCGCGCGCGGCGGCGAAACCGGCGGCGGAGAGGTAGCGCTCGCGCAACGCGGCGATCTCGGCATCGTCGAACGCGGGCCCGAACAGGAAGCGGTATTCCTCGCTGCCGTCAGCCGCCAGCGCCAGCCGGTACTGCACGGCGGCCACCGGCGTTTCATAGCGCGCATCGCCGCCGGCCAGCACGGCTTCCCGCAACGCCGATGGCGCATGCAGGCCACCTTCTCCTTCGAACGCTTCCTGGGCGGCTTCCCATGCGTCGGGGGTGCGCTCGCACAGGAAGAAGGTGCGGTCCTTGAAATCCTTCTGCTTGAAGTAGTCCGCCACCTTCTGGTAGGGCGTGACGGACGACGCCACGATGCCGCCAAGGTCGGCACGGTATTCGGCCGACTGGTTCATCCAGCTCATGTAGCCGATCGTGAAGTACGGGTACACCGACAGGCGGCGCGGCCGCCCGGAGAGATTGCAGATCTTCAGCGACCACAGCTCGGCCACGTCATCCACCGGCAGGCCCATGACGAGTTCGATGCGGATGCCGAGGTTCTCGACAATCCACGCCATGTCGCTTTTCCCGGCCGAGAACTCGAAGCGGTCCGGCGTGGCGCGCACCGGTTCGTGCGGCACGGAGAACAGCTCGCCCGTTTCCTCGTCCTTCACGTAGAAGAAGCGGCCCGGATGGTGCGCGTAGTATCCCTGCTCCGGCTGCATGAACGTTTTCGCTTCCAGGTTCGGCGCATAGGCATACTTGGCCGGCTCCGGCTGCATGTACTGGGCCACCGCGTAGCCGCGGCAGTTCACCTGGATCATCATCCTGCGGTTCCACAGGAAGCCGGCCGCGCGCGGCATGGCAGTTGGCGACAGCAGGTCATAACGCTGCCCGTCAGCGGACGGGCGCAGGGTCGAGGGGTGTTTCGGGGCTTGCATCAGGTTCTTCTCCGGAATTGCGGGATGCCGGCTTGCGCGCGGCGAGGTCGGACTGGATGGTGCGCAGCGTGGCCGCGTCGAGCCGGTAGCAGCACATCACGCCCACGGCGGCCAGCGCGAAGGCGGCGGGAATCAGCGACATCAGCCACACGATGCCGGCCGTGGAGCCGGGGTTTTGCGCGGCGTTCGGCACATAGCCCAGCGTGGTGAACAGCGTGCCGATCACGGCCACCGCCAGCGCGGTACCCAGTTTCTGCGAGAACGTGGCGGCGGCGAACGTCATCGCCGTGGCGCGGCGGCCGGTGCGCCATTCGTTGTAGTCGGCCGTGTCGGCGTACATCGAGAACGCCAGCGGCGATTTCGGCCCCAGTACCAGGCCCATGCCGGCCTGCAGCACGAACATCAGCCACACCTGGTCCTGCGGCACGAAGAAATAGGCGCCGGACAGCACCGCCGTGGTGCTCATCAGGATGATCATCAGCTTCTTCTTGTCGACGAAGCGCGTCATCAGCGGCGACGCGGCGGCGCCCACGGCCGCGGCGAACATGTATACCGACACGAAGGTTCCCATCAGCTCCGGCCGGCCGACCACGTACTTGAAGTAATAGGCGGCGGTGGTGGTGCGCAGCGTGATGGTGACCATGATGATCAGCGCCAGGAAGAACAGCACCACCCACGGGCCGTTGCGCGACAGGTCGCGCACGTCCTGCATGACGTTGCTCTTCTGCTGCGGCGGCGGCGCGATGCGCTCGCGCGTGTTGGCGAAGGCGATCAGGAACATCACGCAGGCCGCCACCGCCCACGCCGCCATCGTCAGCTGCCAGCCCCGCTCGTCGTTGCCGTTGCCGAACGCCTTCACCATGGCCGGCGTGGCGGCGGTCACCAGCATGCTGCCGCCGAAAGCACAGATGAAGCGCAGGCCGTTGATGGTGGAACGTTCCTGCGGATCGGCCGACATCACGCCGGACAGCGCGTTGTACGGGATGTTGATGGCGGTATAGCAGACCATCATCAGCAGGTAGGTACCGTAGGCCCAGAGCAGGCGGCCATCGCCATCGAGATCGGGCGTGGTGTAGGTGAGCACCGCGGCGCAGCCGAGCGGCACGGCCACCCACACCAGGTAAGGGCGGAATTTGCCGAAGCGGGTCGTGGTGCGGTCGGCAATGGCGCCGATCATCGGATCGGTAAAGGCGTTGATCAGCTTGATCGCGAACATCATCGACGCCGCGGCGGCGGCCGAGATGCCGAATACGTCGGTGTAGAAGATCAGCAGGAAGGTGGCGATATTGGTCCAGTAAAAATTGAACCCCATGTCGGCAATGCCGTAGCTGATCTTTTCGCGCCATGAAAGCCGAACGCCGGCGTGCCTGGCTGCACGGTTTTGTGAAGAATCACTCATTGGGAAGGCCTGCGAAAAAAAAACTGCGCGGGCAGACCAATGTCCACCCGCACAGAAAAAAACAGACCGGGAAAGTGTAACCCGGTCCGCCCATCGGACCTTCCGTCATGCTGCCCGGGATGCGCGCGGCGTGAGTGCCGCAGCGGCAATGGCGGGTGGCTTGGTGCGCAGCATGGTCGTCTCCTCCTGCATCGCGTTGCCGTTCATCTCTGTGGACGTGCTGGCAGCGCTAACAATCAATTTGTCCTAGCCAGCGCGACCTGGTTTTTTATCATTTTCGATACTGCTCTGATAGCGCTAACAGATGCATTTAGTGTAATCACGGCATTTTGCGAAGTCAACACATTCGTGCACGGTATCGCCAGATTCTTTGCACCGCATTCCACACGCGCATTCCACATGCGTTCCCGCCGCCGGCTCGACCTGGGAACTTCGCCATCCACCAGCCGCTGCCACACTTTGACAAACTTTTATGCGTGTGAATGCGTATCATTCTCAGTTGCGCGCGGCCCAGAAGTTTTCAACAGTCATGCTCGAAACAGGATCGTCGACCACGGCGGCCGCGGAAAAAGTCAAAAACAATCGGATCAGGAACATGAATCACACTCTGCAACGCACCCCGCTCGCCGCCGCCCTCTGCCTGGCCTTCCTGGCCACTGCCGCGGCTGGCCCCGCCCTTGCGCAAGTCGCCCCCGAGCAGCGGCTGGCCGAAGTCCAGGTCACCGCCACCGCCGAGGAGGAGCTGAAACAGGCGCCCGGTGTATCGACGATCACCGCGGCCGACATCGAGGCACGCCCGCCCGCCAACGATCTCTCCGAAATCATCCGCACGATGCCGGGCGTGAACCTGACCGGCAACAGCTCCACCGGCCAGTACGGCAACCACCGCCAGATCGACCTGCGCGGCATGGGCCCGGAAAACACGCTGATCCTGGTCGACGGCAAGCCGGTCACTTCGCGCAACTCGGTGCGCATGGGCCGCAGCGGCGAGCGCAATTCGCGCGGCGACACGAACTGGGTGCCGGCCGAACTGGTCGAGCGCATCGAAGTACTGCGCGGCCCGGCCGCGGCGCGCTACGGCTCCGGCGCGGCCGGCGGCGTGGTCAACATCATCACCAGGGCGCCGGGCGACAAATTGTCCGGCTCCGTCACGGCCTATGCGCTGGCGCCGGAACATGGCGAGGAAAGCTCGACGAAGCGTCTCGGCTTCAACCTGTCCGGCCCGCTGGCCGGCAAGTTCTCGTTCCGCGTGTTCGGCAACGTGAACAAGACCGATGCGGACGACCTGTCGATCAACGCCACGCCGGAAAACACGGCCGATGGCGCGATCCCGCCGGCCGGCCGCGAAGGCGTGCGCAACCGCGACGTGGGCGGCCTGCTGCGCTGGGACCTGGCACCGGGCCAGGTGCTGGAACTGGAATCGGGCTTTTCCCGCCAGGGCAACATCTATGCGGGCGATCGGGCGGTCAATTCAACCGGCACGCCGCTGCTGGGCGAGCTGGCCAATGCCGGTGCGGAAACCAATGTGATGATCCGCCGTACCGCCTCGCTGACGCACCGCGGCAAGTGGGATATCGGCACCTCGAAGCTGTCGCTGCAATGGGAAAACACCGACAACACGCGCCTGAACGAAGGCCTGGCGGGCGGCCCGGAAGGCAGCATCTCGAATGCCACGTCGTGGTCCACGTCCGAGCTGGAAAATTACATCCTGAACGGCGAACTCAATATGCCGGGCAAGCTGTTCGGCCTGTCGCAGATGATGACGGTGGGCTTCGACGTGCGCCAGGAAAAACTGAACGATCCGTATTCGATGACGCAGACGGCCACCGCGATTCCCGGCCTGGGCGCGACCAACCGCGACGGCAAGGCCGATGCCGAAACCTATGCCGTGTACGTGGAAGACAATATCGGCGTGACCAGCGAGCTGATGCTCACGCCCGGCCTGCGCTTCGACAAGCACAGCCAGTTCGGCAGCAACTGGAGCCCGAGCCTGAACGCCTCCTATGCGCTGACACCGACCGTCACGCTCAAGGGCGGCGTGGCGCGTGCATTCAAGGCGCCGAACCTGTACCAGTCGAACCCGAACTACCTGTACTACACGCGCGGCAACGGCTGCCCGGTCAACAATCCGAACCTGGGCGGCGGCTGCTACCTGCGCGGCAACGACAACCTGGAAGCGGAAACGTCGGTAAACAAGGAGATCGGCATCGGCTGGAGCGATGCCGGCCATAGCGCCAGCGTGACTTATTTCCACAACGATTACCGCAACAAGATCGTCGGCGGCATGGACAGCCTGCTGGGCAACACGTCGGCCAACGGCCGCCTGTTCCAGTGGGAGAACGCGCCGAAGGCCGTGGTGCAGGGTGTCGAGGGCAATGTGACGATCCCGTTCGGCACCGGCGTGAAGTTCATCAACAACCTCACGTACATGATCGAGAACGAGAACAAGACCACGGGCGAGCCGCTGTCCGTGATCCCGGAGTTCACGCTGAACACGTCGCTCGACTGGCAGGTGAACGACAAGGTATCGCTGCTGTTCACCGGTACCTGGTACGGCAAGCAGGAGCCGCGCAAGCTGACCACGCAGGGCGCGCCAGCCACCGGCGACGCGCTGAACACGCTGGACCCGTACAGCGTATGGGGCATCAGCGCCGGCTATGCGTTCACGAAGAACCTGCGCCTGCGCGCCGGCATCAACAACCTGTTCGACGAACGCCTGTTCCGCCAGAGTACCAATGGCACGACCGGCGCTGCTTCGTACAACGAAGCGGGCCGTTCGCTGTTCGTCAGCCTGACTTCGTCGTTCTGATTCTTGCCTTGATCCCTGGCTCGCCCGCGTACCGGCAGTGCGCGTGCGCTTTCGTTGAGAAGGACTTACCGTGAGCAAGAACACTCCCCTGCCCGCCTCCTACCGATGGCTGGTCGCATCGCGCAGCGTGGCGGCGATCTTCGGCGGCTATGTGCTCGCCGCCGCCTGGGCCGCATGCATGAGCCTGTGGCTGCAAAAAACCGGCATGGCCCGCGTGGATGCCGTCAGCACCGCTACCATGTCGTCGTTCGTCGTGCACCTGTGTGCGGCGATCTGGGTGTTCGCGGTGGCGAGCACACGCCGTGCGTGGATCGGCATCGTGCTGCCCGCCGCACTGCTGGCGGCCCTGGCGTGGCTGGCCAGGGTCGGCGCGGGAGGTGCGGCATGAGGCCCGACAGCAGGCCGGAAGGCATCCGCCAGTCGATGTCGTGGCTGCACACCTGGACCGGCATCGTGCTGGGCTGGCTGTTGTACGCGGTGTTCTTCACCGGCACGCTCAGCTATTTCCTCGACGAGGTGAACCTGTGGATGAAGCCGGAGCTGCATGCGTCGATACCCGGCGCCGATGCCGCGCAGACGGCTGCAGTAGCGATGGCCGGCATGCAGAAGCTGGCGCCGAATGCGAACACGTGGACGCTGGAACTGCCGAACGAGCGGCAGACCACCGTGTCTGCCAGCTGGCGCGACAGGAATGCCGCGGCCGGCCGCGCCGGCACCAAGCGCGCCGAACTCGATGCCGCCACCGGCGAAAAGATCGAATCGCGCGAAACGCGCGGCGGCAATTTCCTGTACCGCTTCCACTTCGAACTGCATGCGATGGATCGCGTAACGGGCCGCTGGATCGTGGGCATCGCCACCATGTTCATGTTCGTCGCGATCATCAGCGGCGTCATCACGCACAAGAAAATCTTCACGGAATTCTTCACGTTCCGGCCGAAGAAGGGCCAGCGCTCGTGGCTCGACGCGCACAATGCGACAGCCGTGCTGGCGCTGCCGTTCCACATCATGATCACGTTCTCCGGCCTGCTGCTACTGATGGGAACGCTGATGCCGTGGGGTGCTGAGAGCGCCTATGGCGGCGATCGGCAGGGTTACAACATGGAGCGCCGCGGCATGGTGGCGGGCGGGCAGCAACAGCAGCAGCAGCAACAGCGTGATGGCGCCGGCCGCGAGGGCGGCCGTGGTGGACAGGAAGGCGGGCGTGGCGGCCGTGCGCGTGATGGGGCCGATGCCGGCGTCCACCTGGCGGCGGCGATCGTCCCGATGATGGCGCAGGCGCGCGCCGAGTGGCCGGACCATGCAGTGGGCCGCATCACAGTCAACCGTCCCAACAAGCCGGGTGCCACGGTGGAACTGCGTGCGCACGGCAGCGACAGCCTGACCACGCGCGGCGCCTCCGAGCGGCTGGTCTTCGATGCCGCCACCGGCAGGATCAAGGAGCGCCCGCCGCTGCCGACACCGTCCGCCGCGAGCGCGTTCGGCAACGTGTTCTCCAGCGCGCACATGGGCCGCTTCGCCGGGCCAACGGTGCGCTGGCTGCTGTTCCTGTCCGGCGTCGTCGGCACCGCGATGGTGGCCACGGGACTCGTGCTGTGGGTCGTCAAGCGGGCGCCGGAGCGCAGGAAGCTGGGCCGCACGCCGTTCGGCCACCGCGTAGTGGAAGTGACCAATATCGGCGTCATCACCGGCCTCGCGCTGGCGACCGGCGCCTACTTCTGGCTGAACCGCCTGCTGCCGGTGGAAATGGCGGAACGATCGGCATGGGAGATCAACGGCTTCTTCCTCGCCTGGCTGGCCGCGCTCGTGCATGCCGCGGTGCGCCCGGCGCGCGCCGCGTGGATCGAGCAGTGCATCGCCGTGGTCGTGCTGTTCGTGCTGCTGCCGGTGCTGAATCCGCTGACCGGCGGGCATGGGCTGTTCACCAGCATCCCGCTCGGCCAGGCCGGCATCGTCGGTTTCGATTTCGCGATGCTGGCCATCGCTGCGCTGTTCGGCTGGATCGTCCGGCACCTGGTCCGCAAGGCCCGGCCGGCCGCGCAGGCCGTGCCGGCCGCATTGAAGGAGGTGACGCCATGACCGCGCTGATCGTGCTGGCGCTGAGCTATGCGGCCATGGCGGCGGTATCGCTGTCGATGGAACGGCACCAGGAACAGGTGTACGGCAAGCCGTTTGCCGCGATGCCGCTGCGGCTGGGCGGCTGGGCCCTGCTGGCGGTGGCGCTGGTGCCGGCGGTCGCGGCCTGGGGCACGTCGGTGGGCATCCTGGCCTGGCTGGGCTTCCTCACCTTCGGTGCGCTGGGCATCGGGCTGCAGATGACCTATGCGCCCCAGCCGGTACGCTGGACGGCGCCGGCGGGAGCGCTGCTGGGCGCGATTGCATGGGTGCTGGCATAAATACGATCCGGCGATGGCACCTGCCTTGCGGCACTGCTACAATCAAGGCTTGTAAATGAGAATCATCCGCATTGGCGGAATGCCCCGATGACAGCAGCCGACCATATCCTCGTCGTCGACGACCACCCCGAGATCCGTAGTTCCCTGGCCGCCTACCTGCGGCGCCAGGGGCTGGCGGTCACCACCGCCGCCGATGCGGCCCAGGCCGGCGTGCTGCTGCGCAAGGAACGCTTCGACCTGATCGTGCTGGATGTGATGATGCCGGGCGAAGACGGCCTGTCGCTGTGCCGGCGCGTCAGCGGCACGCTGGATACGCCGGTCATCCTTCTGACAGCCATGCATACGTCGGCCGACAAGGTGGCCGGGCTGGACAGCGGCGCCGACGACTACGTGGTGAAACCGTTCGACCCGCCGGAACTGGTGGCGCGGATCCGCATGGTGCTGCGGCGCTGGCGGCGCGCCGCCAGCCCGGCCGGCAATGGCGCCGGCGGTTATGCGTTCGGTGGCTGGTTCCTCGATACCGGCAAGCGCGAACTGTTCGATCCGGACGGCCAGCCGGCCGCGCTGTCCAGCGCCGAATACCGGCTGCTGCGGGTGCTGGCCGAGCATCCCGGCACGGTGCTTTCGCGCGACCGGCTGATGGACCTGATCGGCGGCGGCGACGCGCTGGCCTTCGACCGCAGCATCGACAGCCAGGTGAGCCGGCTGCGCAAGAAGCTGGAGCCGGATCCGCGCAGACCCAGCCTGCTCAAGACCGTATGGGGCAACGGCTACCTGTTTGCCGCCACGGTGACGGCCCGCCCGGCCCTCGCCGTCTCGTGAAAGGGTTGGCCGCGCGGCTGCTGCCGCAGACGATGGCGGGCCAGCTGGTCGGCCTGCTGTTCTGCGGGCTGCTGGCGGCGCACCTGATCGCGCTGCTGGCCACTGCCAGCAACGGCGGCAGCGGCACGCTGCACAGGATGTCGCGGCGCTACGTGATGGAAAACGTCGCATCGGCCTACCGGCTCGCGCTGGTGCAGCGCGATGCCGCCTCCGGCAATGCGATGCTGGCGGCGCTGGACACGGGCACGTCGCGCCATCGCATCGGCCCGCGCAGCGCCGTCACCGATATTTCACTGGACGAGGAAGAACGCTCGCTGCAGGCCATGCTGCAGCGCGAACTGCGGCTGCCGGCCGAGGCGGTGCAGGTGTCGCTGACTCCGCATGCCGGCGTGGACAAGGATCCCGATCTCGCCATCGCGCTGCGGCTGCCGGGTGGCTGGTTCAACAGCGCGCAGCGGCCGCTCGCCAACAACCAGTGGTGGTGGAAACCGCTGCGTTTCTCGATCCCCGTCAGCACGCTGCCGGTACTGGTGATCGGCATCGTGTTCGTGCGGCGCATCGTGCGACCGATCAAGGCGCTGTCCGCTGGCGCCGAGCGTGTCAGCCGCGGAGAATACGAGCCGCTGGCGCTGTCCGGCCCGCGCGAGGCGCGCGAAGTGACGGCGTCGTTCAACCTGATGCAGGCGCGCCTGACGCGCTACCTGGAAGACCACAAGCGCATGCTGGCCTCGATCAGCCACGACCTGCGCTCGATGGTGACGTCGCTGCGGCTGCGCGCGGAACTGGTCGACGACGATGAAGTACGCAGCGGCATGCAGCGCACGCTGCGCGACATGGCGGCGATGATCGAGGAAACGCTGCGCTTTTCCAGGGACGATGCCTGCGACGAACCGACGATCGGCATCGACGTGGCCGCCATGGCCGCCGAGATCGCGGCCGACCAGGCGGCGCAGGGGCGCGACGTGGCACTGGCCTCTGCTTCCCCTTCCGCTTCGGCCGCTTCTGCCTCTTGCGCCAGCGCCGGCGAACCGCCTTCCCTGCCCTCGCTGCCCTGCCGCTGCCGGCCGCTGGCGATCCGGCGCGCGCTGACCAACCTCGTCGACAACGCCGTACGCTACGGCAGGTGCGCGCGCATCGCCGTCGCGCCGGCCCGGATCGACGGCGGCCGCGACGCCATCCGCATCACCGTCGACGACGACGGCCCGGGCATCCCGGCCGCGCAGCTCGACGACGTGTTCAAGCCGTTCTACCGGCTCGACGCCTCGCGTCAGCCGGAACTGGGCGGCGTGGGCCTCGGCCTCGCCATCGCCCGCTCCTGCATCGACGCGCACGGCGGCAAGGTCACGCTGTCGAACCGCCCCACCGGCGGCCTGCGCGCCACCATCCTCCTCCCCGCCTGACTGAAATATTGCCCAAAACCGGGGTCTGACCCCGGTTTGAGGAAATATTTCCAGGATTCGGGGTCTGACCCCGGTTTTGAGAAACACGACAGGCGAAAAAAATGCCGCCCGGAGGCGGCATTGCGATGGAGCGGTGGGGTTAGACCACGGCGCCGTCGGTCTCGTCCTTTTCCTTGACCGGCTTGATCAGGTCTTCGCGCTTGACGCCCAGCCACATGGCGATGGCGGCGGCGACGAACACGGAGGAGTAGATACTGAACAGGATGCCGATCACCAGCGCCATGGCGAAGTAGTGCAGTGCCGGGCCGCCGAAGAACAGCATCGCCAGCACCGACATTTCCGTCGAGCCGTGGGTGATCATGGTGCGCGAGATGGTGCTGGTGATCGCGTTGTCGATCACTTCCTGCACGCTCATCCTGCGCTGCTTGCGGAAGTTCTCCCGGATCCGGTCGAAGATCACGACCGATTCGTTGACCGAATAGCCCAGGCACGCCAGGATCGCCGCCAGTACCGTCAGCGAGAACTCCCACTGGAAGAAGGCGAAGAAGCCCATGATGATGATCACGTCGTGCAGGTTGGCGATGATCGCCGCCACCGCATACTTCCACTCGAAGCGGATCGCCAGGTAGATCATCACGCCGACGATCACCATGATCAGTGCGTTCAGGCCGTTCTGCGCCAGTTCCTCGCCGACTTGCGGGCCGACGAATTCCACGCGCTGCAGCGACACGATTTCCTTGCCGGCCGCGTCCACGCAGGCAGTGCGCGAACGGTGCTCGCCCTGCGGCGTCACTTCATCGAAGTGGCGCGCCGTGCCCTGCTCGGCACGGCACAACCCTTCGAATGCCCGGGCCGACGTCTTGTCCGAACTGGAGCCCGGCGTGATCGGCAGGCGGATCATGACGTTGCGGGCGGTGCCGAAGGTGGAGACCTCCGGATGCTCGAAGCCGGCCGCGGTCAGCGACTGGCGCATCTTCTCCAGGTTGGCCGCGTGCGGGTACTGAACCTCCAGCACGGTGCCGCCCTTGAATTCGATCGAAAGATGCAGGCCCTTGGTAGCCAGGAAGAACACGGCTGCGACGAACGTCAGCACCGACACCACGTTGAAAATCAACGCGTGGCGCATGAACGGAATGTCTTTCTTGATGCGGAAAAATTCCATGAGATCCTCTAAATAGCGATGGCCGTTACTTCGCCTGGCCCGGCACCCACACGGTGCCGATCGACAGCGACTGCAGTTTCTTCTTGCGGCCGTACCACAGGTTGACCACGCCGCGCGAAATGACGACGGCGGAGAACATCGAGGTCAGGATCCCCAGGCAGTGCACCACCGCGAAGCCGCGGATCGGACCGGAACCGAACACCAGCAGCGCCAGGCCGACGATCAGCGTGGTCACGTTCGAGTCGAGAATCGTGGCCCAGGCGCGATCAAAGCCGGCCGAGATCGCGGACTGCGGCGATGCGCCGGCACGCAGCTCCTCGCGGATACGCTCGTTGATCAGCACGTTGGCGTCGATCGCCATGCCCAGTGCCAGCGCGATAGCGGCGATACCCGGCAAAGTCAGCGTTGCCTGCATCACCGACAGCAGCGCCACCAGCAGCAGCACATTGATGGCCAGTGCCAGCACGGAGAACACGCCGAACAGCATGTAGTAGACGATCATGAACACGGCGATCGCGGCGAAGCCGTACAGCGTGGCGTTAAAGCCCTTGGCGATGTTCTCGGCACCCAGCTGCGGGCCGACCAGGCGTTCCTCGATGACTTCCATCGGTGCGTACAGCGCGCCGGATTTCAGCAGCAGCGCCAGTTCGGTGGAGTTCTCGATGCTGCCCATGCCCGTGATGCGGAAGCGGCTGCCCAGCTCGTCCTGGATCGTGGCCACCGACAGCACTTCCGGTTTGCCCTTCTCGAACAGCACGATCGCCATGCCCTTGCCCACGTTGTCGCGGGTGGCTTCGCGCATGCGGCGGCCGCCGTCGCCGTTCAGGTCGAGCGACACGGCCGGCTGCTGGTTCTCGTCGAACGTGGCCGTGGCGGCCGAAATGAAGTCGCCGGTGATGATCACATCCTTCTTCAGGACGACCGGGACATTCTTGCCGGTGGTGAACAGCTCCGACTCGAACGGGATAGCCGCAGTCAGTTCGGTGCCGCGCGGCACGGTCTGGTCGACCAGGCGCACTTCCAGCGTGGCGGTGCGGCCGATGATTGACTTGGCACGGGCCACGTCCTGCACACCCGGCAACTGGACGACGATGCGGTCGATGCCCTGCTGCTGGATGATCGGTTCGGAGACGCCCAGCTCGTTGACGCGCTTGGACAGCGTGGCGATGTTCTGCTTGACGCCGTTATCCATCGCCGCCTTCAGCGCATCCGGCCGCATCGACGCGGTCAGCGTCAGGTCGGCGCCGCTCGTGCCGTCGACGAACTGCAGTTCGTTCATGTCGGCCAAAGCCTTGCGGGCAGCCTGGCGTCCGGCATCGTCGCGGAACTTGACGATGATGGAATCGCGCACCCGCTCGATGCCGGCGTGGCGCACGCTCTTGTCGCGCAGCTCGCTGCGGATCGCGGCCTGGAAGCCCTGGATGCGCTTGTCCAGCGCGGCCTTGGTGTCGACCTGCAGCAGGAAGTGCACGCCGCCGCGCAGGTCCAGGCCCAGGTACATGGGCATCGCGCCCAGCTTCTGCATCCATGCCGGCGTATTGGCCAGCAGGTTGTTGGTGACGATATAGGTGGGATCTTCCGGATCGGCGTTCAGGCCGCGCTCCAGGGCCAGCTTGGCCTTGAATTGGGTATCGGTATCGCCGAAGCGGGCACGGACCGAATTGCTCGTCCCCGTATCCAGGCTGACGCCGGTGGTGGGCAGGTTCTGTTCCTTCAGCAGTTGAGCGACGCGGTCGGCAACGGCGCTGTCCACCTTCACGGTCGACTTGCCGCTGGTGATCTGCAGGGCGGGCGATTCGCCGAAGTAGTTGGGTGCCGTGTACAGTGCCCCCAGCAGCACGATGACGGCAATGACGATGTATTTCCAGACGGGATAGCGATTCATGATCTTCAGCGATAGTTGGACCGGCGGTTGGACCAAAACTGAAGCGGGCGGTCGATGCCGCCCGCTTTCTTTGGCCGGGTCTTACAGACCCTTCAGCGTGCCCTTCGGCAGCAGCGTCGTGACCGAGGCTTTCTGCACCACGATCTCCGTGTTCGGCGCCACTTCCACCGTCACGTACGCATCGGTCACGCGGGAAACGCGGCCCAGGATGCCGCCGACCGTCACGACTTCATCGCCCTTGGCAAGCGCGTCCATCATGGCCTTCTGTTCCTTGGCACGCTTCTGTTGCGGGCGGATCATCAGGAAATACATGACCACGAACATCAGGATCAGCGGCACGAAGGTCGAGAGGTTGCCCATCATCGACGCATCGGCGGCGCCGGCGGTTTGAGCATAAGCGTTGGAAATGAACACGGGTGACTCCAATGTAATTAAAAAAAACAGCGCTGTATTCTAGCACTGGCCAAAGCCGCACAGATTGCGGACTTTTACACTAATGCAAGCTCTTTTTACACGCCGCGGGCGCGATCGGCATGGAACTGCTTCACCCATTCCGGGAAGCGGTCCTCGTCCAGCGCATCGCGCATCTGCTGCATGATGTCCAGGTAGAAGTGCAGGTTGTGGATCGTGTTCAGCCGGGCACCCAGGATTTCCTGCGCGCGGTGCAGGTGGTGCAGGTAGGCACGGCTGAAATTGCGGCAGGCGTAGCACGAGCAGGTGGAATCGAATGGCTCGGTGTCTTCCTTGTAGCGGGCGTTCTTGATCTTGATGTCGCCGAAGCGGGTGAAGATCCAGCCGTTGCGCGCATTCCGGGTCGGCATTACGCAGTCGAACATGTCGACGCCGTTGCTGACCCCGGCCACCAGGTCTTCCGGCGTGCCCACGCCCATCAGGTAGTGCGGCTTGTTGGCCGGCAGGCGCGGGCCGATATGCTCGAGCACGCGCATCATGTCTTCCTTCGGCTCGCCGACGGACAGCCCGCCGATCGCCAGGCCCGGGAAATCGATCTCTTCCAGGCCGGCCAGCGATTCGTCGCGCAGCGACTCGAACATGCCGCCCTGGACGATGCCGAACAGCGCGTTCGGGTTTTCACCCGACTTGAACTCGTTCATCGAGCGCTGCGCCCAGCGCAGCGACATGCGCATCGACTTCGCCGCCTCTTCCAGCGTGGCGGGGCGGCCGTCGATTTCATAGGGCGTGCATTCGTCGAACTGCATCACGATGTCGGAGTTCAGCACGCGCTGGATCTGCATCGAGATCTCCGGCGACAGGAACAGCTTGTCGCCGTTGATGGGCGAATTGAAGTGCACGCCCTCTTCGGTGATCTTGCGCATCTCGCCCAGCGAGAACACCTGGAAACCGCCGGAGTCGGTCAGGATCGGCTTGTCCCAGCCCATGAACTTGTGCAGGCCGCCGAACTTGCCCATCACGGCATTGCCGGGGCGCAGCCACAGGTGGAAGGTATTGCCGAGGATGATCTGGGCGCCGATTTCCTTCAGCTCCAGCGGCGACATCGCCTTCACGGAGCCATAGGTACCGACGGGCATGAAGATGGGCGTCTGCACCACGCCATGGTTCAGTTTCAGCGTGCCGCGGCGCGCTTTCGTCAGACCGGTCGTGTCGGTCTTGATCAGTTTGAATTCCAGCATTGTTTGGGTATCCGTCCGGGTATCCGTTATGCCCGATTGGGCGTGGTCAGCAGCATGGCATCGCCATAGCTGAAGAAGCGGTATTCGCTGGCGATCGCGTGCGCATAGGCGGCGCGGATCTCGTCGAAACCGGCGAATGCCGAGACCAGCATCAGCAGCGTGGATTTCGGCAGGTGGAAGTTGGTGATCAGGCGCGTGACGGACTTGAAGCGGTAGCCCGGCGTGATGAACAGTGCCGTGTCGGCACTGCCGGCCTCGATCGTGCCCGACTGCGACGCCGATTCCAGCGCGCGCAGGCTGGTGGTGCCGACGGCGATCACGTCGCGGCCCGCCGCGCGCGTGGCCTTCACCGCGTCGACGGTCGCCTGCGGCATGGTGTACCACTCGGTATGCATCTTGTGCTCGGCCAGGTTCTCGGTGCGCACCGGCTGGAACGTGCCCGCGCCCACGTGCAGCGTGACATAGGCGAACTTCACGCCCTTGTCCTTCAGTTTCAGCAGCAGCGCTTCGTCGAAATGCAGCCCGGCGGTGGGCGCGGCGACGGCGCCCGGCACCTTGTTGAACACGGTCTGGTAGCGGGTCTCGTCCACTTCGCCCGGCGCGTGCTCGATGTACGGTGGCAGCGGCAGGCGGCCGTACTGCTCGATCAGGTCGAACACGTCGGCGTCGAACCTGAGCGTGAAGAACTCGCCGGCGCGCTCGCCGACCGTTACGTCGAATGCCTCGGCCAGGCGGATCTTCACGCCGGGGCCGGGCGACTTCGACGCGCGCACCTGGGCCAGCACGGTGCGCGTGTCGAGCACGCGCTCGACCAGCGCCTCGACCTTGCCACCGCTGTCCTTGACGCCGAAGAAACGTGCCTTCAGCACGCGGGTATCGTTCATCACCAGCAGGTCGCCGGGCTGCAGCAGGTCGAGGATGTCGGTGAACTTGCGGTCGACCAGGCGGGTCTCATCCACGTGCAACAGCCGGGAAGCGCTGCGATCCGGCAGCGGAAACTGAGCAATGCGCTCGGGTGGCAAGTTAAAATCGAAATCGGAGAGCGAATACATTGGTGTCATGGCGGTAGTACGCACTGGTGACGAAGCACGCACAATTCCGTTCAAAAAGCATTGGGCAACCTTCTATTGTACGCTACTGCTCCGTAGTCGAGTAAAAACTGCACCACGAAAACATGGCCGAAACGAAGCAAAGCAAGCCCCCCGTCAAGAAAGTATCGAAGGCCGCCTCGACCGAGAGCAAGCTGGCCAGGCTCGGCCTGCGCACCGACATGGACCTGGTGCTGCACCTGCCGATGCGCTACGAGGACGAGACCGAAGTGATCGACATCCGCGCGGCCTGCCTGCGCGGCGGCCAGACGTCGCAGGTCGAAGGCATCGTCACGAAGAACGAGATCACGTACAAGCCGCGCAAGCAGATGATCGTCCACATCGCCGACGACACGGGCGAGCTGATGCTGCGCTTCATGAACTTCTACGGCAGCCAGACCAGGCAGCTGGCGGAAGGCACGCGGGTGCGCGCGCGTGGCGAGCTGAAACACGGCTTCTTCGGCGCGGAGATGGTCCATCCGGGCTACAAGATCGTCAACGAAGGCGCGCCGCTGCCCACCTCCCTGACCCCGGTCTATCCTTCCGGCGAAGGGCTGTCGCAGCCCGTGCTGCGCCGCGCGATCGCCGATGCGATGGGGCGCGTGGACTGGACCGACACGCTGCCGCCGCGGCTCGTTGAGAAAATGCAGTTGCACGGCTTCGAGCCGGCCGTCAGGCTGCTGCATAACCCTCCGCAGCGGATCGACGAACATGCGCTGGCGGAGCGCTCGCACCCGGCGTGGACCCGGATGAAGTTCGATGAGCTGCTGGCGCAGCAGCTGTCGCTGAAGCGGGCGCAGAACGCGCGCCGGCAGAAAGGCGCGGCGCCGCTGCAGGCGGTGGGCTCGCTGACCGCGGCATTCCAGGCCGCGCTGCCGTTCCGGCTGACCGGGGCGCAGGCACGCGTGCTGGAGGAAATCCGCGCCGACCTGCGCCAGCCGTACCCGATGCAGCGGCTGCTGCAGGGCGACGTGGGCAGCGGCAAGACCGTCGTCGCCGCGCTGGCGGCCACGCAGGCCATCGACAGCGGCTTCCAGGCCGCGCTGATGGCGCCCACCGAGATCCTGGCCGAGCAGCATTTCAGGAAGATCGCCGCGTGGATGGAGCCGCTGGGCGTGAAAGTGGCGTGGCTGACGGGCAGCCTGAAAAAGAAGGACAAGATGGCCGCTTCGGCGCTGGCCGAGTCGGGCGAGGCACAGCTGGTGATCGGCACGCACGCGCTGATCCAGGAGACGGTGCAATTCGCCCGGCTGGGCCTGGTCATCGTCGACGAGCAGCACCGTTTCGGCGTGGGCCAGCGCCTCACGCTGCGCAACAAGGGCGCCGACGGGCTGGTGCCGCACCAGCTGATGATGTCCGCCACGCCGATTCCCCGCACGCTGGCGATGACGTATTACGCCGACCTGGAAGTGTCCGTGATCGACGAGCTGCCGCCGGGCCGCACACCGATCGTCACGCGCGTGATCGACCAGAACCGGCGCGACGAGGTGATCGAGCGCGTCCACGCCGCCGCGCTCGACGGCCGCCAGGTGTACTGGGTCTGTCCGTTGATCGAGGAATCGGAAGCGCTGCAACTGCAGACCGCGACGGAAACCCATGAAACGCTGGCCGCGGCGCTGCCGGACCTGCAGGTGGGCCTGGTGCATGGCCGCATGAAGCCCGCCGAGAAGCAGGAAGTGATGGATGCGTTCACGGCCGCCCGGGTGCACGTGCTGGTGGCGACCACCGTGATCGAGGTGGGCGTGGACGTGCCGAATGCGTCGCTGATGGTGATCGAGCATGCGGAACGCTTCGGCCTGTCGCAGCTGCACCAGCTGCGCGGACGCGTGGGCCGCGGTTCGGCGGCCAGCGTCTGCCTGCTGCTGTATCAGAGCCCGCTGGGCCCCGTGGCCAAGCAGCGGCTGGCGACGATGCGCGAAACCACCGACGGCTTCGAGATCGCCCGGCGCGACCTGGAGATCCGCGGCCCCGGCGAATTCCTCGGCGCCAGGCAGTCCGGCCAGGCGATGCTGCGCTTCGCCGACCTGGAAACGGATGGCTGGCTGGTCGACCAGGCGCGCGACGTGGCGCATGCGCTGCTGCACGACCCGGCCGGGCAGCCGGTGGTCGAGGCGCACCTGGAGCGCTGGCTGGGCGGGCGTGAGGAGTTCCTGAAGGTGTGAGTCCGATCCTGCCGAGTATGGCGGACACAACACTGCACCGATTGTCCTTGCAGACTGCAAGCGCTGGCATATGCTGGTAGACGCATTGCCAGGATCGCAGCGCCAACGCCGCAGCGCCAGGCAATAATCGACGCACACCCGGGGGTTACCATGCATCGAGCATTGCGCTTGCTGTTGCTGTCCCTGCTCAGCCTGTCGCTGTCATTGACCGCCGCCGGTACATCGGCCGCCCCGGTCATGACCTTCACCGCCAGCTCCGCCACCACCGGCATCGAGGATGCCGTTGAAACCCAATGGAACGACAGCACGTTCATCGAGCATGGCGAACGGCATAACTTCGCGTACACGCTGCGCGATGAAATCGTCTTCGAGAACGGCATGCAGTCCATCTACCACTATCGCGACGTGACGTACGACGTGGCCGGCCACGTGCGCGACTGGACGCTGCTCAATATCGACGGCATGGCCGGCGGCGCGCACAGCGTGCAGTTCGCCGCCACGGGAACGCTCGACGCCACGCAAACGTCGCGGCTTGTCGATGGCGGCGACATTTCCTTCCAGATTTTCCTGTCCCTCGGCGGCAGTTACGCGCCGGGCACCGTGCCGGAATACCCCGACCTGACACAGCCGCCGGCACCGCCCGTATTTGCGGATACCTCGTCCGGCACGCCCGTCGACCTGAGCGCCTCGGCTTACTACGACCCCGTGCAGCTGCATTATTTCGCCAACGTGCTGCAGACCTTCACCGCGCCGCGCGATCTCGCCGCTTACGACTATTCCTACCTGATCCATGCGAACGACGAGCTGCTCTCCGACCAGGCGGCGTTCATGATCTACGGCCCGGGCTATGACGCAGGCATCCGTAACCTGGGCTACAGCGAATTCCTGGGCATGGACGTGGTCGCGGTGCCGGAACCAGGCACCTGGATGATGCTGCTTGCCGGGGCCGGCGTGCTGGCAGCCCGGCGCCGATCGCGCTAACCGGGCACGGCCGCCACCCTATGCACAGCTTTCATACGCGGCGTCCCTGGCGCAGGATGAGCATCCAGGGTGAACGGCGCATCGACTAATCAACGACTCCTGGGGGATAACATGCTTCGATTGCTGCGCCCGGCATGCCTGTCGGCATGCCTTTGCCTGACATTGCTGCCATCGGCAGCCGCTTCCGCCGCCCGCGTGATGACGTTTGTCGCCAACTATGCCACGACGGGCATCGACGATACCAGCGAATGGATTTCCAGCAGCTCCTCGTTCTGGGAGAGCGGCAGCCGTTTCAACTTCGCGTACACGCTGCGCGACGAGGTCGTCGTCGAAAACGGTTTGCAGACGACTTCGCACTATCGCGACGTGACCTACGATGTCGAAGGCCACTGGCGCGATGCGGCGCACATCAGTCTCGATGTGACAGCGATCGGCGAGCATACCGCGCAATTCTGGGTCATCGCCACGCTCCTTCCCGCCGAGGTGCCCCGCCTGGTCGATGGCCTGCCGGACTTCCAGGCCAGCCTGTACCTGAGCGGCGACTATGCCGCCGGCCCGGTGCCGGAATACCCCGATCTGCTGCAGCCGCCGGCACCGCCCGTGTTCGCGGACGTGTCGTCCGGAACGCCCGCGGCGCTGGCCGCGTGGACGAATTACGACCCCTCCGGATCGTTCAACAGCAGCGCATCCCACGTCTTCACCGGGCCGCCCGGCCGGTTCCAGTTCGAGTACGCGTACCTGCTGTATGGGAACGAAGACCTGCTGACCAGCTATATCGATTTCAGTCTGTACGGCCCGGGCTACGACCAGCAGGTGCTCAACCGGGGGTACACGGAACTGCTGGGCGTCGACGTCGTGGCCGTGCCCGAACCCGGCATCTGGATCATGCTGCTGGCCGGCGCCGGCGTGCTGGTGCTGTCGCGCAGCTCCCGCTCCGTGGTATTCCGCAACTGAACGCGGGCGGTCAGAAGCACATGACGATCCGCGTCGCCATGTCGAACATGAAGCCGGGCTGCAGGTAGGCGCCAAAGCAGGCCGCCAGCACGAGGGCGACGAGGCACCAGACCAGCAGCCGCCGCCAGCGCGGGCTCATCGCGTAACCCTCCTCATGCCGCCCGCCTCATGCCGTCCTCCTCATGCCACCTTCAGTTCGGGGCGCGCCAGCGCCCGTTCGTCGATCGGCAGGTTGGCCAGGCCGGCCAGCACGCCGAGGCCGATCGAGATCGCCCACACCAGGTCGTAACTGCCCCGCAGGTCGAACAGGTAGCCGCCCAGCCAGACGCCGAGGAAGCTGCCCACCTGGTGCGAGAAGAACACCACGCCGGCCAGCATCGACATGTGCGACAGGCCGAACACCCCCGCGATGATGCCGTTCGTCAGCGGCACCGTGGACAGCCACAATACGCCCATCGCGGCCGCGAACAGGTACACCGAGAGCGGCGACAGCGGTACCGCGAGGAACAGCGCGATCACGCCGGCGCGGGAAAAGTAGATGAACGACAGCAGGTAGCGCTTCGGCAGCCGGCCACCCAGCTTGCCCGCCCAATAGGAGCCGAAGATGTTGAACAGGCCGATCAGTGCCAGGGCCGTGACGGCCACCTTGGGATCGGCCACGCCCTGGTCTTTCAGGTAAGCAGGCATGTGCACGCCGATGAACACGAGCTGGAAGCCGCACACGAAGTATCCCGCCACCAGCAGCAGGAACGAGCGGTTGCCCAATGCCTCGCCCAGGGCTTCGCGAATGCCCTGCTTGTGCCCGGCCACTGCCTGCACGGCCGGCTCGCGCAGCCGGAATGCCATCGGCACCATCAGGAAAACGACGATGGCGGCCAGCAGGTACAGCGCGTTTTGCCAGCCGACCTGCGAAATCATCGTCTGCTCGATCGGCATCAGCAGGAACTGGCCGAACGAGCTGGCGGCACCCGAAATGCCGAACGCCCACGAGCGTTTTTCTGGCGGTGCAGCACGCCCGATGATGCCGCTGACGGCGCCGAACGCGGTGCAGGCGAGGCCGAGCCCGATCAGCACGCCGGAACCCAGGATGAACAGCGTGGGATCGGAGACCGACCCCATCCAGACCAGGCCCGCCATGTAGGCGAATGCGCCGGCCAGTACCACCCGCATCGTGCCCCAGCGGTCCGCCACCATGCCGGCAAACGGCCCGAACGCGCCCCACAGCAGGTTTTGCAATGCCATCGCCAGCGAGTAGGTCTCGCGGCTCCAGCCATTTTCCTGCGAGATGGGTTGCATCCAGAAGCCGAAGCCGTGGCGCACGCCCATCGCCAGCGTCAGCACGACGCCGGTGGCGAGCAGGATCGTTTTCAGGTCGTGAGGACGCTGGCTGGCAGCCATTTAAATACTCCGAAGAAACTTAATGAAACAATTCAGCAACAAAGATGCTGCACTGCAACCAAGTATATATACATCTGCGAATAAAACCGTTGTGTTGCGCGCATTGCAACATTAGAATTGCATGCAATTTATACATCACTGAAATTACATGCTAAAAACCAAACAGTATCTTCTTCTTGCTTTCGCGGCATTTGCCGCATCGCTGGCCAATGCCGCCCCAGTCGCGGTGATCGAGACCGGCACCGCATTGTCCCAGCCAGCACCTCACGCCGCCACTACTTTGGTGGAGACCGCGCCGGTAATCGTACTGCATCCGAGCGAGCATCAGGTGCAGGTCACCCAACAGGCTGCGGCCCAGACCACTGCCGGCGCGGAGTCCGAACTGTCCAACTGGTCGATGCTGCTGGTGGGCGCCGGCGTGCTGCTGCTGCCACGCAAGCGCCGCGTCGACAACAGCGTTCGCTGATCAGCGGTCGGCGTCGTAGACGACGCCGACCTGCCGCCGCATCTCGTCCAGCACGCCCATCAGTGCCAGCGTTTCATCCAGCGGCATGACCGGGCTTTCCGTCAGTCCTTCGCGCAGGCAGCGGTTCACTTCGATGATCTCGTGTGCATAGCCGTTGCCGATACGCGGTATCCGCTGGGTGCGGCGGCTGCCGTCGTCCAGTTCCACCGTCAATTCTTCCGTGTTGTGGAAGCGGCCGAGCAGGCGCACGGAGCCCTTGCTGCCGCATACCGTGAACTCGGCCGGGGTGCGCGCGGCCAGGCTGGCCGTGCAGGCCGCCAAACCGCCGTTCTCGTGCTGCAGCGCAAAGGTACATTGCAGGTCCACTCCTGTCGGACCGAGCTGGCCGACCGCCCGTACCGATGTCACGGGGCCGAGGAAGTATGCGGCGATCGACAGCGGATAGATACCCAGGTCCAGCAGCGCGCCACCGCCCAGTGCGGGATTGAACAGGCGGTGCTCCGGCCCTGCGTCCGAATAAAAGCCCAGGTCGCCCTGCACGTTGGCCACGGTGCCGATCTCTCCGCTGGCCGCGATGCGCTTTGCTTCCAGCACGGCAGGCTGGAAGCGGGTCCACATCGCTTCCATCGCGAACAGCTTTTTCTCGCGCGCCAGCGCCACGATGTCTTCCGCTTCCCGGCGGTTGACGGTGAAGGCTTTCTCGACCAGCACATGTTTGCCCGCATTCAGGCACATCAGCGCGTTCTCACGGTGCATCGGATGCGGCGTGGCGATGTAGATCGCATCGACATCCGGATCGTCGGCCAGCGCCTGGTAGCTGCCGTGGCTCTTCGTCAGTTCATGCGCGCCATATTCGGTGGCAAATATGGTAGCGCTATCAACATGGCGGGATGCAACGGCCGCGAGCACGGCATCGGGCGTGTCCTTCAGCGCAGTGGCAAAGGCCTTGGCGATCTTGCCTGTGCCGAGGATGCCCCAGCGAATCGTTCGTACTGTCATGATGTCTCCAGAGTGGGTGCGTTCCGCTTCGGGCGGAACACGGTGGTGTCGCCATAAAACGCATCGTCCTGCTCCGCCCACCAGCCGGGAATGCCCAGCACCGGCAGCGGTGTGAAATCAGCCTTGCGCAGGCCGGCCGTGCGCAGGCGTTCGGCCACGTGCGCATCGATCCATGCCTGCTGTTGCTCGCGCGGCAATGCAAAGTACGCATCCGGCGCGGCCACCACCAGCGTGTGCGCGGTGATCGCCTTGTACGGCGCCACCAGCTTTTCCATCAATGCATGGCCGAACAGCCAGACCTGCGCCGCCGTGCCGAACAGCCCGGCGCGCTCGACGAATGCTTCGCGCCAGCGATGGTTGCGCAGGGCGTCGGCCAGGGCGTGGCCTTGCATATTATCCAACACCACGAGCAGGGCCGCATTCTCGTCGAACAGCGTGGCCGCGTCGCGTGCCGGGCCGCGCTGGCCACCGATGCCGTCGCGCGCGATCTGCGCCGCCTGCAAGGCATTCAGTTCGCGCTTGACGAGCGGGAAGCTGAGCCATACCAGGCCATTGAAAAAATCGTGCAGGTTGTCGCGCGTGGGCACGCAGCCAGTGGCGCCGATGTGTTCTTCATACGCCGTGCCGTCGGGGAGCGCGGCCTGCGGCACGAAGCGGACCGGCAGGCCGGCATGGTTGACCAGGCCCAGCGCCGCGGCACGGGCGCTGAAGCTGCCGATGACGTCGGCCACGTCGACGGTCTGCGCCGCCGGGCGCACCGCGTCGAACCAGCGGCGCGACCAGTCGACCGGCGGCAAGGACAGGGACGACATCGGCTGGACCGCGCCGTTACACCATTTTCCAGTTGATGGCTTCGCCAGCGTTCAGCGGGACTACCTGCTGCTCGCCGAGCGGCAGGGTTTCCGGCAGCGTCCACTGTTCGCGCTTGAGCGTGATCGTGCCCTCGTTCGGCGCCAGGCCGTAGAACGCCGGGCCGTTCAGGCTGGCGAAGGCTTCCAGCTTGTCCAGCGCGCCGGCGCGTTCAAATGCCTCGGCGTACAGCTCCATCGCGTGCAGCGCGGTATAGCAGCCGGCGCAGCCGCAGGCCGCTTCCTTGGCGCCCTGCGCGTGCGGCGCCGAATCGGTGCCGAGGAAGAAGCGCTCGTCGCCGCTGGTGGCGGCCGTGACCAGCGCCAGGCGGTGTTCTTCGCGCTTGAGTACCGGCAGGCAGTAATAGTGAGGGCGGATGCCGCCCTTGAAGATCTCGTTACGGTTGTACAGCAGGTGATGCGCGGTGATCGTGGCGGCGATCGGGCCTTCGGCCTCGGCCACGTACTGCGCCGCATCCTTGGTGGTGATGTGCTCGAACACCACGTTCAGCGCCGGGAAGTTCTTGCGCAGCGGGCGCATCACGCGCTCGATGAACACGGCTTCGCGGTCGAACAGGTCAATGTCGCCATCGGTGACTTCGCCGTGCACGAGGAACGGCAAGCCGGTTTCCTGCATCACTTCCAGCACCTTGTAGCAATTGGCGAGATCGGTGACGCCGGCATCGGAATTGGTGGTGGCACCGGCCGGGTACAGCTTCACGGCATGCACGAAATCCGACTCGGCGGCGCGGCGGATCTCGTCCGGCGAGGTGTTATTGGTCAGATAGAGCGTCATCAGCGGCTCGAACGACAGCTCGGGCGGCAGCGCGGCCAGGATGCGGTCGCGGTAGGCGGCGGCCTGGGCGACCGTGGTGACGGGCGGCTTCAGGTTCGGCATCACGATGGCGCGGCCGAACTGGCGTGCGCTGTGCGGCAGCACGCTGGCCATGGTGGCACCGTCGCGCAGGTGCAGGTGCCAGTCGTCGGGGCGGATGATGGTCAGGGAAGATGGGGCGTCGAAGGTGGTGGACATTGGCGGGTCTCGGAAAGCGCTGTGTAAAACGGATGCGGTATTTTACCCCCTCGCATGCTGCATCCGCCTTGCCAGCGCCGACAACGCACAGCACAGCACGAAGTAAACGACGGCAACGAAGCTGTACATTTCCACCAGCCGCCCGTCGCGCTGGGCGACGCGCACCGCGGCGCCGACAAAATCGGGCACCGACAGCACGTAGACCAGCGACACGTCCTGGAACAGCACGATGGTTTGCGTCAGCAGCACCGGCAGCATGTTGCGCAGCGCCTGCGGCAGCACCACGTACCGCATGCACTGCCAGTAGCGCATGCCCAGCGCCTGCGCGGCGTGGACCTGCCCGCGCGGGATGGCGGAGATGCCGCCGCGCATGATCTCGCAGTAGTAGGCGGCCTGGAACAGCGTGAACGTGATCAGCGCGGACCAGAACGCGCCCACGCGCACCGGCTCGCCGGCGCCGATCACCCAGGCGCCCAGGTACGGCACCAGAAAATAAAACCAGAAGATCACCAGCACCAGCGGTACCGCCCGGATCAGGTTCACGTAGCCGGCGGCCAGCAGCGCCAGCGGCCGCCAGCCGGACAGCCGGGCCAGCGCCAGCAGCGTGCCGAGCACCACGCCGCCCACCATGGCCAGCACCGTCAGCTGCAAGGTAAACGTCATGCCGTTCAGCAGCACGTCCGCCCAGGAACGCCGGATCACGTCGAAATCGAACTCCATCAGCGCACTCTCAGTAAACCCGCAGCGAGCCCGGCAGCGCCAGCCGGCGCTCGACGGCGTGCATGCCGGCGATCACGGCCAGGTTGACCAGCACGTACAGCACGGTGGCGGCGGTATAGGCCTCGAACACCTGGAACGAGAATTCCTGGATAGCGCGAGCGCTGGCCGTCAGTTCCACCAGGCCGATCGTCAGCGCCACCGAGCTGTTCTTGATGATGTTGAGGAATTCGCTCGTCAGCGGCGGCAGCACGATGCGCACCGCCAGCGGCAGCAACACGTGCCGGTAGGCTTGCCGGCGCGTGAGCCCCAGCGCCAGTGCAGCCTGCGCCTGGCCGCCGGCCAGCGCGTCGATGCCGGCGGCGACCTGCACCGCCACACGCGCCGAGGTGAAGAATCCCAGGCTGGCCACGGCAGTGAGGAATGGCGCCTGCGGCAGGGCCTTCAGCCAGTCGCCTGCCGCGCGCGGCAGCAGTTCGGGCACCACGAAGAACCACAGGAACATCTGCACCAGCAGCGGTACGTTGCGGAACAGTTCGATATACGCGCCGGCCGCCATGCGCAGCGGGCGTTGCGGCATCGTGCGGGCGATGCCGGCCAGCATACCCAGCGCCAGTGCCATGGCCCAGCCGGCCAGCGACGCCGCCAGTGTCCAGCCCAGGCCGGACAGCAGCATCTGCCAGTAAGTGTTCACGCCATCCGGCGACAGATCGCCGAACACCGCCCAGTTCCAGTGATAATCCATGGCGAACGCCGTGGCGCGACCGGTCAGCCTGTCAACGATAGGCGGCGGGGTCGGACGAATCGGTCGGGCTGGCAAGCAGCCTCTGCAACTGCGGCGACATCGGCACCCTCAGGTTGATACCTTTCGGCGGAACCGGGCTGGTAAACCATTTCGCATACAGGCGCGGAAAATCGGGCGATGCGAAGGCGGCGCGCAGCGCCGCATCCACCGCTTCCTTGAACGGCGCGTCGCCGCGGCGCAGCATGATGGCGTATGGTTCGACAGACAGTGCCTCGCTGCCGATCGCATAGTCGGCAGGCTGCTTCGAGCCGGCCACCTGGGCCGCCAGCAGGATGTCGTCGTTGGCTTCGGCGTTGGCGCGGTTCGTTTCCAGCATCAGGAACGACTCGGGATGGTCCTTGCCGATCACGATGCGCATGCCCAGGTTGCGCTCGCGGTTCAATGCCGTCATCTGCTTCAGCGTGGTGGTGCCGGCGGTGGCCACCAGCGTCTTGCCTTTCATGTCGGCCAGCGTGCGGATATTGGCCGTCTTGCGGGTAAGGAGCCGGTTGGCGATCACGAAGATCGTCGGCGAAAAAGCCACCTGCCGCGCGCGCTCGGCATTGTTGGTGGTGGAGCCGCATTCGAGGTCGATGGTGCCGTTCGCCATCAGCGGAATGCGGTTGCTGGCGGAGACGGGCGTCATCTTCACCGCCACGGGCTTGTTCAGGCGCTTTTTCACCTCGTCGACAATCTTCATGCACAGGTCGACCGAGTAGCCCACGAAGCGGCCCTTGTCGTCCAGGTACGAAAACGGCACCGAACCTTCACGCACGCCGAGCGTGATGTAGCCGTCGCGCGCGATCTTGGCCAGCGTGCCCGATCGCTGTTGCTCAGCTTGCTGCGCGCGGGCGCCGGCAAAGGCCAGTGCGAGAACGAGAACGACGACCAGCCGGATCGATGCCATGATTTCCTCCTTCGAGAAACACACGTCGACAAAAGCTGCTGCCCTGCTCCCGGCGAATGCCTGCCAGTCAGCGGATGATTTTGGCCAGGAAATCTCGCGCGCGCTCCGAGCGGGGTGCGGCAAAGAATTCATCCTTGCCGCAATCCTCGACGATGCGGCCCGCATCCATGAACACGACGCGGTTGGCCACGCGCCGCGCGAAGCCCATCTCGTGGGTGACCACCATCATCGTCATGCCATCCTGCGCCAGGCCGACCATCACGTCCAGCACTTCGTTGATCATTTCCGGATCGAGCGCGGAGGTGGGTTCGTCGAACAACATTGCGATCGGGTCCATCGCCAGCGCACGCGCGATCGCCACGCGCTGCTGCTGCCCGCCGGAGAGCTCGGCCGGGTATTTGTCCTGCTGCGCCAGCAGGCCGACACGATCGAGGTATTTCAGGCCGCGTTCGTTTGCCTCGTCGCGCTCCCGCTTCAATACCTTGACCTGGCCAAGCGCCAGGTTTTCACGCACCGACAGGTGCGGAAACAGCTCGAAATTCTGGAACACCATGCCAATCCGGGCACGCAGGCGCGGCAGGCTGGTGCCGGGCGCGGTCACCGGCGTGCCATCGACGACGATCTCGCCGCGCTGCACCGGTTCGAGGCCGTTGACGGTCTTGATCAAGGTGGATTTGCCGGACCCGGATGGCCCGCAGATCACCATCACGTCGCCCCTGGCCACTTGTGTGGTGCAATCGGCGAGCACCTGGAATTGCCCATACCACTTGCTGATGTTCTGGATGTCGATCATCGCCATTCGTGCGCTCACAGCCTGCTTGACAGTGTTGAATGCCCCAAGGATACTGCGCGAAACTTTTCAATTAAATGCCTGATAATTAATCATTTTACGGCAAACCCCGGCCCCGGCGCGCACCCCGCAGCCGCAAGGCCCCAGCATGGAGAGACACCGCTCATGGAGAAAAAAAATCGGCTGACCACCTGGATCCTGGTGGCACTGGCCCTGGGGATCGTGGTTGGCTACATCCTGAACACCACGATGGCGGCGCCGGCGTCGTATTCCGATGCGATGTCGCTGATCACCACGATGTTCCTCCGGCTGATCAAGATGATCATCGCGCCGCTGGTCTTCTCGACGCTGGTGGTGGGCATTGCACGCATGGGCGATGCCAGCGAAGTCGGGCGGGTGGGCCTGAAGTCGCTGGCGTGGTTCTTCGGCGCTTCCGTGCTGTCGCTGGCGCTGGGCCTGGTACTGGTGAATATTTTCCGCCCGGGCGATGCGCTGAAAGGCACGCTGGACACCGCCGCACATGTGACCAATCTCGCCACCAGCAGCCTGACCCTGAAGGACTTCATCACCCACCTGATTCCCGCATCGATCGTGGATGGCATGGCGAAGAACGAGATCCTGCAGATCGTGGTGTTCTCGCTGTTCTTCGGCCTGGGCGCCGCCGCGGTGGGCAAGAAGGCCGAGCCGATGGTCGACGCCATCGACGGCGTGGCCCACGTGATGCTGAAGGTGACCGGCTACGTGATGCAGTTCGCGCCGATCGCCGTGTTTGCCGCCGTTTCCGGCATCGTCGCCAAGGAAGGCCTGATCGTGCTGAAGACCTACGGCGTATTCATGGCCGAGTTCTACTTCGGCATTGCCCTGCTGTGGGGCCTGCTGATGTTCGCCGGTTTCATTTTCCTGGGCAAGCGCATCTTCGAGCTGATGACGGAAGTGCGCGGCCCGACGATCCTGGCGTTCTCCACCGCGTCTTCGGAAGCGGCCTTCCCGAAAACGCTGGAAGGCCTGGAACGCTTCGGCGTGCGCAACCGGATCGCCGCGTTCGTGCTGCCGATCGGCTATTCGTTCAACCTCGATGGCTCGATGATGTATTGCACGTTCGCCGCGGTGTTCATCGCCCAGGCCTACGGCATCGAACTGTCGCTGGGCACCCAGATGGCGATGATGGCGGTGCTGATGCTGACCTCGAAAGGCATGGCCGGCGTGCCGCGCGCCTCGCTGGTGGTGATCGCCGCCACGCTGTCGCAGTTCAACATTCCGGAAGCGGGCCTGGTGCTGCTGCTGTCGATCGACCACTTCCTGGACATGGCCCGTTCCGCCACGAACGTGATCGGCAACAGCATCGCGACTGCCGTGGTGGCCAAGTGGGAAGGCGAGCTGACCCATCCTGCGAAGGACAAGGACCCGGCCCTGGAACCGCTGACCTGATCAGCGGCGCCAGCGCCAAGGCCGGGCTTGAGAGCCCGGCCTTTTTTATTAGCGCTGTTCGCGTAGATATTGAGGCTGCTATGCCCCCGATTCACACCCTGGATGTGACGGCATGCCATGCTGTCAACCGCGCCGACACTTACGCGGCGTCGGCCGGGGCATCGGCCCGGGCTTGCTGGCGCGCCCACATCTGCGCATACAGGCCGTCCGCGGCCAGCAAGGCCGGATGGGTGCCCCGCTCGACGATGCGCCCATGGTCCAGCACCAGGATCTGGTGGGCATCGGCCACGGTGGACAGGCGGTGGGCGATCACCATCGTCGTGCGGTTCCTGGCGATGTCCTTCAGTTGCGCCTGGATCGCCTGTTCGGCCTTGGAATCGAGCGCGGACGTGGCTTCGTCGAAGATCAGGATCGCCGGATTCTTCAGCAGCGTGCGGGCGATGGCCACGCGCTGCTTTTCGCCGCCGGACAGTTTCAGGCCCCGCTCGCCCACCATCGTGCGGTAGCCGTCCGGCAGGCTGTCGATGAAGTCGTGGATCGATGCCGCCCGGGCCGCCGCCACGATCTCGTCATGCGTGGCGCCCGGCTTGCCGTAGGCGATGTTGTATTCGATGGTGTCGTTGAACAGCACCGTATCCTGCGGCACGATGCCGATCGCGTGGCGCAGCGAATCCTGCGTGACCGCCCGGATGTCCTGGCCGTCGATCGTGATCGCGCCGCTGCCCACTTCATAGAAGCGGAACAGCAGCCGCGACAGCGTGGACTTGCCGGAACCGCTATGGCCGACGATGGCGGTGGTGGTGCCGGCCTGGATCGTGAAGTCGACGTCGAACAGGATCTGCCGCTTGGCTTCGTAGCTGAACTGCACATGCGAGAACCTGACCTGTGCGCCATGCGTGACCAGCGGCTTTGCATCCTTCGCATCGGCCACTTCTCGATTCTCGTCGAGCAGCGAGAAAAGGCGTTCCATGTCGGCCAGGCTTTGCTTGATCTCGCGGTAGATCACACCCAGGAAATTGAGCGGGATGTACAGCTGGATCATGAAGGCATTCACCAAGACCAGGTCGCCCAGCGTCATGGTGCCGTCGACGACGCCGACGGTCGCGCGCCACAGGATCAGCGTGACGGCGGTGGCGATGATCGCCGACTGGCCGGTGTTGAGGAAGGACAGCGAGGTTTGCGAGCGCACCGCCGCAGATTCGTAGTGCTTCAGGCCTTCGTCGTAGCGCTTCGCTTCGTACTCTTCGTTGCCGAAATACTTGACGGTTTCATAGTTCAGCAGCGAGTCGATCGCCTTGGTGTTGGCTTTCGAATCCAGGTCGTTCATGGTGCGGCGGAAATGCGTGCGCCAGTTCGTGACGATCACCGTGAACGCGATGTACAGCACCAGTGCGCTGACCGTGATCACGGTGAACCATACATCGTAGTGCGTGACCAGGTAGACCAGCACCAGCGTGATCTCGACCAGCGTGGGCAGGATGTTGAACAGCGTGTACGAGATCAGCGAGCCGACGCCGCGCGTGCCCCGCTCGATGTCGCGCGTCATCCCGCCGGTCTGCCGGTTCAGGTGGAAGCGCAGCGACAGCGCGTGCAGGTGCCGGAACACCTGCAGCGCAATGGTGCGTACGGCGCGCTGCGTGACGCGGGCGAACAGGAATTCGCGCAGCTCGGTGAATACGGTGGTGGACAGCCGCAACGCGCCATACGCGAGCAGCAGCCCGGCCGGCAGCACCAGCAGCGCGCGGGGATCGCCGGGCTTCAGCGTCATCGCGTCGACCAGGTGCTTCAGCACGACCGGTACGCCCACGTTCGCCAGCTTGGCGCCCACCAGGGCCAGCATGGCCAGCAGCACGCGCCACTTGTAGACCCATAGATAGGGCAGCAGGGTTTTCAGGGTGGCAAGATCGCTGCGGCCGGGGCGGGCGGGCGGAGCTGGTTCTGAAGAGTAGGCGGAACGACGCATGACTGGCTTGCTGGCTGGCGTGGTTTAAAATCGGAACCCATTGTATCCCCCAACGAGTTTTCATGATGACCACCCCCGACGTTACCGCCGCTCCTGCCCCCGCTCCCAATTGCCTGCCCGTCGGCAAGATGCCGGAACTGCGGGTCATGCCCGCCCCTGCCGACGCGAATGTGTATGGCGACGTGTTCGGCGGCTGGATCATGGCCCAGGTGGACATCGCCGGGTCGCTGCCGGCCACCCGCCGCGCCAACGGCCGCGTGGCGACGATCGCCGTCAATTCCTTCGTGTTCAAGAATCCCGTGTTCGTCGGCGACCTGCTGTCGTTCTATGCCGACATCGTGCGGGTCGGCAACACGTCGATCACCGTCAACGTCGAGGTCTATGCGGAGCGCAACCGCCTGCAGGCGGATATCGTCAAGGTCACGGAAGCCACGCTGACCTATGTCGCCACCGGTTCGGACCGCAGGCCCCGCCCGGTGCCGCCGATCGAATCGCTGATGCACAAGTAACGATGGAGCACGGCCGCCGGCAGTTGCTGCTGACGGGTGCGCGCGTGGCCGGCCTGGCCGCGCTCGGCCCGACACTGGCGTGCGCGGCGGCACCGCGCAATGCGCCGTATCCGTTCACGCTCGGTGTCGCCTCGGGCGCACCACTGCCCGACAGCGTGGTGCTGTGGACCCGCATCCTGTTCGACCCGCTCGATGCCCGCAGTACGCCGCCAGTGGCGTTCGCCGTGCGCTGGGAGATCGCCGAAGACGAGGGGTTCCGCCGCATTGCCGCCAGCGGCAGCGCCACCGCCAATCCGGCGCTGGCGCACAGCGTGCACGTGGACGTGAAAGGCCTGCGGCCGGACCGCTGGTACTGGTACCGCTTCATGCTGGACGGTGCTGTCAGCCCGGTGGCGCGCACCCGCACCGCGCCGGCGCCCGGCACCCTGCCCCGTTCGCTGAAAGTGGCCGTGGCCTCGTGCCAGCACTGGGAGTTCGGCCACTATGCGGCGCAGCGCCATCTGGCCCAGGCCGCGCCCGACCTGGTCGCCTTCCTCGGCGACTACATCTACGAATGGGGCCAGTACCGGCTGGAACATCCCGAGCGCGCGGTGCGCCGCGACGAGAGCTTCACGCTGGACCAGTACCGCGCCCGCTACGCGCAGTACAAGAGCGACCGCGACTTGCAGGCGGCGCACCACGTGGCGCCCTGGATCATGACATGGGACGACCACGAGGTGGCCAACGACTACGGTGCATTGCGCGACGAGCTGCTGACACCCGGTTTCGCGGCGCGCCGCGCGGCCGCCTACCAGGCTTACTGCGAACACCAGCCGCTGCGCTTCAGCGCCAGCGGATTCAGGGACGTGCGCATGTACCAGCGCTACGACTGGGGTGCGCTGGCACGCTTCCACGTGCTGGACAATCGCCAGTACCGCTCGCCGCAGGCATGCGCGC
The DNA here is from genome assembly GCF_055502615.1 of Pseudoduganella sp. jia 9. Classification (NCBI taxonomy): domain Bacteria; kingdom Pseudomonadati; phylum Pseudomonadota; class Betaproteobacteria; order Burkholderiales; family Oxalobacteraceae; genus Pseudoduganella; species Pseudoduganella sp. jia 9. The sequence continues at coordinate 14,957 of NZ_JBUPWE010000027.1, read as the reverse complement.
GGCCGAACCGCGGCGGGTCCAATTCCGTCTACCGCAACGCCTGCGCGATGCTGGCGGACGGCAGGCGCACGATGCTGGGTTCCGCACAGGAGACCTGGCTCCAGAATGGCCTGAAGGGCTCCAGGGCGCGCTGGAACGTGCTGGCCCAGCAGACACTGATGGCGCAGTCGTCGCAGGTGGAGATCCACCGCGTCAGCGACGGCCGCTTCTGGACCGACGGCTGGGACGGCTATCCGGCCGCGCGCCAGCGGCTGCTGGACGCGGTACGCACCAGCGGCGCCGCCAACCCGCTGGTGCTGTCCGGCGATGTCCACACGTTCTATGCGGCCGAGCTGCGGCGCGACCCGACCCGGCCGCGCTCTTCCGGCAATCCCGTCGTGGCGACGGAATTCTGCGGCACCTCGATCACGTCGAGCTCACGGCCGCAGGCACGCACCGCGCAGTACGTGGCGATGAATCCGCACATCAGGTACGGGCGCAGCGACCGGCGCGGCTACATGCTGGTGGAAATCACGCCGGAGCGGACGTCGGTATTGTTCCAGGGGCTGGACGATGTGCGGAACAAGGCCAGCGGAGTGCAGGCGCTGGCCCGGTTCGCGGTCGAGGATGGCACGGCGGGGTTGGTGGATACGTAGAACGATGATTCAGGCGGCAGTTTTCAAGACTGCCGCCCTGGAGGAAAGCTGCCTGTCACGCAGCCTTCTTCTCGTCCCGCAGTTGCCGCCGCAGGATCTTGCCCACATTCGTCTTCGGCAGGTCGTCCCGGAACTCGATGTACTTCGGCTTCTTGTACGCCGTCAGCTCGTGCTTGCAGAATTCCATCAGCGATTCGGCCGTCAGGTTCGGATCCTTGCGCACCACGAACAGCTTCACGGCTTCTCCGGAATTCTTGTCCGGCACGCCGATGCACGCGCATTCCAGCACGCCCGGGTGCGCGGCCACCACGCCCTCGACTTCGTTCGGGTACACGTTGAAGCCGGAAACGATGATCATGTCCTTCTTGCGGTCGACGATCCTGGTATAGCCCCGCTCGTCCATGATGCCCACGTCGCCGGTCTTGAAGAAGCCGTCGGCCGTCATCGACCTGGCCGTCTCGTCGGGCCGCTGCCAGTAGCCGGCCATGACCTGCGGGCCGCGGACGGCGATCTCGCCGGCCGTGCCCAGCGGCACTTCGTTGCCATCGTCATCCAGGATTGCCACGTCGGTGGACGGGATCGGCAAGCCGATCGTGCCGGTGAATTCCTTGATGTCGACGCGGTTGGCGGTCGCCACCGGCGACGTCTCGGACAGGCCGTAGCCTTCGATGATCGGCGTGCCGGTCAGCTTCAGCCACTTGTCGGCCACGGCCTGCTGCACGGCCATGCCGCCGCCGTTGCACACCTTGTAGCTGGAAAAGTCGAGATGGGCGAAGTCCGGGTTGTTCAGCAGCGCGTTGTACAGCGTGTTCACGGCCGGGAAGACCGTGACGCGGTACTTCGCCAGTTCCTTGACGAAGCCGGGAATGTCGCGCGGGTTCGGGATCAGCACGTTCAGGCCGCCCAGGCGCATGCCCATGAAGGCGGAAATCGTCAGCGAATAGATGTGGTACAACGGCAGCGCGCAGACGAATACCACCTGCTCCTGCTGCGGCCCCATGTGCAGCCAGGCTTCGTTCTGCAGCACGTTGGCGACCACGTTCCGGTGCAGCAGCACGGCCCCTTTCGACACGCCGGTGGTGCCGCCCGTGTATTGCAGGAAGGCGATGTCGTCGTGGCCGATCCTGGCCGGGTGCAGTGTCATGCGGCCGCCCTCGGCCAGCACCTGCTTGAACGATACGGCGCGCGGCAGCGAGAAGGCCGGCACCATCTTTTTCACGCGGCGCACGACGAAGTTGACGATCGCGCCCTTCACGCCGCCCAGCAGGTCGCCCATCGTGGCCACGATCACGTGCTGTACCGGGGTTTCATGCAGCACCTGCTGCACCGTGTTGGCGAAGTTTTCCAGCACGATGATCGCTTCGGCGCCCGAATCCTTCAGCTGGTGCGCCAGCTCGCGCGGCGTGTACAGCGGATTGACGTTGACCACCGTGTAGCCGGCACGCAGGATGCCGGCCATCGCCACCGGATATTGCAGCACGTTCGGCAACATGATCGCCACGCGCGCGCCCTTCTGCAGGCCCTTGCCCTGCAGCCACGCGCCGAATTTGCGGGACATCTGGTCGACCTGCGCATAGGTGAGGAACTTGTCCATGCAGACGTAGGCCTTTTCACCGGCATACTTGCGGAACGAATCCTCAAGCAGATGCGTCACCGAGGTGTACTGCGAGACATCGATCTCGGCGGGTACGCCTTCAGGGTAGGATTTCAACCAGATTTTTTCCATGCAGTGCCTCTTTCGTGTTGTTCGGGGATCCCTTGTAGGGATGCCTCATGCAGCTTCCTTGGTGCCGGCCGTGGCTTCGTCGCGCAATACGCGCCGCAGGATCTTGCCGACATTGGTTTTCGGGAGTTCGTCGCGGAACTCGATGTATTTCGGCTTCTTGTAGCCGGTCAGGTTTTCCTTGCAGTAGGCCATCAGGGCATCGACCGTGAGGGTCGGATCCTTGCGCACCACGTACAGCTTGACCGCCTCGCCGGAGTGCGCGTCCGGCACGCCGATGCAGGCCACTTCGAGCACGCCCGGGTGCGCGGCCACCACCGCTTCGAGTTCGTTCGGGTAGACGTTGAAGCCGGAGACGAGGATCATGTCCTTCTTGCGGTCGACGATCTTTACATAGCCGCGCTCGTCCATCACGCCCACATCGCCGGATTTGAAGTAGCCGTCGGCCGTCATCACCTTGGCGGTTTCCTCGGGCCGGTTCCAGTAGCCGGCCATCACCTGGGGACCGCGGATGGCGATCTCGCCGGGCTGGCCCAGTGCCACCTCGTTGCCGTCGTCATCCAGGATCGTCACCTCGGTTGACGGGATCGGCAAGCCGATCGTGCCGGAAAACGCGGTGCTGTCGGCTCGGTTGCAGGTAGCCACCGGCGCCGTCTCGGACAGGCCGTAGCCTTCGATGATCGCCACGCCCGTGGCCTTCAGCCATTTGTCGTTGACGGCCTGCTGCACCGCCATGCCGCCGCCGTTGGCGATCTTCAGGCCGGAAAAATCGAGGTGGTGGAAATCGGGATGGTTCACCAGCGCGTTGTACAGCGTGTTCACCGCCGGCAGCATGTTGAACTTGTACTTCGCCAGTTCCTTGATGAAGCCGCCGATGTCGCGCGGATTCGGGATCAGGATGTTCAGCGCGCCCATGCGCATGCCCCACATCGCGCAAGCCGTCAGCGCAAAGATGTGGTACAGCGGCAGCGCGCAAACGATCGACAGCTCCTCGACGCGCGGCTCCCTGGCCAGGCCCGGTTGCGACCAGGCTTCCACCTGCAGCACGTTGGCGATCACGTTCCGGTGCGTCAGGGTCGCGCCTTTCGACACGCCGGTGGTCCCGCCGGTGTACTGCAGGAAGGCCACGTCGTCATGCGTGATTTCCACCGGGGTGAGCTTCATCCCCGACGCATGCGACAGCGCTTCCTTGAAACGCACCGCGTTCGGCAGCGAATAGGCCGGCACCATCTTTTTCACGTTGCGCACCACGAAGTCGACCACCAGGCCCTTGGCCATGCCCAGCATCTCGCCCATGCTGGCCACGATGATGTGCTTCACCGCCGTGCGGCCCAGCACCTGCTCGAGCGTATGGGCGAAATTTTCCAGGATGACGATCGCTTCCGCGCCCGAGTCGGCCAGCTGGTGCTCCAGCTCGCGCGGCGTGTACAGCGGATTGACGTTGACCACCGTGTAGCCGGCACGCAGCACGGCGGCCAGGGCGACCGGGTATTGCAGCACGTTCGGCATCATCAGCGCCACGCGCGCACCCGGCTTCATGCCGCGGCTTTGCAGCCAGGCGCCGATGCGTTTCGAATAAGTGTCGAGCTCACCGAAGGTGATGAACTTGTCCATGCACACGAACGCCCTGCGGCCCGCGTATTTCTGGAATGACTCCTCCAGCAGATGTACCAGGCTGCGGTACTGGTTCGGATCGATCTCGGCAGGAACGCCGGATGGGTACGACTTCAACCAGATCTTGTCCATGCTGTGCCTCTTGTCTCCGTTTTATTGCAGGGCGATCGTGGCTCGCCCCGCTGTCATGGGCCGCCGGCTGCACAGGGCCGGCGGGCTGTCGCGGTGTCGACTTCCAAAAAAAACGAACGCTCGTACTATCTGCGAGCTAAGATGCTATCGGCAGGCAGGGCCGTATGCAAGCGCTTTTTGCGGACCACGATAGCGGCCTGCTGCTGCGTTCGCCCAGCCGCGCCCGGGCGATACGCCTGCGGCAGCGCAGCACCCGAGCCATGCCAGGTCACATGCGAATGTCAGTGGCCGCGTGCCGTTTCCGCTTCTTTTTCTGCCACGACGGTCACGGCAGCCGGCGCCGCGGAACGCGCAAGTTCGGCCAGCCGCTCGCTGCGCTCGACGGACGGCAGGTTGCTCATGCGTTGCACTGCAGCATAAAAGCGTGGAAACGTCTTTTCCTGGGCCAGCAATGCCTTGAAGCCGGGCAGGAGATCATTATAGGTGGCCACGGCGGCCAGGTGGGCGTTCGTCAGCTTCTCGGCAAAGAAGCGGTCATAGCCGGCATAGCCGCCCCAGCTTTCCTTCAGCACGGCATATTCCTTGTGCAGCGATGCGAAGATACGCGCTTTTTCCTCGCGCTTTTTCTTCACGCTGGCCTTGCCGGCATACAGCTCGGAGAGCATCTGGCGATGCCTGACCAGCAGCGCCAGGAATTCCTTCCGGCGCATGCTGTAGCGGGCATACGCTTCGCGCATCGCCTGGTTGCCGTACAGCTCGAGCCAGCGATCGACACCCGCTTCCTCGACGGCTGAGGCAAACGCTTCGTTGAAGCGCGAATCGCCGGGAATGTACACGACCTGGTGAGCCAGTTCGTGGAATACCATGCGGGCCAGTTCGGCGTCCGAATAATTGATGAAGGTGGACAGCAGCGGATCGCTGAACCAGCCCAGCGTGGAGTAGGCAGGCACACCGCCCACCTGCACGTCGTCGCCTTCCTTGCGCAGTTCTTCCGCATAGGCCATCGCGTCTTCCTTGCTGTAATAGCCCCGGTAGGCGACGCAGCCGGCGATCGGGAAGCACCACTGGATGGGCCGCAGGGAAAGTTCGGGCGTGGCAACGACGTTCCACAGCACGAACGGGCGGTTCAGGGCGGCGTATTGCTTGTAGCTGGCGTTATCGGGCAAGCCCAGTTCGCGCACGGCGAACTTGCGGATCGTGACGGCCTTTTCCAGGCGCGCACGCAGTTTCGGTTCGGTGTTGGGATCGCCCAGCCAGTCGTCGACGGAGCGCGAATCGGACCAGAGCGAATACTGGCCCTGGGCTGCCTGAAAATAGTATTTCACCTGCGCGCAGCCGGCCAGCACCGCCGCGCAAGAAAGCCCTGCCACGAGGTACTTGGCACGTATTTTTAAACGGGCAATCTTGCGCATGCTTCCTACTCATGAGACACGTTCGACTTGAACCAGTGTATCGTAAAAAGTCGGCGCGCGGCCCATGTCGGTCAGGCGCTGGCTAGTCACCTCATTGGCATTCTTGCCATCGCGCGCCAGCTTCTTCCACCAGATCGACAGCCCGACGACGAGGCCCTTGCGGGCCTTTTCAGTCACGCGGGCCTTGCACACGAAAGCACCACGATCGTTGAAGATGCGCACCATATCGCCGTGATTGATGGCACGTGTTGCCGCATCGTCAGGATGAATGTCGAGCTGCGGCTCGCCTTCCGTGGCACGCAGGCTTTGCAGGTTGACGAAGGTGGAGTTCAAGAAGTTGCGCGCCGGCGGAGATATCATCGCCAAGGGGTATTTTGCTGCGAGATCGGGGGTAGATGCCGCCGATTCATAGTTCTCGATATAGGCCGGGAGGGGGTCCAGGCCATCCGCTTGCATTGCTTCCGAAAAGAACTCGCATTTTCCTGAAGGTGTGGGGAATTTGCCATAGGCAAATGGCGCCGCCGGCATCTCCAGCTTTTGCCAGCCCTTCTTCTTCAACGAATCCCAGTCAAAATGAATAGATCTTGCGTCATCTTTTCGAAATGCCCGGGATGCCAGTTCATCGTCGGTCTCTGCAAAGCAGGGGTCGGTGAAGCCCATGCGGGCCGCCAGCAAGCGGAAAATCTCCGTGTTCGGTTTCGCTTCGCCCAGCGGCGCGATGGCCGGGTTATTGGCCATCATGTACAGGTGGCCGTATGCCAGGTGCGCATCGGCGTGCTCCAGTTGCGTGGTAGCGGGCAGCACGATGTCCGCGTAGTCGACGGTATCGGTCTGGAACTGTTCCAGCACCACGGTGAACAGGTCTTCGCGCGCGAAGCCGGCCTGCACTTTCGACGAATCCGGCGCCACGGCCACCGGGTTCGAGTTGTAGACGATGACGGCATCCACCCGTGGCCCGAACTCCGGCGAGGCCGGGCGCAGCAGGTCGTCGCCGATCGTTGTCATGTTGATCGTGCGGGGCAGTTTCTTCAGCAGGTCCGGGCGCTGCAGCGCCGGCTTGTTGGTCGGGAAGGAGCCGGATGTCGACAGCTGGATACCGCCCGCCGCGTGCCGCCACGCGCCGACGAGCGCCGGCAGGCAGGCGATGTTGCGCACCGCCATGCCGCCGCCGCGCACACGCTGCACACCGTAGTTGACGCGGATCGCTACCGGCTCGCCGGCCTTTGCCGTCCCGCCATACAGGCGCGCCAGCTCCAGCACCTGTTCTTCCGGGATGCCGCAGGTAGCGGCAGTGCGTGCCGGCGGCCACTCGGCGGCGCGCTCCTTCAGTTGTTCGTAACCCAGCGTGTACTGCGCGATGTAGTCGTCGTCGACCAGGTTTTCGGCGATCAGCACGTGCATCATGCCCAGCGCCAGCGCGGCATCCGTACCCGGCATCGGCGCGATATGCAGGTGGCATTTCTCGGCCGTCAGCGAGCGGTAGGGATCGATCGCCACCAGCGTCGCGCCACGCCGCTTGGCTTCCTGCGCGCGCATCCAGAAGTGCAGGTTCGATGCGATCGGATTGCCGCCCCAGATCAGGATCACTTTCGCGTCCTGGAAGTGCTCGAGATCGGTGCCGATCGAACCGCCGATCGTGTACTTGTAGCCGGTGGCCCCGGCCATCGCGCAGATCGTGCGGTCCAGCAGCGAGGCGCCCAGCTGGTGGAAGAAGCGTGACGACATCGATTCGCCCTGCAGCAGGCCCATCGTGCCGCAATAGCTGTAGGGCAGGATGGCTTCCGGCGCGGCCTGTGCCAGCGGCGCGAGCCGGGAGGCGATCTCGTCCAGGGCTTCATCCCAGCCGATGCGCTCGAATTTCCCCTCGCCCTTCTTGCCGACACGGCGCAGCGGATACAGCAGCCGGTCCGGCGAGTAAGTACGTTCGGCGTAGCGCGACACCTTGGTGCACAGCACGCCAGCCGTGGTGGGATGGTCGGGATCACCTTTGATCTCGGTGGCGACGCCGTTTTCGACGGTGACGAGGATGGCGCAGGTATCGGGGCAGTCGTGCGGGCAGGCGGCGCGCACTTGGGTGGAGGTCATGGCGGCGATGGAACTTGTGAAGAACAATCCGCTATCGTAAACCATCCGGCGGGCAGCCGCGCGGGGTGGCCGTGGGGCCGTTACAAAGGCTACAATGTTCTTTCGCTCATTGGCACGTTACTGCATGTCATTGGCGTGTTTGGCGTTGCGGCCCACCATCCGGGGCCGCAAGAGAATAATGGAGAGAGCCAGATGAAACTTGTAGAACCCATCATTGCGTTTCAATCCGAGCTGCAGGAGATCCGCCGCGACCTGCATGCCCATCCCGAGCTCTCCTACGAGGAAGTGCGCACCGCCGACGTGGTCGCTGCGAAACTGACGGAATGGGGCATCCCCGTGGTGCGGGGCCTCGGCGTGACGGGCCTGGTGGGCATCATCAAGAACGGCACCTCGGACCGCGCGATCGGCCTGCGTGCCGACATGGATGCGTTGCCGATGCAGGAAGTGAACACCTTCCCGCATGCGTCGCGCCACCCCGGCAAGATGCACGCCTGCGGCCATGATGGCCATACGGCGATGCTGCTGGGCGCCGCCTATCACCTGGCACGGCAGCGCGACTTCGACGGTACCGTGTATCTCGTGTTCCAGCCGGCCGAGGAAGGTGGTGCCGGGGCCCGCAAGATGATCGAGGATGGCCTGTTCGAACGCTTTCCGATGGAAGCCATCTACGGCATGCACAACTGGCCCGGCTACGCGGCCGGCACGATGAACGTGTGCACGGGGCCGATGATGGCGTCGTCGAACGAATTCCACGTGACGGTGCGCGGCAAGGGCGCGCACGCGGCCCAGCCGCACAAGGGCATCGACCCGGTGATGATCGCGGTGCAGATCGCGCAGGCATGGCAGACCATCATCACGCGCAACAAGAGCCCGCTGGACACGGCCGTGCTGTCGATCACGCAGATCCACGCCGGCAGCGCCACCAACGTGATTCCCGACACGGCACAGCTGGTGGGCACCGTGCGCACGTTTACGACACCGGTACTGGACCTGGTCGAGCGCCGCATGCGGGAACTGGCCGAAGGCATCGCCGCCGCGTTCGAGGCGGAAGTCGATTTCCACTTCAAGCGCAACTATCCGCCGCTCGTCAACCACGAAAGGGAAACCGCCTTCGCCGTGGATGTGATGAAGGCCGTGGTGGGCGAACACAACGTGGATGCCAATGCCGAGCCCACGATGGGTGCCGAGGACTTCGCCTTCTTCCTGCAGGAAAAGCCCGGCTGCTACATTTTCATCGGCAACGGCGACGGCGACCACCGCACCGGCGGCCACGGCCTGGGGCCCTGCGTGCTGCACAACGGCAGCTACGATTTCAACGACAACCTGCTGCCGGTGGGCGCCAGTTTCTGGGTGCGGCTGGTGGAAACGGCCCTGCCGCTGCGCTAAGTTCCGCGACCAGCTCCGGCAATTCAGTTCGATCGTTGAATTCGATCGATTGCGTCAAGCCGGCGGCAACTGATCCGGCGCCTCGCCGACGCGCCGGCCTGGATTCAACTGTTCGAGCGCCAGCAGCGCCGCCGAGTGATCGGCTTGCGGATGCACATCCCGGATCGATTCATAACGTTCGGTCACCAGGCTGGTGACTGGCAGCGCGACGCCGGCTGCTGCCGCGGCGGCCAGGATGTTGTGCTGGTCTTTCAGTTGCGTGGAGACCTGGCCGCCGGGCAGGAAGTTCCGCTCCAGCATGCGCTGGCCATGGACCTCGAGAACGCGGCTCTCGGCAAAGCCGCCCCGGATCGCCGCGCGCACGGCAGCGGGATCGGCACCGGCGGCCTGGGCCAGCAATAACGCTTCCGCGACGATATTGATCGTGCCGCCAACGATCAGCTGGTTGCACAGCTTCGACACCTGCCCGGCACCGGCCGGGCCGACCCTGGTGACGCGCCCCATCGCCTCGAAGGCCGGACGGGCATCGTCGATGTCCGCCACGCTGCCGCCCGCCATGATCGCCAGCGTTCCCGCCTGGGCGCCGCCGACACCGCCGGATACGGGGGCATCGACGAAGCGGCAGCCGGCAGTCTCCAGCCGGGCATGGAATTCCTGGGCTTCGGACTGGCGGGTGGAACTCATGTCGATCCATAACGCACCCGGGCGCAGCGATGGCAATGCGTCGTCGATGACAGCGCTGACCACCGGGCCGGCTTCCAGCATCGAGATGACGATGTCGGCATCGCGCACGGCGTCGGCCAGGCCGGGTACGGCAACGGCGCCATCCGGTGCGAGACGCTCGGCCTTGCTGAAAGTACGGTTCCATGCGTGGACGGGAAGCCCGGCCTGCAACAGCCGGCGTACCATCGGCTCTCCCATCAAGCCGATACCGAGAAAAGCTATTTTCGTCAAGAATGCCACTTTATTTGCTCCGCAATATTGTTGATTTGATCAGCACAGGGACCGGATACGCTTTAGGTGTCCTTCAGCTTAAATCCGTCGAGCCCGCTACAATAGCTGGATTGCCGTATCGATTATGTATACAGCATGTCACTTGAGAGAATACGAACATGAAAAAAATGATCGCGGCCATGGCCGCACTGCTGGCGGCCAATGCCGCATTCGCGGCCGAAGGCCAACTGATCGATGGCGTGTATGGCGAGGCCGCAACCGCATCGAAAATCCGCATGGCGCGCGTCGGCGTGACCAAGGACTGGAACCCGAACTGGAGCTGGTTCGATTCCGGCAACACGCACCTGACCGGCTACTGGGATGCCAGCGCCGGCTACTGGCAGGGGCGCCAGTACAAGAACGTTCCTGGCGATAAGCAGCATATCGTCGATATCGGCTTCACGCCGGTATTCCGCTTCGAGAACAAGAACAAACTGGGCTTTTATGCCGAGATCGGCATCGGTGCTCACTTGATGTCCGAAACCTATAACAACAACGACGACCGCCTGTCGACGGCGTTCCAGTTCGGCGACCACATCGGCGTTGGATATGTGTTCAACAAGAACTGGGAAGTGGCAGTGAAGATGCAGCACTTCTCGAACGGCAGCATCAAGAAGCCGAACAGTGGCGTCGATTACGGCGTGGTGAAGCTGGCTTACCGCTTCTGACGCATGGCTGCCCCGGCATCCCGGGCACTCGCTGCACCTGGCCCGCCTCTGGCGGGCCATTGTTTTTGGACGCCCTACTTTACAGTGACCGTCACGCGGGCCACCGGGTTCAACCAGCGATACGTGGACTGCTCGAGGGCGCTTTCGCCTCCAGCCGGCCCGCCAACGATGCCGCGGTGCACATGCACGTATCCTTCCGCCGCCGCAGCGGCAAAGCCTGGCGCATCCGGGTAGATGCCTGCGGCAGCATTGCCGTTGGGATCGTTAAGGAAAGGCGGCAGCCCCATGCCGGGCTGGTTGACGCCCGCTGCCGCCGCCGCCGCTTCATTATTGGCCTCGGTACCGGCATCGTAGGCTGCCAGCGTGTAGGTGTACATGCCTGGCTATCCTTCTTCATGTCCTTTGCCTTCGCGCGCATTTCCTCCTGATCCGCCTTCTTCATTTCCCCCTGTTTCATCACATCCTTCTGCATGGTTTGCCCCTGGGTCACCGGTTCGCCCTTCCGGGTATCGCCGGCGGTCGCGGCGGTCGAGATGAGCAGGCAGGAGAAGGCTGCAGCGATTGATTTGTTCATGACGTTCCTCTGTAGGGTGCCGTGATTGGCGGAGCCGGAAAGCCCGGTTGAAGCGTTGGCGAACCAACACCAACGTATTCGCTGGCGCAGCGCGGGCGGTTACAGAGAAACGAGATTTATTTTGCGGGCGTTACCACGCAAGGAGGGTGCGGCCGGCCGCGGCGCCGGCCACGGTCGGGATCAGGATGCCAAGTCCGTACCAGATGGCGACGAACGAAGGGGACAGCTCAGGGCAGTGCAGGCAGTACAACAGTGCGGCGAGTGCCCCCGCGGCAAACCCTGCAATGGCTCCTGCCAGCCGAAGCCGGGTTGGCGCCAGCCCCCGCAGCCGATACATCATCGCCGCGAAGATCGGCAGCGACAGCAGCGCAATCAGCAACGGGCACGTACGCCAGGTACTGCCCCAGACCTGCCGGGCGCGATCGCCGGCCGCTTCGTCGGCCAATGTAATGGCCGCGGTGGCAGCCATGATGACGAGCAGTATCGCCAGCAGCCAAGGCAATGTGCGAAGACGCGCACCCGGCACGCCGGAAATCCGTGCCGCGCGCTGGCCGATCAGTGCAAGGCTGCCGACGAATGCACATTTGAGCCAGAAAAGCCCTGTGGCGGCAAGCTCCATCAAATCGGCACGGATGCCGAGCGCCACCACAATGATGGCAAGGCTCAACCCAGTGGCTGCCAGCAGCGGCAGCATGCGCGCTAGAACCGTTGGCCGGCGTACCGGGGTATCGGCAGCGAGCGTTGCGATCAGGTCGTTGGTATTCATTGTCTGGTCCGGAATTTTTCCACAAGTGCCTTCAGTCCGCGGTGTACCGCGACCTTGACGCTGGCTTCCGACATCCGCAGCGCCTGGGCGGTTTCCCGTACCGACCATCCGTCGAGCCTGGTGTGTACGATTGCCGCCCTTTGCTGCTCGGATAACAGACCCAGTGCCTTGTCCAGGTCCCGGCCGGCTTCGGCCGCCTCCAGGCCGGCACCAGTGAAGAGCTCATGTTCCTCGTCGAGCGGATCGTTGAGGGCGGCTTGACGGGCGTGGCGCCGCAGCCAGTCTAGCAGCTTGTATTTGGTGATTGCGTATATCCACGAGGTCAGCGGAGCGCTGGCATCATAAGTATGCCGCTGACGATGAATTGCCAGCAACGCTTCCTGTACCAGGTCTTCCACCTCATCAGGCCGTTGCCCCATGCGGCGGCGCAGGAACTTGCGCAGGTGGACGGCGGCGCACTGCAGGAATTCCCGGTAAGCAGCCTCATCGCCCGTAAGCGTCTGTTCAGCACCGTCTTGAGCCGTCAGATGGAAAGCGAGATGATGTTTGCCACACCGCTGGGAAGCGGAGTTCAGCCGGCCAGTTTGGCGGCACAGTTCCAGGGCAGGAAGTCGTCGACGCGGTTCACAGGATGATCGGCGATATGCGTCAGCACGTGGCGCAACCAGGCTTCGGGGTCGATGCCGTTCAGCCTGGCCGTTCCGATCAGCCCATACATGGCAGCGGCGCGTTCGCCACCGCTGTCGGCGCCGGCAAATAGGAAGTTGCGCCGGCCCAGCGCGACGCCGCGCAGCGCGCGTTCGGCGGCCGAGTTGTCGATTTCGATGCGGCCATCGTCGGCATAGCGGATCAGTGCCGGCCACAGCTTGAGGGCATACAGGATCGCTGCCGCCGTATCGGATTTACGCGACAGCGTAGCGAGCGTGGCGTGCAGCCAGCGCTCCAGGTCGTCGAGCAGCGGTTTCGCTTGCTGCTGGCGGGTGACACGACGTTCGTCGGGCGGCTTGCCGCGGATGGATTCTTCGATGGCATACAGCTCGCCGATCCGGCGCAGCGCTTCGGTGGTCAGCGGTGTCGGGCGCGCCGCATGCAGGTCGTAAAACTTACGTCGCGCGTGTGCCCAGCATGCTGCTTCGATCACGCGGCCAGTGTCGTAGACCGCATTGAAGCCGGCGTAAGCGTCGGCCTGCAGCACGCCGTTGAAGTTGGCCAGGTGCGCCTGCGGATGTTCGCCTTTGCGGTCGGGTGAGTATGCAAACCATACTGCCGGTGGCGTGTCGTCACCGCCGGCGCGGTCGTCGCGCACGTAAGTCCACAAGCGTGCCGTGCGCGTTTTGCCGTTGCCTGGCGCCAGTACCGGTAGTGGCGTATCGTCGGCATGCAGTTTAGTGCCGGCAAAAACATAGCGGCGCAGGGCATCGATCAGGGGACGCAGCAGCATGCTGGCGGCACCGATCCAGTTGGCCAGTAGACTGCGCTCAAGCTCCACGCCTTCACGGCCGTAGATCACGCTTTGGCGATACAGCGGCAGGTGGTCGGCATACTTCGCTACCAGCACATGGGCCAGCAGTCCAGGACCGGCGATGCCGCGCTCGATCGGCCGGCTTGCTGCCTGTGCTTGCACGATCGTATCGCAGCAGGCACAGGCCAGCTTGGGACGTACGTGGCGGATCACGCGGAAACTGGCCGGCACGTACTCCAGTTGCTCCGAGACGTCTTCACCCAGATACTTCAGGTGGCCGCCGCAGTCCGGGCAGGCATCATTGCCCGGTGAGTGCACATGCTCTTCGCGTGGCAGATGTGGTGGCAGCGGCTTGCGTTCGGCTTTCTTGCGAGGCGCTACCTCTGCAGGCGCCTGGGCCTCGGCGACCGCTTCTTCCGCTTCCAGGTCTTCCAGCTGCAGTTCCAGTTGCTCTATCTGCTGGTCCAGCTTTTCAGAGCTGCGGCCAAACTGCATGCGCTTGAGCTTGGCCAGGACCAGCTTCAGGTGCTCGATCTCGGCGTCCCGCCTCGACAGTTCAGCGGTCAAATGCGCCAAGCGCGCTTCGCTCTGTTCTGCGTATGTTTCAATCCGTGCAGCACGCGCTTCGCTGGCCAGCAGCATGGCCTTCAAGGCAGCGATATCGTCGGGCAGGTCAGCGGCGTTGAGCATGCGACCAAGTTTACGCTGACGATAGCAAGTTTACAAGGCCGACTCCGGTCGCCAAGTCCGTTCTGGCCGGCGCCAGTCGATCCCTTCAAGCAGCATCGAGAGTTGGGCCTGTGTCAGCGTGACGGTACCGCTCGTGGCCTGTGGCCAGATGAAGCGGCCCTTCTCGAGGCGCTTGCACAGCAGGCACAGGCCATCGCCAGTCCACCACAGCACTTTAATGAGATCGCCGCGCCGGCCGCGGAAAACAAACACATGGCCGCTGTACGGATCTTCCTCCAAGGCAGTCTGCACTTTTGAGGCCAAACCGTTGAAGCCGGAACGCATATCGGTCACGCCGGCCGCGAGCCAGATACGTGTTCCTGCGGGCAGGCCGATCATCGGCGTAGCCCTTCCAGGACCACTGCCAGCGTTGCTGGATCGGGCCGACCTTCGATCCGCATCGTCGCATTGCCCAGCCGGATTTCGATCACGCCTTCGCAGCGCTGATCGCTCACACCAAGCCGTGGCGGTATCACTGGCGCCAATGTCACCGCAACCAGCCCCGGTTGATCGAACAGGCCGGCGCGCAATTGGCGCCGCCATTTGAACACCATATTCGAATTCAACTGATGCTGCAGAGCCAGCTGTGCAACCGACACACCGGGTTCGCACGCCTGTTGCGCCAACTTCCGCTTGAACTCCAGTGGGTAGTTCGTACTGCGTCGGCGCCTGCCGGGTTTGACCTCACTCTCCAAGATAGTCTCCACCAAAATTTAGTGGGGACTATCTTGGCAACTGGTGCTATTCAGTGTCTAGACGGTGCAGGCTGTACGCTTAC
>NZ_JBUPWE010000026.1:0-78759 GCF_055502615.1 Pseudoduganella sp. jia 9 | reverse complement strand
GGTTCTTCGCGGGGAATGGGGGAAGACGGGATTGACGATCTGAGCAGGAAGTGGTGGCGGGGGTCTGAAGTTGGTAGATTGATAGTCGCCAAACAAGTCAATCTTTCAAACCACCGCCATGCTCAATGCTATGTCGTCTCTCCCGTTTTGGGAAGGCCATATTCTCGACTCCGTCCAAGAACAGAAAGACGGTTCCCTGCTGATCGTTCTCGAACCCTGTCCGACAAGTGATGCTTTGTGTGGGTCGTGCCGCCAGCCTTGCGCCTTGGTGCATGAGCGCCGAAGACGCAAGGTGCGCGACCGCGATATTCTGGACAAACGCGTCTGGCTTGATGTGCCAGTGCGGCGACTGGACTGCCATCACTGTAATGCACGGGTTGCCGAGCACATTGTCTGGCTTGACCGGCGTTCACGCATTACGCATCGTGTGCGCCTGTGGGTCGAGGCGCTGGCGCAACTGCTTCCGATAGCACATGTGGCCCGGCTGACCGGCCTACACTGGCATACCGTCAAAGAGATCGATCATCGGCGCTTGAAGCACTTGCATGCTGACTTCTCAGCAGAGGGTGTACGGCGCCTGGTGATGGACGAATTCGCCCTGCACAAGGGACACCGCTATGCCACTGTCGCGCTCGATGCTGAACGGATGCGCGTATTGTGGGTTGGAGAAGGCAATAGCCGGGAAGCGATCCGGCCATTTTTCGAGATGCTGGGACCGGAAGGCTGCCAGCGGATTGAAGCCGTGGCGATGGACATGAACACGGCTATGGATCTCGAAGTGCGCCAGCAATGCCCCAATGCCGAGGTGGTCTACGACCTATTTCATGTCGTGGCCCGTTTTGGCCGCGAAGTCGTTGACCGGGTACGGGTCGATCAAGCCAATGCACTACGTGCAGAGCCAAAAGCCCGTCAGGTCATCAAGCGCAGCCGATGGCTTTTGCTGCGTAATCGCGACAATCTCAAAACCGACCAGGCGATCAAACTTGACGAACTGCTCGCCGCCAACCAGCCCTTGGCAACGGTCTACCTGCTCAAGACCGAACTGAAAGAGATCTGGTATGCGCCATCGGCCTGGGAAGGTGCTCGTCGATGGAAAACCTGGCTCAAGCTCGCCCTGGAAAGCCAGATCGCACCGCTGATCCAGTTCGCTAAACGCTTGGCCAAATACCGGCGCGGTATCTTGGCTTCGGCCATCTATCCGATGAACTCATCCATCCTGGAAGGCGTCAACAATCGCATCAAAGTGATCAAACGCATGGCTTACGGATTCCGGGACGCATCCTACTTCTTCTTGAAAATCAAGAATGCGTTCCCCGGCAAAGTGCGATGAACCTTTTTTTATGCCCACGCAGCGCAGCCGATCCGACGCCGACATGACGACCAAGAAAATTTCCCCGCAGACCTCGCTGATCCACTCCGACTATGAAGCGCCGGCCGGTTTCGGCGCCTTCCCGCCCGCGATCCATCACGCCTCGACAGTACTGTTCCCGAACGTGGCGGCGCTCCGCTCGGGCAACTGGAAAGACAAGAGCGCCTATACCTACGGCCTGCACGGCACGCCCACCACGTTCACGCTGGAAGCGCGCCTGGCGCAGATCGAGGGCGGCACCGATTGCCTGCTGGCGCCGTCCGGCCTGGCAGCGATCGCGATGGTCGACTTCGCGCTGCTGAAGACGGGCGACGACATCCTGCTGCCCGACAATATCTACAATCCGAACCGCGTGCTGGGCGACTGGCTGCAGGAGTCGATGGGCATCACGGCGCGCTATTACGATCCGCTGGCCGGCGCCGGCATCGCGGCGCTGATCCAGCCGAACACGCGCCTGATCTGGACCGAGGCGCCCGGCTCGGTATCGATGGAGGTGCCGGACCTGCCGGCGATCTGCGCCGCCGCGAAGCAACGGGGTGTCGTCGTTGCCCTGGACAACACCTGGTCCGCCGGCATCGCGCTGCGCGCCTTCGACCTGGGCGTCGACATCGTCGTGCAGGCGCTGACGAAGTACCAGTCCGGCGGCGCCGACGTGCTGATGGGCGCCGTCATCACGCGTGACGCGATGCTGCACGACAGGCTGTCGCTGTCCCATATGCGGCTCGGCTACGGCGTCGGCGCTGACGATGCCTACCTCGTCATGCGCGGCCTGCCGACGATGAAGCTGCGCTTCGATGCGCACGATGCCGGCGCCCGCAAGGTCGCGGCCTGGCTGAAGGGGCGGCCGGAGATCACGAAGGTGCTGCATCCTGCCTTCGCGGATTGTCCGGGACACGAACACTGGAAGCGCGATTTTACCGGCGCCGGCGGCCTGTTCTCGGTCTTGTTCGACGCCCGCTACAGCGAGGAGCAGACCGACCGCTTCATCGACTCCCTGAAGCTGTTCAAGATCGGCTACAGCTGGGGCGGGCCGAACAGCCTGTGCGTGCCGTACCGCATCCAGGCGATGCGGCGCGGCTGGCCCGATGCCGGCATCCTCGTGCGCTTCAATATCGGCCTCGAAGATCCGGACGACCTGATCGCCGATATCGAGGCGGCGCTGGCGCTCATGTAGTCGTCTGCTGCCGTCGTTAGCCGCTGCCTATCACACCGATGGAGTAATTCAATCGATCCCGGCCTTTAAACGGATGATTCCGCCTGCTTTAATGAAAGGAGAAGTTTGCCCAGCCCTTCATTAATAACTACAAGGAGGAGTCATGAAAGCTTCACGCAGGTTCGCCATCGGCGCTGCCGCCATCGGTCTCGCGCTGGTCCCGGCGCTGGTCTGGACGCAGGACGGCAAGCCCGGGCCGCCCCCGGCGCAAACGCCCACCAGCTACATGAAGGTCGACATCACCGAACCGTTCCAGGTGACGATGGAGCGGATGAAGGCGGCGCGGCCCACCATCGAGCGCCGCCAGCAGGAATTGCTGGCGCAGCGCTACGACCTGTCGAACCGGCCGGCGCCGGGCGTGACGATGTTTCGCGGCAAACCGGTGCAGGCGGGCGTGCGTGTCAAGCTTCCGCGCGGCGCGACCTGGCAGCAGCTTGCGGGGATGAGTCCCGACGACATCAAGGCGAAGGACCTGTTCCCCGCCGGTTTCCTGCCGCTGTCGCACCCGAACCATCCGGAAGGGGGCATGCTGTTCCCGCAGTTCCACATCGACGAGATCCTGCGCCAGGAACGGCGCGACCTGAACCGCTTCGACCTGTCGTTCGACCTGCCCGATCACATCCTGCCGGAATTCCCCGCGCCGATCTTCCTCACCACGCATCCGGAAATGGGCGACGTGGCGAAGGGCCGGCTGCTGACGATCGATAACTACTACGAGATCTTCAACGGCCTGCTCAATCCCAAGCAGATCGAAGGCCTGCGCCTGCTGCTCACGCCATTCCCGCAGCAGCAGTTCAACCAGACCGAAGACCGGCGCTCGGCGCGCCCGAGCATGGGCGTGTCGTGTTTCGACTGCCATTCGAATGGCCACACCAACGGCTCGACGCACCTGGTCGGCGATATCCGGCCGCAGGAGCTGCGCCACCGCATCGAGACGCCGACGCTGCGCGGCCTGAACGTGCAACGCCTGTTCGGCTCCCAGCGTGCGCTGAAGACGGTGGAAGACTTCACGGAATTCGAGCAGCGCGCCGCGTACTTTGACGGCGATCCGGTGATCGCCACGAAGAAGGGCGTCAACATCCTCGAACGGGGCAGCCAGGTGCACTTCATGGCCGAATTCCAGGCCCTGATGGACTTCCCGCCGGCGCCAAAGCTGAACGTGTACGGCAAGCTCGATCCGCGCAAGGCCAGCGCGCAGGAGCTGCGCGGCGAAGCGGTGTTCAACGGCAAGGGCCAGTGCGTGGCCTGCCACGCGGCGCCGTACTACACGGACAACCTGATGCACGACCTGAAGACCGAGCGGTTCTACAAAGTGCAGATGGTGAACGGCATGAAGGCGGTCGGCGACGGCAAGATCAAGACCTTCCCGCTGCGCGGCATCAAGGAATCGCCGCCGTACCTGCACGACGGGCGCCTGATCACGCTGGAAGACACGGTGGAGTTCTTCAACCTCGTGCTGGAGACCAAGCTGACGGATGGCGAGAAGGCCGACCTGGTGGCATTCCTGCGGGTGCTGTAGACGCTTCCCGCAACGAGTCGGCGCCGCATCTGGTGTCGGACACCTTTTCGCTGAGCGAAAAAGTGTCCGACACCGGTTTCAGAATGACTCCGGCTTTATGTCACACCGGCTCGTTGTTATTGAGCGCGATGAAGCCGCGAATCAGCCGGTAGGCCTTCCAGACCCACGCGCCGACCCAGACGATCCATGCGACCAGGATGCCGATGATCGTGGCGAACAGTATCCAGCCCACGGCCATCCACACGACATACCACCAGAACGAGCGGATCTGCCAGCCGTGGTGGCTGTGCACGAACGTGCCTTCGGTTTCGGGCCGCTTCACATAATTCAGGATCAGCGGAATGAACGAAAACAGGCCGAGCGTGAACAGGAAGCTGACGGCATGCGCCACGTACAGCCACCATGCCCAGCTCTTGGCCGAGTCGGTGCGGGAATCGAGAACGAGATCCTGGGCCATCTGGCACTCCCCATGTTGGAGGTTGAAAGGAAGGCACAGTCTATAGCAATTCTGCCAAGGCCGGAGCACCGCCGCCTGCCGGCGGCAGCCGCGCGCCGCGATGCGCGCGTCCCGGACTGGTCAGGACTGGTCGCTGCTGGAATATTCGGCCGCCGCCTTGGCGGACCACATCGCTTCCTTCTGCGAAGGATAGGGTTCGTCGTAGCCCTCGATGCTGCCGTCGTCGGCGACGAACCACAGCGTCCAGCCGCCGTCGACCTGCTGGATGGCGATGTCGCCTGGGCGGCAATGGGTGCCGGGTTCCTCGCCGCTGTCGAGGGTGACGATGCGGGTGCGGCGGTGCGTGATGGTAGTGGGCATGGTTATTGGTATTGGCGCAGGTAGGCAAGCAGGTTGGCGATCTTGCGCTCGTCGGAATAACCCCACAGGCGCATCTTCGTGCCCGGCACGACGTCGTCCGGATCGCGCAGGAACGCGGCCAGGGTCTTGTCGTTCCAGACGACCGGCGATTTCTTCATCGCCGCGGAATAGGCATACTGCATGCTGCCGGCGCGGCGCCCGAACAGCCCGTTCAGGTGCGGGCCGAACGCATTGCGGGCGCCCGCGCCCACCTGGTGGCACGAGGCGCATACCCGGAACGCGGCGGCGCCGGCCTTCGGGTTGCCGGCAGGGGCGCCGGCACCTGCGCTGGCTTGTACATTGGCCTGCACGTTGGGCTGGGCGTTGGCCGGGGCGTTTGCATGGGCGCTGGCGGGCAGCATGGTCGAGATGGACAGCAACATGGGCAGTAACACGCGCAGGGTGAGGGCAAGGCTGGTGCGGATCATGGTGCAATTATAGACCCGGCACACGCCGGTCCCGCCAGGTGGCGCGAGCCCGTGCGCCACGCGTGCGGCGCCGCTGCTACATTGGCATTCCTCCAACAATGCCCGTTACCCATGGATACGCACCGTCTTGCCGACAGCGTCAAGCATCTCGCCGGCTGGCTGCTGGTCACTTTCACTGCCGCGGCGCTGGGCGCCTGGGCGTCGCAGGACGCGCCGCAGTTCTATGCGCAGCTCGACAAGCCCGGCTGGGCGCCGCCGGCCGGCGTGTTCGGTCCCGCCTGGACCGTGCTGTACCTGCTGATGGCGGTCGCCGCGTGGCTGGTCTGGCGCGTGCGCGGTTTCTCGACCGCGCCGCGCACGCTCGGCCTGTATCTCGTGCAGCTGGCCGCCAATGCCCTGTGGAGCTGGCTGTTCTTCGGCTGGCACCTGGGCGCCGCCGCCTTTGCCGAAGTGCTGCTGCTGTGGGCGCTGATCCTGGCCACCACGGTCGCGTTCTGGAAGGTACACCGCCTGGCCGGCGCGATGCTGCTGCCTTACCTGGCCTGGGTCACGTTCGCCAGCGCGCTTACGTTCGCCTGCTGGCAGCGCAACCCGCAACTGCTGGGCTGACGCCGGGCGGCTGGACGGATGCGCCGCCGTTGTCTATTCTCCCCGCATTACATTGGAGAAGAGACATGAGCGGACCCCTGGCTGGAATAAAAGTGATTGAAATCGGCGCGCTGATCGCGGCGCCGTTCGCGGCGCGGCTGATGGCCGAATTCGGCGCCGACGTGATCAAGATCGAGGCGCCCGGCGACGGCGACCCGATCCGCAAGTGGCGCAAGCTGCACAACGGTACGTCGCTGTGGTGGTACCTGCAGTCGCGCAACAAGCGATCGATCGCGCTGAACCTGAAGAACGCCGAAGGCATCGCCATCGTCAAGCGCCTCCTCGAGGATGCCGACGTCCTCATCGAGAACATGAAGCCCGGCGCGCTGGAAAAGCTGGGCCTGGGCTGGGACGTGCTGCACGCGCTGAACCCGAAACTGACGATGGTGCGCATTTCCGGCTACGGCCAGACCGGCCCCTATAAAGACCGGCCGGGCTTCGGCGCCATCGGCGAGGCGATGGGCGGCATCCGCTACACCACCGGCGAGGCGGGCGGCGTGCCGGCGCGGGTCGGTGTCAGCCTGGGCGACTCGCTGGCATCGCTGCACGCGGTGATGGGCGCGCTGATGTCGGTGCTGCGCGTGAAGACGGGGCAGGGCGACGGCCAGGTGGTCGACGTGTCGCTGGTCGAGAGCGTGTTCAACCTGATGGAAAGCCTGGTGCCCGAATACGACCTGCTGGGCCACGTGCGCGAGCGCAGCGGCGGCGCCCTGCCTGGCATCGCACCGTCGAACACCTATCCGACGCGCGACGGCGCCTACGTCGTCATCGCCGGCAACAGCAATCCGATCTACAAGCGGCTGATGGCTGTGATCGGCCGGCCCGACCTGACCGACGACCCGCGCTTCGCGCAGAACGACGGCCGCGCCGCGCAGGCCGCGCTGATCGATGCGGCGATCGCCGGCTGGACCTCGCGCCACCCGATCGAACACGTGCTGGCCGAGCTGGAGGTGGCCGACGTGCCGGCCGGCCGCATCTACTCGGTGGCCGACATCGTCGCCGATCCGCATTACCAGGCGCGCGACATGATCCTGCGCCAGCGCCTGCCGGACGGCGTCGAGGTGGCCATGCCCGGCATCGTGCCGAAGCTGTCCGACACGCCGGGCGCCGTGCGCTGGCAGGGACCGGCCCTGGGCGAGCATACCGATGCCGTGCTGGCGCAGCTGGGCATGACGGCGGCCGATATCGCCCGCCTGCGGCAGGACGGCGCCGTGCAGTAACACGGCTGACCGTGGCCCCGCCGCAACATCGTGTTGACGGCAGTATTTCAGCAAGGGGGCGCTTGCAATTCCCGCGCCCTTATTTCAGACTGATCCGATAACGCATTGACCACGTCAACCCGACCTCGCGCCGCGTCCGCGGCAGGAGCGAATCGATCATGTCCGGCACTAACCTGGAAGAGACGTCGCGGCCCCGCGACTGGCAGCCGCTGTTCGAACTGGACGAAGCGGGGATGCGGCAATTGATGGGCTACGGCGCCGTGCGCAGCTATCCGGCGCGCAGTGTCGTCATCCACGAGCGCGACGACAGCGATTCCCTGTACGTCGTGCTGCAGGGCCGCGTCAAGGTCTACGGCGCGAACGAGGAGGGCAAGGAGTTCGTCTTCGGCACGGTCGCGGCGGGCGACTATTTCGGCGAGATGGTGCTCGATGGCGGCCCGCGCAGCGCTTCGGTGATGACGCTGGAAGCGTGCCGCTTTCTCGTGGTGCCCCGCCATCGCGTCGACGAGCTGCTCGAATTGCATCCGCGCTTCGCGCGCGACCTGATCACGCGCCTTATCCGCAGGGTGCGGCTGCTGACCGAAACGACCCTGAACCTCGCCTACCAGGACGTGTACGGACGGTTCGCCCATTTCGTCAACGCCAACGCCGTGCCGGACGGCGAGCGCCTGGTGGTGCGCGAGCGGCTGACGCAGGCCGACATTGCCGCGCGCATCGGCGGCTCGCGCGAGATGGTCAGCCGCATCATGGCCGACCTGTGCGCCGGCGGCTATATCGCGACCGGCGGCAAGCGGATCGAGATCCGCCGCCGCCTTCCGGCCCGCTGGTAGCGTTCCCGGCCGCCGGCGGCGGCCAAATGTGCATACGTCACATTTGCGCAGTGTCAAACCTCACAGCGTCGACAGGGAGTGCGGACATAGACTGTTTCTGCGGCATGTAGATCGATTCAACCGCACCGTTTCGCGGCGGCCCATCGGCCCCGCGGCTTCGCCGGATCGCCCTCACTCACTGGAGCAGCCATGTCTACCCTCATTCAGATCAACGTCACCAACAACAGCCCGACCCTGCAGAATTTCTTCTTCTTCCAGCAGCCGGCCATCTATACCGGCGGCCCCAGGGTGTATTCGAACAGCCTGCTGTCGACGCCCATCCTGCCGTTCGGGCAGAGCGGCAGCGTCTATACCTTCCTGCTCGAGCTGCAGTACTATGCCGGCGTGCAGCAGCAATTCGGCCCGCCCGTGGTCGGCGAGCCTTCCGGCTACATGTCGGCGATGCAGCCGATCGACCTGACCCCCGCGCAGGGCGCCGTCGACAACAACTGCACGACCATGCAGATCGCGCCTGCGCTGGGCCTGTCGACCCCGGTCAGCAATGCCGGCGTGCAGCCGGGCGCGTTCCGCATCGTGTCGCCTGCATACGATCCCAGCCGCCAGCAATTCAATGGCGGCTCCGCCGTGCAGCTGGCAAGCGGCAAGATCGTGCTGTCGAACTTCATCACGGTCCAGCCGTCGCAGAACCTCGATTGCCAGCCCATCCTGCAGTTCTATGTCGGGATCGGCAACTACACTTCCGGGACGGTGATGAACTTCACCAGCTCGTCGGTCGGCGCTGCGATGTGCGATGCCACCGACGGCTACACCACCTTCAATGTCACCTACAACCCGGACGGCAGCTGGACGGTGGTACCCAGCAACAGCAGCCTGAAAGCCACCGCCGATGCGCAGGGGCGGCTCAGCGTGGAAACGGTCGAGCTCAATACCAACATCAAGAACGAAGCGGGTACGCAGATCATCTGCCGTGGCCATGCCGCCGGCTGGCAGCCGCCGTTCGTCGTCGACCACCTGACCGTGCCGGCCGCGCTGCACATGCGCGGCGAGTACCAGGTCGGCCCGGACGCCGGGCCATACAAGGGCCGCATGATCAGCGCGCTGTCGCCGGCCGCCGGTTCCGCGACGTTCAGCTGACACACCTGTCCGGCGCGCCCCATCGCGGCGCGCCGGACTTCGGTAACGAGGGAGAACACGATGGCACGAACGTCTCGCCTGCTCAAGGCCTGCCTGGGTGGCGCACTGGGCAGCCTGTTCCTGGGCGCCGCGCTGGGGGCGCTCCAGCCCGACCCCTTCGCGTCCAACAACACGCTGTATCCGGATCCCAAGGAGTGGAACAGGGGGTTCCGGCCCAGCCATTACGACTATCCGGCGGCCGCGGTGGCGTCGCGCTGGCGTTCGGCGGGGCTGGCCGGCCGGCTGACGAAGGAGACCGCGCCAGCCTACGTGGCAGCGGTGAAGCAGTTCATCGAGAAGGACCTGGCGGGCCTGGTGAACGACCCGCTGTCGTGGACGCCGCAGCAGGCCGGCTGGTACGACATGCCGTGGGGCGGCCAGGGCACGCCGCTGGACAGTGGCGCGATCGATCCGGGATCGGGGCGCGAGGCGCTGCTCGGTTCCTACACAGGGCAGGTCATCCAGGCCGATTCCTATCCGTCGCTGCCGCCGGGGAAGGCGTTCCAGAACCATGCGGTGGTGTACTACAACGACGTGGCGGGCCACCAGCTGGGCAGGATCTGGAAGAATCCGTACCAGCCCGACCTGTCCGCCGCGCAGTTCCCCGAAGGGTCGATGGTCGTCAAGGTGGAGGCCGTGACGCTGGACGAAGCGGACTGGCCAGTGCTGAAGGGCTCGTCCGTCTCCTACGTCTACCGGCCCCCGGTGGCGGCGCTGCTCAAGGGAACCGCCGCCTCCAGGACGCGCCCCGTCGTCACGCCCATGCGCTTCCTGCAGATGGCGGTGCGCGTGAAGGACAGGGTGGCCTCGCCCGATACCGGCTGGGTATTCGTCGCCTTCGCCTACGACAGCCGGTCGCGCGGCGCCAGCGTATGGGACCGCACGATGCCGGTCGGTGCCATGTGGGGCAACGATCCGGAGCAGGCGCGCTTCCCCGGCGGGCGCGGGCCCGGCCCCGGCATTGAACTGGCGGAAACCTGGGTGGCCGACGACCTGCCCGCCTTCATCACCGACGGGCTGGGCTGGGGAGGGCGCCTGGCCGGGCCGCTCGATCTCGGCATCCGGCATAACGTGGTGACGGTATCGGGCCAGCGCTACGGCAACGGCGGCGCGAAGCGCGGCGCTTCGCTGGCGTCGAGTTCCTGCATCAGCTGCCACGGCTCGGCGCAATACCCGTTCGTCGCCAATCTGTATCCATCGCCGAACATGACGTTTCCCCCGGAAGGCGCGCAATTCCTGCTGTTCGACCCCGGCTCGCCGCAGTGGGCGCGCTGGTTCCAGAACCGCGCCGGCAACGTCGCCATGTCGGGCGGGGGCCGCGAAGGCATTGTCGCCACCGACTACGACATGATGCTGACCTTCGCGCTGATGCAGGCCAACGGCTCGGCCGGCACGGCGGCCTTCATCCGCCATCGCGCGGCAGGGCACTGAGCGGCATGGCGTGCATGGCGCCGGCCCTGGGTTCCTGCGTTCCTCCAGTTTCGTCCAGTGGCTGGCGTGCCGTTCATCCCGATCATGCCGCCGCCACGGTACCGGCCAGCGCTTCGCGCCGGCGGCGTTCGATGCGCTCGATCCATGCCACGGCCGCCTGCTCGCGGGCCAGCGCCGCGGCGCTGTCGAAAGCGATGGCCGCCGCGTCGGGACGGCCATCCAGCACGGCCAGCGCGGCGGCCCGCTCGGCCAGCAGCGGGCTTTCGAACTGGCGTTCGCCATTCGCGGCGATGCGCGCCAGGTGGCGTTCGACATGCTCCAGTGCCAGCCCGGCTTGGCCGGCGCAAATCAGCATCTCGGCCTGCAGCGTGGCGTACCAGGGCTGCCAGTTCTCGAAGCCGGTGTGCGCCCAGCCGTCGATGCCGGCCTGCACTTCGGCCAGGCCTTCGGCCCAGCGCTGCAGGCCATGCGCCAGCGCCCAGCCACGCGCGACGCGCGCCATCGCGATGAATTCGGGAAAACCGAACTGGCTGGCGAAGCCGATGCAGCGCTCGGCCAGCGCCAGCGCCTCGCCGGTGTCGCCGCGCAGTACCGCGAGGTTTACCCCGGCGAGCATCGCAAAGCCCGCCGTGTGCGGCTGGTTCAGGCCATCGGCCAGCCGCAGCGCCTCGCCGGCGATGCGGCGCGCGTCATCGGGATCGCCCAGCAGCTGGGTGCACAGGGCCAGGTAGAACCGGCCGAACACGCCGAAGTCCATCAGGTACACCGGGTACAGCGCGGCATCGCGACCGGGCTCGTAGACCGCCGTGGAATGCGCCAGGTGGGCGCGGGCGGCTTGCGTGTCGCCGAGATGGAAGCGCACCATGCCCGCCATGTTGTGGGCGGCCATCGCCAGTTCCGTGTCGGCCGGCTGGCGCGCGGCGCGATCGAGCAGGCCGCCCGCCAGGCCGGCGGCCCCGGCCAGCCGCGCACGGGCCCAGTTGAACAGGCACCAGCCATACGTGATGGAAAACAGCCGCGGCTGGTCCGGTAGGGCGCTGCTCAGCGCGTAGGCGCGCTCCTGGTAGGCGCCGAATTCCGCGCTGCCCGGGCCCAGCAGCACCATCGTGGTCGGGCCCAGCATCGAGAGAAGGCCCAGTTCCGCGGCGTCGCGCCGCGGCCCGGGCGGCGCGACGTGCAGCGCGGCGATGCCGGCACGCAGGTGGCCCGCCGCTTCGCGCGGCGCGCCTTGCGACAGGGCCTGCGCGCCCGCCGCCTGCCACCAGCCGGCGGCCGCCTGGCCGTCGCCGGCAAGGCCGAGGTGCCGTGCCAGCAGTTCGGGCTGGCGCTCGACCCGCTCCCTGAAACGGGTCGACAGCGCCGCGGCGACCCGGGCGTGCAGCGCGGCACGGCGCTTTGGCGGCAACGATACATAAGCGGTGTCTTCGACCAGCGCATGGCGGAACAGCAGCCACTCGCCGTCCGCGCCGCGCGGCAGCACGAGGCCGCTGTCGAGCATCGCCTGCAGTCCGTCCCGCCATGCCGTGCCGCTATCCGGCGCGGCCGCGGCAAGCAGCGCGCGGTCGAACTCGCGGCCGATCACGGATGCCAGCTGGGCCGTCAGCTTGCCCGCCGGCGGCAGCCTGTCCAGGCGCTCGGTCAGCAGGTCGAGCAGCGTGTCCGGCACCCTGCCGGCGGCCGCGCCATCGACGCCGGCGGCACGGCTGTCGAGCAGCATGCGCGTCATCTCTTCGATGAACAGCGGAATGCCGTCGGCGCGCTCGACGATCGTGGCGAGCCATTCGGCGGGCAGGTCGGCGCGCCGCGACTGCTGTGCCGCCACGGCCCGCGCTTCGCCGTCGCGCAGGCGCCGCAAGGCCAGGGTGATGACATCCGGGCTGTCCTGCCACGGCGCCGCGAAGCCGTGCCGGGCGGTCAGCACGAGCAGGATGGGCGCGCCGGCGCCGCCGGCGAGCAGCCCGTCGACCAGTGCCAGCGAAGTCGGGTCGACCCAGTGCATGTCCTCGATGACCAGCAGCAGCGGCGACGCGTGTGCCAGGCCGGTGAAGTAGCGGACCAGGGCATCCCTGGTCCATTGCAATTGCATGGGCGGCGGTGCGGCCGGCACCGGCCACCGCCCGCCGGCGGGAAGGCCGAGCAGCGCGGCGAGCATGGCGCAGTCGGTACCCTGGCCGATGCCGGCAAGCGCCAGCCGCGCGGCCAGCTTGTCCAGTTGCAGTTCGGGGCTGTCGGCACTGGCGATACCGGCTGCCGCGGCCAGATGCTGGACGAAGGGCTGCAAGGTGCTGTTGACGTGGAAGGGCGAGCATTGCAGGCGCACCACGGCATGGCCGCTGCCCGGCAGCGCCCGTTCGAGCGCGGTGACGAGACGCGATTTGCCGAGCCCCGGATCGCCGGCAATGACGGCGCCGCACACGCGGCCGGTCACCTGGCTGGTGCATGCCCGCCGCCAGTGGCGCAGCAATGCCGCCAGTTCAGCATCGCGGCCGACCATTGCCAGGTCGGCGTCGCGCCCCCGCCAGGCCGAGCGGCTGTCCAGCGAACGGGCCCGGCGCAGCGCGGCGAGGGCCACCGGCGTGTCGAATCCCTTCAGCGCGTGGCTGCCCAGGTCGTCGAACTCGAATTGCGCGCCGGCGATGCGTCGCGTGCCCGGCGATACGCCGATGGCACCGGCGGGCATCGCGGCCTGGATGCGTGCCGCCAGGTTCGGGGTGGTCCCGGCCACTACGCCCTGGTCCACGCTGGCGGCGACGATGCCCGTCGCCACGCCGATGCGCACGGCCAGCGGCGTGCCGGGCGCGGCTTCGATGTACCCCACCTCGGTGGCGAGCGCCAGGGCGGCATGCAAGGCGCGCGACGCGTCGTCCTCATTGGCTTGCGGATAGCCGAAGTACACGTCCACGCCATCCCCCACGATGCGCGCGATGGTGCCGCCGAAGCGTGTGGCGACGCTGCGCACGGTGTCGTGGTACTGGCGCAGCACGGCCAGCAGGTCGTCAGGGTCGACGCGCCGGGCCAGGCCGGTGGAATCGGCGAGGTCGCAGAACAATACCGTCATCTGCCGGCGTGTCGTGTCCGCCGCCTGCCCCTGGGCCGCCAGCCGCGTGCCGCATTGCGTGCAGAAGTGGCCGTCCGGCGGTGTGGCGGCCTGGCAGCATGGACATGGCATGTTCATCCCTCGACGACGACGCGGAGCGCGCCCGGTCCGGCATGACCACGCCGGTGGCGGCGTGCCGGGCGCCTTTCAGTGTACGGGCACGCTTGCCTGCGTGGCAAGCATCTTCGCTGCGGGACAGCGGCGCGGCGTGGCGCGGTGCGGCGTGGCGGCCGCGCCGGACTGCCCGGCGGCCGGGATCATGCGGGCAGTCCGGCCGGGCAGCTCAGCCGGGTAGCTCAGTCGGGCAGCTCAGTCGAGCAGCTCAGTCGAGCAGCTCAGTCGAGCAGCTCAGTCGAGTAAATTCAGGATCCCGTCCAGCCCCACGAAGTTCAGCGCCACCGTGGCCTGCTCGCGCACCACCGGCTTGGCGCGGAACGCCACCGACATGCCGGCGATGCCCATCATTTTCAGGTCGTTGGCGCCGTCGCCCATCACGATCGCCTGGCTCGGGGAGATGCCCAGCGTGGCACAGACCTGCTCGACCGTGGCGCGCTTGGCGTCGGCGTCGACGATATCGCCCAGCACTTTGCCGGTCAGCTTGCCGTCGACGATTTCCAACTGGTTGGCGCGCGTGAAGTCCAGGCCGAGCAGGGGTTTCAGGCGGTCGGTGAAATAGGTAAAGCCACCGGATACCAGCAGCGTCTTCAGGCCGGCCGCCTGCACCGCCTTCAGCATGCGTTCGGCACCCGGCGAAAGACGCAGCCGTTCTTCGAACACGCGCTGCAGCGCCGATGCATCCAGGCCTTCGAGCAGCGCCACGCGGCGGCGCAGGCTTTCGGAGAAATCCAGCTCGCCGCGCATCGCCGCTTCGGTGATCGCCGACACCTGCGGTTTCAGGCCCTGCATGTCGGCGATCTCGTCGATGCACTCGATCGTGATCAGCGTGGAATCCATGTCCATCGCCACCAGCCTGTAGTCGGCCAGGTGCTGGGAACCCATCATGTAGGTCGCGTCCAGCTCGGCCGCATGGGCGGCCACTTCGATGGTCTGGCGCAGGGCCGGCGAGAAGGCAATGCCTTCGCAGCGCAGCGCCGTATCGGAAACGCGCGTGACGCGCTTTGGCGCCGTCAGCGCCGCAATGCGCTCGAGGCGCGGATGACAGTCGTCCAGGCCTTGCAGGACGAGGTTCATGGTTACGTCTTGTACTTGGTTCATCAGGCTACATTCGTCGGGCTGGGTTTATGCGGAAGTCAGTTGTTTGATCGCGGTCTTGATCTGCGCGACGCGTGCGGCCAGGTCGGGCATGCTCGCGGTGATCTTCAGTTTGTCCTGCCCGTTCAGCTTGATATGCCGGTGCTTCTGGATCAGGGTGATGATGCGCATCGGGTCGATGGGCGGCTGCGGCATGAATTGCAGGTTCGCTGCTTCTCCATGGGCATCGATTTTAACAATGCCGACGGTTTTTGCGGCAATTCGCAGGCGGTGGGTTTCCACCAGCGCCTTGGCCGGTTCCGGCAATTTGCCGAACCGGTCGATCAGTTCTTCCTGCAGGCCGTCGATCGCATCCTGGGATTCGCAATTGGCCAGCCGCTTGTAGATCGACAGGCGCTCATGCACGTCGCCGCAGAAGTCGGCCGGCAGCAGGGCCGGCACGTGCAGGTTGATCTCGGTGGTGGTGGCCAGCGGTGCCGCCAGGTCCGGCTCCCTGCCGGCCTTCAGCGCGCGCACGGCTTCGTTCAGCATGTCGGTGTAGAGCTGGAAGCCCACTTCGAGCATCTCGCCGGACTGGCTTTCTCCCAGCACTTCGCCGGCGCCGCGGATCTCCAAGTCGTGCATGGCAAGATAAAAACCGCTGCCCAGTTCTTCCATCTGCTGGATCGCGTCGAGCCGGCGCTGCGCCTGCTTCGACAGCGACTGCAGGTCGCTCACCAGCAGGTAGGCGTAGGCCTGGTGGTGCGACCGGCCCACGCGGCCTCGCAACTGGTGCAGCTGCGCCAGCCCGAATTTATCGGCGCGATGCATGATGATGGTGTTCGCGGTCGGCACGTCGATGCCGGTTTCGATGATCGTCGTGCACAGCAGGATGTTGTAGCGCTGCGCCACGAAGTCGCGCATCACTTTTTCCAGGTCGCGCTCGTGCATCTGGCCATGGGCCACGGCGATACGCGCCTCGGGCACCAGTTCGGTCAGCTGCGCGAGGCGGTTCTGGATCGTCTCGACTTCGTTGTGCAGGAAGTACACCTGGCCGCCGCGCTTCAGTTCGCGCAGCAGCGCTTCGCGGATGATCGAGCCGTCTTCGCTGCGCACGAAAGTCTTGATGGCAAGCCGCTTTTGCGGCGCGGTGGCGATGACGGAAAAATCGCGCAGGCCTTCCAGCGCCATGCCCAGCGTGCGGGGAATCGGCGTGGCGGTCAGCGTCAGCACGTCCACTTCGGCGCGCAGCGACTTCAGCGCTTCCTTCTGGCGTACGCCGAAGCGGTGTTCCTCGTCGATGATGACCAGGCCCAGGCGCGTGAAGTTGACGTCGGCCGACAGCAGCTTGTGGGTGCCGATCACGATGTCCAGCGTGCCGTCGGCCATGCCCTTGATCGCGTTGGCGATTTCCTTGCCGGTGCGGAAGCGCGACATTTCCGCGATCCTCACAGGCCAGTCGGCGAAGCGGTCGGCGAAGGTCTGCGCATGCTGCTCGGCCAGCAGCGTGGTCGGCGCCAGGATCGCCACCTGCTTGCCGCCCATGACCGCGATGAAGGCGGCGCGCAGCGCGACCTCGGTCTTGCCGAAGCCGACGTCGCCGCACACCAGCCGGTCCATCGGCTTGCCGGACGTCATGTCGCGGATCACGTTCAGGATGGCGGCCGCCTGGTCCGGCGTTTCGTCGAAGCCGAAGCTTTCGGCGAAGCGCTCGTAGTCGTGCGACGAGTATTCGAAGGCGTGGCCCTGCCGCGCGGCGCGCCGCGCGTACAGGTTCAGCAGCTCGGCCGCCGTATCGCGCACCTGCTCGGCGGCCTTGCGCTTGGCCTTGTCCCATTGCCCGGAACCCAGCGCGTGCAGCGGCGCGTCTTCCGGCGCGCCGCCCGAGTAGCGTGAAATCACGTGCAGCTGCGAGACCGGCACGTACAGCTTGGTGTCCTTGGCGTATTCGAGGTGCAGGAATTCGGTTTCGCCTTCGCCCAGGTCCATGCTCACCAGGCCCATGTAGCGGCCGATGCCGTGGTTGATGTGCACCACCGGGTCGCCGATCTTCAGCTCCGACAGGTCGCGCACCATCGACTCGACCTGCGTGACGGCTTCCTGCTTTTTCTTGCCGACACGCCGGCCCGAACCGGCATAGATCTCGGTCTCGGTGATGAACACCAGCGCCTGCTCGCCGGCATGCAGCTCGAAGCCGGCCTGCAACGGCGCCACGCCCAGCACGAGGCGGTCGTGCGAGGCGAGGAAGCCCGCGTAGCCATCGACCAGCGCGGGGTGCAGGTCGAACTCGGCGAAGTACTGCTGCAGCGTTTCGCGGCGGCCGGCCGAATCGGCGCAGATCATCACGCGCAGGTCGGGGCGCATCGCGTACGCGCGCAGGTTTGTCAGCGGATCATCCAGGTGGCGGTTGACGGCGACGTTCGGAACCGGTGCCGACAGCTCGGACGGCTCGCCGTCGAGGCTCTTGCCGATCGTGATGCGGGCGTGCTGCTTCGCACAGGTGAAGAACGCCTCGTCGCGCAGGAAGATCGCCTCGGGCGGCAGGATCGGCCGCTCGCGGTCGGCCTTGAGGAATTTGTAGCGGCTCTCGGTGTCGCCCCAGAAGCGGCGGATCGCCCCGTCGATGTCGCCCACCAGCGCCAGCGCGGCGCCCTCGGGCAGGTAATCGAACAGCGTGGCCGTCTCTTCGAAGAACAGCGGCAGGTAGTATTCGATGCCGGCCGAGGCGATGCCGCTCTTGATGTCCTTGTAGACCACGGCGCGCGACGGATCGCCTTCGAAGGTTTCGCGCCAGCGGCTGCGGAACGTGGTGCGCGCCGCTTCGTCCATCGGGAACTCGCGGCCCGGCAGCAGGCGTACTTCGCCCACCGGATACAGCGAACGCTGCGTGTCGGCGTCGAAGGTGCGGATCGTCTCGATGGTGTCGCCGAACAGGTCGAGCCGGTAAGGCAGCGCGGAACCCATCGGGAACAGGTCGATCAGGCCGCCACGCACCGAGTATTCGCCGGGCGACATCACCTGGGTCACGTGCGTGTAGCCGGCCAGCGTCAGCTGGGCTTTCAGTTTCGCCTCGTCGAGCGACTCGCCCTTCTTGAAGAAGAAGGTGTAGGCCGCCAGGAACGACGGTGGCGCCATGCGCACCAGCGCCGTGGTGGCGGGTACCAGCAGCACGTCGCACTGTCCGCTGCGGATCTCGTGCAGCGTGGCCAGCCGCTCGGATACCAGGTCCTGGTGCGGCGAGAAGGCGTCGTAGGGCAGGGTTTCCCAGTCCGGCAGCAGGTGGCAGCGCAGGCCGGGCGCGAACCATGGGATCTCGTCGAGCAGCCGCTGGCCATCGCTGGCCGCGGCCACGACGACGGCCAGCATGCGGCCCTGTTCCTTCAGTTGCAGCGCGGCCTGGGCCAGCGCATAGGAATCGGCGGAACCATACAGCGCGGGCAGCGCGAAGCGGTTGCCGGGTTTGGGGAGAGCTCGTGTAAAGTCGAAGGGCATGCGGCGGGAAGGCTGACGTGGCTGCTGACTGTGACTGCTGACGGGAAGACCGCTGGGCGGCAAGGCAACATTATAGTCGAAGCACACGTGCCACGTCGCCCGTCAGGTGCAGACCTGGCCCATGGCCCGGCGCTCCGGCAAGCCCGGCAACTGGTGGTGGCTCAATCGTGCATGTTAATTCAAACGCAACACAATCGGTAGACTGGAAGATGGTGCCTGAATCAGAGATGACCGGTCCCCGGCAAGATTTGCCGATGGCGCGATGGTGGCCGCGCCACTACACGCCCGACGGGCAGGTGGCGCCGCGCGCCTGGCGTGCGCGCGGGCCCGATGGAGCGTCCGCCCTGGTCAAGCCCGGCGCCCTGCATCCGGACCTGTACGCACTGGGGCATCCGAACCTGGCCCGTGTGCTGGAGGGGGGCGCGTCCTGGCATGCGCTGGCCTGGATCGATGGCGCGACGGTGGCCGGGCCGGTGGCGCCGGCTGCCGCGCTGGCCTTGATGGACGGACTGCTGGCAGGCCTGGAGGCGCTGCACGCGCGCGGCCTGGTCCATCGCGACATCAAGTGCAGCAATGTGCTGCTGTCGTGCGGCGTCCCGGTCATCGCCGACTTCGGCCTCGTTTGCCGCGCCGGCAACTGCGCCGTACAGGGCACGCCGGCCAGCACGCCGCCGGAGCAGTGGCGCGGCAGCGTGGATGCCCGCGCCGATCTGTTCGCGGCCGGCGTCGTGCTGTATCGCCTGCTGGCGGGAACCCATCCATTCCCGGGCACTCCGTTCGAGGCGATGGCTGCCATCCTGGCCGGCCGCTGGCGACGGCTGCGGGGCTGGGAGGCGGAACTTGAGGCGGCGCTGGCGCCCGAATGCTCGCGGCGCGTCTCCGACGCGACGGCCTTCCGGGCCATGCTGGCAGCACGAAAGGAAGCGCCGGCACGCATGCCGGCGGCTTCCCGGCAGTAATTTAGCGCCGCGAACCATCGATCGGGGCAGCGCCTTCGCTGGCGCTCTTGCGGACGAGGGGCGGATGCAGGGCTGCCGAAACGCTGGCTTGCCGTGCGCATATCGGCTATTGTCTCCTTTCAACCAGGGAGCCGAAAAAAGATGAACGGAAAAATAGTCCTCAAGCTGCCGGTGCGCCGCGCGTTCGCCGCTATTGCCATGGTGTCGCTGTCGCTGTCGTTGCCGGTCCAGGCGCAGGTTCCCGCGGCCGGAATCGAGGCCAGGCAGGTCGCGGTCGGCGACAAGCCGTACCAGGTGCAGGCCGCGATCGCTGGCAGCGGGAAGTACACCGTGATCTTCGAATCCGGCTTCGGCAGCGACCTGCGCGCATGGCGCAAGGTGGCGCCGCAGGTGGCCGCCAGCGCGCGGGTGCTGACTTATTCGCGCGCCGGCCATGGCGCATCGGATGCCCGTCCCGAGGCGCGCACGATCGCACAGAACACGGCGGAACTCGAGCAGCTGATCGCCGCCGGGCAGCTGGCGCCACCGTTCATCCTGGTCGGCCATTCCTACGGCGCGCTGCTGGTGCGTTCGTTCGCCGCGCGGCATCCGCAGCAGGTGGCCGGCATGGTCCTGGTCGATCCGAGCGATGAACGCTTCAGTCCCGCGCTGCGCAAGCTCGATGCCGCGCGTGCCGCCGAGGATGACGGCAAGTTCGCGGCCATCGTGCCGCCCCGGTTCAAACCCGAGCTCGCGCTGCTGCAGCCGGTGCTCGACAGCGGCGTACTGCCGCTGGTCGGCAAGGTGCCGGACGTCCCGGTCGTCGTGCTGACGTCGGTGCAGCAGCCCGCGAAGGCGGAATTCTTCCTGGAGACGCCGGAGGCGGTGGCGATCAAGCGAGCCTTGCACGCCGACTTCGCCAGGCAGTTCACCGACGGCGCGCAGGTCGTGACGGCAAACAGCGGCCACGGCATCCAGATGGAAGAACCGCAACTGGTGATCGATGCGGTGAAGAAGGTCATCGACGCGGCGGACAAGCGCCGCGCCGCGCCGGGTTCCGGCGGCATCTGACGCCTGCTCTTACCTCGCGCGCAGGGCGCTACCAGCTCGCTGCACCGAACTGCAGCGCCAGGTGCTCGACCAGCAGCCGGGCCGCCGCCGTCTGCGTGCCGTGCCACACGGCCTGCACCCGTTGCTGCGGCGGTTCGAAAGCCTGCAGCATCAACTGGACGCGGCCTTCGTCGAGCAGCCGGCGCACCTGCCACAGCGCGGCCATGCCGGCGCCGAGTCCCTGCGCCACCGCTTCGTTGCAGGTGGCCGCGTCGTTGGCGCGGAAGGCGCCCGCCACCCTGACGCGGCGCGCGGTTCCGTCCACCTGGTACGGCCATTGGCCGCGTTCGGGGCCGATCGTGCGGATCACGCAGGGCAGCCGCGCCAGCTCGTCGGGCGTGGCCGGCTGGCCGTGCCGCTGCAGCCACTCGGGAGACGCGAAGAACACGCGGCGCAAGCGCGCCAGCGGGCGCGCGCGCAAGGATGAGTCGGACAGTTCGCCGACCCGCACGGCCAGGTCGATCTTCTCCTTCAACAGGTCGGCATGGCGGTCGCCGACGACCAGTTCCACCTGTAGTTCCGGCCAGCGTTGCATGAAGCGCGCCAGCATCGGCGCCAGGTGGCTGGCGCCCAGCAGCGCAGGCGCGGCGACCCGCAGGGTGCCGGCAACGTGCAGCGCCTCGCTGCGCACCTCGGCGCGGGCGGCACCGATGTCGGCCAGCGCGGGGCGCAGCCGCTCGGCGAACGCGGCGCCCGCCGGCGTGGCCTGCAGGCTGCGCGTGGTACGGCGCACCAGCTGCGTGCCCAGTTCTTCTTCCAGGCGCGCCAGCAGCCGGCTGACCGATTGCAGCGAACGGCCATGCGCGCGCGCCGCGGCCGTCAGCGAGCCGGCATCGACGATGGTCACGAAGACCTCGTAGTCATTCAGTTCCGTCATCCAGTTCCTCCAGCCCTGCGGCTGTTATCCGGTCATTCTATTGCCAAGCGAGAGAGTATGTCATCCCGACAGGGCATTGTTCCATCCGCCGCCAGAGTCTATGCTGGCGCCATCGACATTGGCAAAGGAGAAGGCATGGAACGCAGGATTTTTCACGTGGACGCATTTACCCGCACCGCCGGCAAGGGCAACCCGGCCGGCGTGGTGCCCGACGCCGATGGCATGCGCGACGAGGAGATGCTGCGCATCGCCGCGCAACTGGGCTACTCGGAAACCGCGTTCGTGCTGAAGCCGGCCGGCGCGGGCCATGACGTGCACGTGCGTTTCTTCACGCCGACGGTCGAGGTGCCGGTCTGCGGGCATGCAACGGTCGCGGCGCATTACGTGCGCGCCGTCACGCAGGGCATCGAAGGCGCGTTCGTGCAGAAGACCGGCGCCGGCCTGCAGCGCATCACGGTGTCGCGTCACGGCGGCGACTGGCGCATTGCGATCCGGCAGGGCGCGCCGGCGTTCGGAGAACCGGTCGACGAGCCGTTGCGGGAACGGATCGCGGCGGCGCTCGGCATCCGTGGCGCCGACCTGGCGGCCGGCCTGCCGGTGCAGGTGGTGTCGACCGGCCACTCGAAGGTGCTGGTGCCGCTCGCCGACGTGAAAGTGCTGGACCGGCTGGCGCCGGATCCCGCTGCGCTGACCGCACTGGGTGCCCAAGTCGGCAGCAAGGGCTGGTTCCCCTTC
Source organism: Pseudoduganella sp. jia 9 (assembly GCF_055502615.1). Taxonomy (NCBI): domain Bacteria; kingdom Pseudomonadati; phylum Pseudomonadota; class Betaproteobacteria; order Burkholderiales; family Oxalobacteraceae; genus Pseudoduganella; species Pseudoduganella sp. jia 9. Next base: position 56,632 of record NZ_JBUPWE010000026.1, on the reverse strand, counting down.
GCCGTGGGCGATCGCTGCACGGAAGGGCGCATGTTCGCGCCGGCCATCGGCGTGGCGGAAGATCCGGTGACGGGCAATGCCAATGGCCCGCTGGGCGCCTACCTGGTACGCCACGGCCTCCTGCCGCACGATGGAGAACGGCTGGTGTTCGAAGGCCACCAGGGCCGCGCGCTGGGCCGCGACGGCATCGTGCATGTCGCGGTGGATATTGCGGAAGGCGAACCGGCCGCGGTCACGATCGCCGGCGACGCGGTGATCAGGAGGGACAGCGCAGCAGCAGTGCGGTGATGTTGTCGCGCCCGCCGTCGCGTCTGGCCATGTCCTCCAGCGCGGCGCAGCAGGCATCGAGATTGTCGTCGCGCGCGTCGGCCAGGATCGCCGCGATGGCCGCCGGGTCGGAGTCGCCGTACAGGCCGTCGCTGCACAGCAGGTAGACATCGCCCGGCGCCACGGCCCGCGCCAGCAGTTCAGGGCGGATGGTGGCGGTGGGGCCCAGCGCCTGCAGCAGCAGGTTACGTGGCGGCAGCGGTTCGGGCGCACCGAGGTCGAGCGCCTGCTGGTACAGGGTCTGGTCGCGGGTCAGCTGCCGCAGTTCGCCGCCGCGCCAGCAGTACAGCCGGCTGTCGCCGACATGGAACACGAATACGGGGCCGTGCGGCGCGGGCTGCCACATGCCCGTCAGCGTCGTGCCCATGCCCATGCCGTCGGCCTGGTGCTGCGCCACGTTGGCCGCGTACAGGCGGGCATTGGCGAATTCCACCGCGTCGTGCAGCGTGATCATGGCCTTCATCGTGGCATCGGTCCAGGTGGCGTCCGGATCGGTCGACGCGGGATCGAAGGCGCTGGCGCGGAACGCGGGGAGGGCGGTGTTGCCGCCGGGCCCGGCGGATGCCGCCCCTTGCCCGCGCGCGGCGGCGATGAAGGCGCACAGCAGCTCGATGGCCTCGGCGCTGGCGATCTCGCCGCCCGCGTGGCCGCCCATGCCGTCCGCCACGGCCAGCAGGCCGAGCTCGGGGGCAATATGGAAATTGTCCTGGTTCGAGGTGCGCACGATGCCCACGTCGGTGATGCCGAACGCCACGCCGAGGTCCAGCGTGTGGTATTGCGACGGCGATAGCTGCTTCCAGTTGCCCAAGCTGCCTCCTGCGCTCATTCAGTCAGTTGACATAGGGAGACGGCATCGGTTCCGGCTGTACCGGAACCGGCACCGGTGCCGGCTCGCTGCCGTCGTCCGGCATGCCCGGCCCGGCGCCTTCGATCATGGCCGGGTCGATGTCGATGGTGCGCACGGTCGGGTCGCCGGCATATTCCTCCAGCACCCAGTCGTCGTTCATCTGCACCACGCCTTCCGGCACCGCGCGTTCGACCACCGGCCGGCCCGCCAAAGCGCTGCGCATGTAGTCGATCCAGATCGGCAGGGCCAGCGTGGAACCGAATTCTCGGCCGCCCAGCGATTTCGGTTCGTCGTAACCCATCCACGCCACCGCCACGATGCCGCCGCCATAGCCGCCGAACCAGCCGTCGAAGGCATCGCTGGTGGTGCCGGTCTTGCCGGCGATGTCGGGCCGGCCGATGCGCTGCACGGCCGCCGCGCCGGTGCCGGTGCGCGCCACTTCATGCAGCATGCTGTCCATCAGGAAGGCATTGCGCGGATCGAGCACCCGCGCCGACTCCTCCGGCTGGGGAGTGCGGTGCATGATGCGCAGCACCTTGCCGTCGGCATCCTCGATGCTGGCGACCAGGTAGGGCCGGATCCGGTAGCCGCCGTTCGCGAACACCGCGTAGGCGCCGGCCATCTGCTCCGGCGTGACGGCGCCGGTGCCGAGCGCCATCGTCAGGTTCTGCGGATGCTTCGCGCGGTCCAGGCCGAAGCGGCCGAGGAATTCATGCGCATAGGGCACCGTGACGGCCCGCAGGATGCGTACCGAGGGCACGTTCTTCGACTTGGCAAGCGAGATGCGCATCGAGATCGGCCCGTCGAACACGAAATCGTCGTTCTGCGGACGCCACAGGCCGCCATTGGCGCCTCCCGGCAGTTCCAGCGGCACGTCGTCGATCAGCGTGGCCGGGCCATAGCCCTTTTCCACTGCCGCCGAGTAGACGAAGGGCTTGATGGCCGAACCGGGCTGGCGCCACGCCTGCGTGACATGATTGAGCTTCTGCACGCTGTAGTCGAAGCCGCCGACCATGGCGCGGTAGGCGCCGGTCTGCGGATCGATCGACGCGAACGCGGCGGCCACCTTCGGCACCTGCGTGATCGCCCAGCCCTTCTTGCCGGCACGGCTGACGCGGATCACCGCGCCCGGGCGGATGCGCAGCGCGTCCTTTGCCTTCGGCGACAGCGCGGCGGCCGCCAGCTTCAGGCCATCGCCGGTGATCGTCACGTCCGTGCCGTCGGCCATCTCGGCCCGTACCTCGCGCGGGCCGGCCGACAGGACCACGGCGGCGACCAGGCCATCGGTGACGGGCTGCCGGGACAGCGCGCGATCGATCTCCTCTTCACGCTCGGCATCGTCCTCCGGCAGGGCGATGAACGCTTCCGGTCCGCGATAGCCGTGGCGCTGGTCGTAGGCGATCACGTTGCGGCGTACCGCCTGGTAGGCCGCTTCCTGGTCGGCGGCCAGGATCGTCGTGCGCACCACGATGCCGCGCGTATAGGCTGCTTCCCGGTACTCGGTGAATGCCGCCTGGCGCGCCAGTTCGGCCACGTACTCGGCATGCACGGCGAAGTCCTGGCCCTTGCTGCTCACGCGCAGCGTTTCGGCGCGCGCCTTGCGGTACTGGGCGTCGGTGATGTAGCCGACGTCGAGCAGCCGGCGCAGCACGACCTGCTGGCGCAGCTTGGCACGCTTGAAATTGGTGATCGGATTGTGGCGCGCGGGATTCTTCGGCAGGCCGGCCAGCATCGCGATCTCGGCGATCGACAGGTCCTTCAGCGGCTTGTCGAAGTAGGTCTGCGCCGCAGCGCCGAAGCCGAAGGTGCGCTGGCCCAGGTAGATCTGGTTCATGTACAGCTCGAGGATCTGGTCCTTCGTCAGCGCATCCTCGATCTTGAAGGCCAGCATCACTTCGTTGAGCTTGCGGGAGATGACCTTTTCACGCGTCAGGTAGAAATTGCGGGCTACCTGCATCGAGATGGTCGAGCCGCCCTGGCGGAAGCTGCCCGACAGGTTGGCCAGCACGGAACCGGGCACGCGCAGCCAGTCGACCCCGCCGTGATCGTAGAAGCGCGTGTCCTCGATCGCCAGCACGGCCTTCTTCATCATGTCCGGCATCTGCTGCACCGGCACGAAGTCGCGGTGCTCCTCGCCGAATTCGCCGATCAGCACCTTGTCCGCCGTGTATACGCGCAGCGGGATCTTCGGCTTGTAGTCAATGACGGCATCGAGTTCCGGCAGGCGGGGGCGCACCACCAGGAACAGGTAGCCCAGCAGCAGAAGAACTGCGAGAAGGCTCGCGGCGACGGCGGCGATCGCGCCGATGGTGGCGTTGCGGCGGTTCAGCCAGGGTGGTTGTTTGCTCAAGACTCGGGTTTCCCAGGGTTGCGGGCAGGCATATTTGTGCGGGCCATTATAGACCAGCGCACATGGGCCGCCGGCCGCCAGCCCGGCCGTGGAAAGCGCCGGAACGGACACGCTACTTGCCCAACCCATGTAACTGTCGTATCTTCATAGTAATTGAATCAGCCGGGGATCCGATGGCAGCGGCAAGGCAGGACGTCGATTGCGACGTGTTGGTGGTGGGGGGCGGCATCAATGGCGCGGGCATCGCCCGCGACGTGGCGGGCCGCGGCCTGTGCGTGGCGCTGTGCGAGCGCGACGACCTGGCCGCGCATACCTCGTCCGCCTCCACAAAGCTGATCCACGGCGGCCTGCGCTATCTCGAGCATTACGAGTTCGGCCTGGTACGCAAGGCGCTGGCCGAACGCGAGGTACTGCTGCGTGCCGCCCCCCACGTGATACGGCCGATGCGCTTCGTGATGCCGCACACCGGCCAGCGCTCCGCGGTGCTGATCCGCGCCGGCCTGTTCCTGTATGACCGGCTGGCGCGGCGCGAGCTGCTGCCGGCGTCGGAGAGCGTGCAGCTCGCTTCCCACCCGGCTGGCCGGCCATTGAAACCGGCGCTCGGCCAGGCGTTCGTCTACTCGGACGGCTGGGTCGACGATGCGCGGCTGGTGGTGCTGAACGCGGTGGACGCGGCGCAGAAGGGCGCGTGCATCCTGACGCGCACGGCCTGCACCGGGGCGCGCCGCGAGAACGGCGCGTGGCGCGTCACGCTGCGCAAGCCGGACGGCACCTTCAAGCACATCACAGTGCGGGCCATCGTCAACGCGGCCGGGCCATGGGCCGGCCAGTTCCTCGACGGCGCGCTGCACGGGACGGATGCGGCGCAGCCGCAGGCAAGAACGCGGCTGCGGCTCGTCAAGGGCAGCCACATCGTCGTGCGCCGCCTGTTCGCGCACGACGATGCCTACCTGTTCCAGCACGACGACGGCCGCATCGTCTTTGCCATTCCGTACGAGCGCGATTTCACGCTGATCGGCACCACCGACGTCGAATACACCGGCGACCCCGCCGCGGTGGCGATCGGCCACGACGAGATCCGCTACCTGTGCGGCGTGGCCAGCCACTACTTCAGGGAAGCGGTGACGCCGGCCGACGTGGTGTGGAGCTTCGCCGGCGTGCGCCCGCTGCTGGACGATGCATCGGCCAGCGCCAGCGCCGTGACGCGCGACTACCGCCTGCAGGTGGACGGCGGGGCGGCGGACGAGGCGCCGCTGCTGACGGTCTTCGGCGGCAAGCTGACGACTTACCGCAAGCTGGCCGAGGAAAGCGCCGACCTGGTCTGCAAGGCGCTCGGCCACCGGGCCGGGGCCTGGACGGCGGGCGCCTGCCTGCCTGGCGGCGACCTGTTCGGCGCCACGCCGCAAAGCCGCTCGGTGCTCGAATTCGACGGCTGGCGCTCGACGCTGCAGGTGCGGTATCACTGGCTCGACTGCGCGCTGATCGGCCGCTACGCCCGGGCCTACGGAACCCGCATCCATACGCTGCTGCAGGGGCGCGCAGCCATGGCGGACATGGGCGAGCAGGTGCTGCCGGGGCTGTTCGAGGCCGAACTGGATTACCTGCGCCGGCACGAGTGGGCCATGACGGCCGAGGACATCCTGTGGCGGCGCTCGAAGCTGGGGCTGCACCTGCCGGCCGGCGCCGCGGGCCTGCTGGATGCGTGGCTGAGGGCACATCCGGCGCCGGTGGCGGGCAAATGAAAAACGGCGGCCCGCGGGCCGCCGTTTTTAATTGTGCATCGTGCGGATCACTTCACGCCATGCATCAGCTTCTGGATCAGCGGTGCCAGCAGGAACAGCAGCACGCCGCCCAGCACCAGCGACCAGAAGCCGAAGTTGTAGCCGGACAGCGCCGACTCCACCGACATGCCCGATTCGCCGGACACGTGCGAGGCGAAGATGCCGGACAGGTTGTTGCCGATGCCGGTCGACAGGAACCAGCCGCCCATGCCGAGGCCGACCAGGCGGGTCGGCGCCAGCTTGGTCACCATCGACAGCCCGATCGGCGACAGGCACAGCTCACCGATGGACTGGATCACATACACCATGAACAGCGTCCAGAACGGGATCTTGCCGTCGACGACCATCGTCTTCAGTGCGAACACCAGCAGCAGGAAGGCAAGGCCGTTGAAGATCAGGCCCAGGCCGAACTTGCGCGGGATCGATGGCTCGACATTGCGCTTCGCGGTGAAGATCCAGATCGCCGCGATGACCGGGGCACAGGTGATGATGGCGATCGAGTTCACGCTCTGGAACCAGGCGGTCGGGAAGATCCAGTCGCCGAAGGCGCGGTTGACGATGTTCTCGGCCAGGAACGTGAACGAGCTGCCGGCCTGTTCGAAGAACATCCAGAACAGGATGTTGAACGCGAAGATGATCATCATCGCCCATACCTTGTCGCGGGCCACGGGGCCGTTGCGGTAGCCTTCGACCAGCAGCATCACCGCCAGCAGGATGAACAGCACGGTCAGCACGCCCTGCAGCTGCTGCGCGCCGACGGCCAGCAGCGCGAAGACGACGGGGATCGTGGCCAGGCAGCCGGCGATCACGTACAGCACGCGGGCCGTACCCGCCGCCTGCGTCTCGGGCATGCCGATGCCCTTCAGTTCCCTGCGGCCGATGAAGAACCACACCAGCGAGATCAGCATGCCGATGCCGGAGGCGATGAACACCACCTTGTACTCGGGCATGTCGCCGGTATTGAAGACATACTGGGCCAGGTGCTGGGTGAGGATCGGCGCAATGAAGGCGCCCGCGTTGATCCCCATGTAGAAGATCGTGAAGCCGCTGTCGCGGCGCGAATCGGCCGCGGCATACAGCTTGCCGACCATCGTCGAGATGTTCGGCTTGAACAGGCCGTTACCGGTGATGATGGTGGCCAGGCCCACCTTGAAGATGGTGGGGTCGGGCACGGCGATCATGAACAGGCCTGCCGCCATGAACGCTGCGCCGATGAGGATGGAACGCTGGTAGCCGAGCACCCGGTCGGCTACATAGCCGCCGAAAAGCGCCGCCGCATAGACGAGCGCGAGATACGAACCATAGGTGAGGTTTGCGTCGGCCTCACCGGAAGCCGCGCCACCGTGGAATTGGGCGACGATATACAGCACCAGCGCCCAACGGATGCCGTAGAACGCGAAGCGCTCCCAGAACTCCGTCATGAACAACATCCACAGTGGAGCGGGATGCCCCAAAATCTGTTTGAATTCGGGGATGGCCGTGTCAACTGCCTTGCTTGAACCGCTCATGCGGCATCTCCTGAAAAAAAAGTGGCCATTGTAATGTACCCCGTCCGTTTGTCGACGGATTCGTGTGGTGCGACGCAGCAATATGGTTCGTTTGAAAAGATTGCAATCCTCTTACGCCGCCGATGTCGTATATTGGCAGCCATACGGGGGCAATTCGCATTATTTGAATAAAGGACTTACGCACCATGGAACAAGGTTTTGTCGATACTCTGATTTCACCCGAAGGCAAGCTCGAAGTACTGTCGAAAGCGGAAGTGGTCAAGCTGCTCGATACCGGCAAGGGCGGCCTGTACGAGATATTCCGCCAGTGCGCGCTGGCCGTGCTCAATTGCGGCAGCACCATCGACGACGGCAAGGAACTGCTGGACCGCTACAAGTCCTTCGATATCAACATCCTGCAGCGCGAGCGCGGCATCAAGCTCGAGATAAAAGGCGCACCGGCCATCGCGTTCGTCGACGGCAAGATGATCAAGGGTATTCACGAGCACCTGTTCGCGGTGCTGCGCGATATCGTCTTCGTCAGCAACGAAGTGACCGATAACCCGAAATTCGACCTGTCCCGCACCGAAGGGATTACCGATGCGGTATTCCATATCCTGCGCAATGCAAATGTGCTGCGGCCGCAAACCAATCCCAACCTGGTAGTGTGCTGGGGCGGCCACTCGATCAACCGGGCCGAATATAACTATACAAAGGAAGTGGGTTATCAACTGGGCCTGCGCGCGCTCGATATCTGCACCGGCTGCGGTCCCGGCGCGATGAAGGGCCCGATGAAAGGCGCCACGATCGGCCATGCCAAGCAGCGCTTCATCAATGGCCGTTATCTCGGCATCACGGAACCCGGCATCATCGCCGCCGAATCGCCGAACCCGATCGTCAACGACCTGGTGATCATGCCGGACATCGAAAAGCGGCTCGAAGCATTCGTGCGCACTGGCCACGGCATTATCGTATTCCCGGGCGGCGCCGGCACGGCCGAAGAGATCCTGTACATCCTCGGCATCCTGCTGCATCCGGAAAACGCCGAGATTCCGTTCCCGCTGATCTTCACGGGACCGGAATCGTCGCGCGATTACTTCGTTCAGATCAACGAGTTCATCGGCCTGACGCTGGGCGAAGCCGCGCAGCAGCGCTACAAGATCATCGTCGACGATCCTGAATCGGTGGCGCGTGAAATGCAGGAGGGGATCAAGCAGGTGCGCGAGTACCGCAAGGCGCGCAGCGATGCCTATTACTTCAACTGGGCGCTGCGCATCGACGAGGAATTCCAGCGGCCGTTCTCGCCCACGCACGAAAACATGCGCAACCTGAAGCTGCACAAGAACCAGCCGGTGCACGTGCTGGCCGCGCACCTGCGGCGCGCCTTCTCCGGCGTGGTGGCCGGCAACGTGAAGGCCGACGGCATCCGCGCGATCGAAGCACACGGCAATTTCGAGATCCACGGCGACGCCGCCATCATGGAACCGATGGACCGGCTGCTGGCATCGTTCGTGGCACAGAGCCGCATGAAGTTGCCGGGCAAGGCGTATGTGCCTTGCTACCGCGTGGTGATGTAAGCCGTTTTCGTCCTCGCGCCGTGCCGACATCCTGGACGGCAAGTGCCATCGGTCCTGTCTGACAGCACCCGCTAGAAAAAACGCGCGGTAGAAGCCGCGCGTTTTTCGGAGGGCAGGGAAGAGGTCAGTCTTCCTTGCGCAGGTGTGGGAACAGCAACACGTCGCGGATGTTCGGCGAGTCGGTCAGCAGCATGATCAGGCGATCGATGCCGATGCCGCAGCCGCCAGCCGGCGGCATGCCGTATTCGAGCGCGCGAATGTAGTCGGCGTCGTAGTACATCGCCTCGTCGTCGCCGGCTTCCTTGGCGGCCACCTGGGCCAGGAAGCGGGCTGACTGGTCTTCCGCGTCGTTCAGCTCGGAGAAGCCGTTGGCGATCTCGCGGCCCACCATGAACAGCTCGAAGCGTTCGGTGATGCCCTTGCGGGTGTCGGAGGCGCGCGCCAGCGGCGAGACTTCTTCCGGGTAGTCGATGATGAACGTCGGCTCCCACAGCTGCGCTTCGGCGGTTTCCTCGAACAGCGCCAGTTGCAGCGCGCCCAGGCCCGAGTGGGCATGCGGCTTGACGCCGAATTTCTTCAGCTCGGCCTTGATGAATTCCGCGTCTTCCAGCTGCTCGTTCGTGTAGTGCGGCGCGAACTTGTTGATCGCGCCGACGATCGTCAGGCGGTGGAACGGTTTCGACAGGTCCAGCTCGCGGCCGCCGTAGGTCAGTACCGCGGAGCCGTGCGCATCGACGGCGGCCTGGCGGATCACGGCTTCGGTGAAGTTCATGATCCACTGGTAATCCGTGTACGCGGCGTAGAACTCCATCATCGTGAACTCGGGATTGTGACGGATCGACACGCCCTCGTTGCGGAAGTTGCGGTTGATCTCGAACACGCGGTCGAAGCCGCCCACCACCAGGCGCTTCAGGTACAGCTCGGGCGCGATGCGCAGGAACATCTGCATGTCCAGCGCATTGTGGTGCGTGATGAACGGCTTGGCCGCGGCACCGCCGGGGATCGTGTGCAGCATCGGCGTTTCCACTTCCATGAACTCGTTTTCCTGCATGAAGCGGCGGATCGACGAGATGGCGGCGGTGCGGGCCTTGAACGTGCGGCGCGTGTCCTCGTTCATGATCAGGTCCACGTAGCGCTGGCGGTACTTGGTTTCCTGGTCGGCCAGGCCGTGGAACTTGTCCGGCAGCGGGCGCAGCGACTTGGTGACCAGGCGCAGCTCGCTGACCTTCACGGTCAGTTCGTCGGTCTTGGTCTTGAACAGCGTGCCCTTCACGCCCAGGATATCGCCCAGGTCGTAGGTGCGGAACGCTTCCATCGCCGCTTCACCGGTGACGTCCAGCGTCACGTAAATCTGGATACGGCCGTCGCAGGCCTTGCCGGACGAATCCTGCAGCGTCGCGAACGCGGCCTTCTTGCCGGCTTCGCGCTTGAGCATCATCCGGCCTGCCAGCACCACGGGAACCGGCTCGGCTTCGAGTTCCTCGCGCGACTTGCCGGCGAATTGCGCCTGCAGGTCGGCCGCCTTGTGCTCGGGGCGGAAGTCGTTCGGGAAGGCGATGCCCTGTTCGCGGATCGCGGCCAGCTTGGCGCGGCGCTCGGCGATGATCTTGTTGTCGTCGAGGCCTGGCGCCTGGTCCTGGCCTTGACCCTGGATTTCGCCTTGATTTTCGGTCGTCATGATTACTGTGCTTGTTGAATGTATGAAGTGGAGTCGAACAGGGCTTCGATGTCGAGGTCCGTGAAGTCGCGGGCGACGCAGATGACGTTGTCGAATTCGGCGAAGGCTTCGGCCGGCAGCGTGGTGGTCAGCACGACGGCGCGCATGCCGGCGCGGCGCGCGGCTTCCACGCCCAGCGGGGCATCCTCGAACACGATGCAGTGCTCGGGCGCGGCGCCGCAGCGTTCGGCCGCCAGCAGGAACACGTCCGGATTCGGCTTGCCGCGTGCGACGTCGGCCGCACCGACCACGGCGTCGAAGTGGCGGCGCAGGTCGAGGCCATCGAGCGTGAACACGATGTTCGCCGGAGGCGCCGCCGTGGCCACGGCCAGGCGGACATCCTGCTCCTGCGAGGCTTCGATGAACTGGTCGAAGCCGGCCACCGTTTCCAGGTGCGGCGCGTACAGCTCGCGGTACAACTCTTCCTTCTCGGCGTCGAGCAGTACCGTGTCTTCCTTCGTCAGCTCGGCGCCGAGGTAGGTGCGCATGATTTCATGGCCCTGGCGGCCGGCCGTCGCGCGGAAGAAGTCGTCCGCGTCGATCGCATGGCCGCGCCGTTCGAAGAAGGCAACCCACGACTTCGTGTGAAACGCCATGTTGTCGACGATCGTGCCGTCCATGTCGAAGATGAACGCGCGGGGAGCATGATGGCTCATGCGTCAGACCCCTTGCTTGAGCGAGGCGGCGATGAAATCGTCCAGGTCGCCGTCCAGCACGTTCTTCGTGTTGCCGGTCTCGAAGCCGGTGCGCAAGTCCTTGATGCGCGACTGGTCCAGCACGTAGGAACGGATCTGGTGGCCCCAGCCCACGTCGGTCTTGGAATCTTCCAGCTTCTGCTGCTCGCTCATGCGCTTGCGCAGTTCCTGCTCGTACAGCTTGGCCTTCAGCATTTCCATGGCCTCGGCCTTGTTGCGGTGCTGCGAGCGGTCGTTCTGGCACTGCACGACGATGCCCGACGGCGCGTGCGTCAGGCGCACCGCGGAGTCGGTCTTGTTGATGTGCTGGCCGCCGGCGCCGGACGCGCGGTAGGTGTCGATGCGCAGGTCGGCCGGGTTGATCTCGATGTCGATCGAGTCATCCACTTCCGGATAGACGAACAGCGACGTGAACGACGTGTGGCGGCCGTTGGCGCTGTCGAACGGCGACTTGCGGACCAGGCGGTGAACGCCGGTCTCGGTGCGCAGGTGGCCATAGGCGTAGTCGCCCTCGACTTTCAGCGTGGCGGTCTTGATGCCGGCCACTTCACCCTCGGATTCTTCCATCACCTCGACCTTGAAGCCCTTGCGTTCGCAATAGCGCAGGTACTGGCGCAGCAGCATCGAGGCCCAGTCCTGCGCCTCGGTGCCGCCGGCGCCGGCCTGGATGTCGATGAAACAGTTGTTCGGGTCCATCGGGTTGTTGAACATCCGGCGGAATTCCAGGCCTTCGATGACCTTGGCGATCTCCGCGGTGTCGGCGATCACCGCTTCGAGCGTGTCGTCGTCGTTCTCTTCCTTGCCCATCGCGAACAGCTCGGCCATGTCGGCCAGGTCGCTTTTTGCCTTCACCAGCGTCTCGACGATGGCTTCCAGGGCTTTCTTTTCGCGGCCCATGTCCTGGGCTTTTTTCGGGTCGTTCCAGACCGCCGGATCTTCCAGTTCGGCGTTCAGTTGTTCCAGTTTCTCCGACTTCTTATCGAAGTCAAAGATACCTCCGAAGTTCGTTCTCGCGGGCCGTCAGGTCTGCGAGCTGGGCGGCGAGGGAATTGATGCGTTCTGCTTCCATGATTTTTCTGTCTCTTTAGAGGGCGATCAAACCTCCGATTATACCTTACGGGGCGGGCTGCGAGGCGCCGGCGCCGCTGTCGCGGAGGCCGGCGCCCGCAGAGGCCACGCGATCTCAGCGCCAGGCCGTGATCAGCCGCAGGATTCCCCATACGGCGATGGCGTACAGCGCGATCAGCACCAGGCAGCCGGCAGCCGTGGGCGTGGTGAACCAGCCGTCGTACGGCAGACCCAACCGTTTGAGCAGCGGGACGCCGAAGGCCAGCGCCAGCAGGCCGGGCATCAGGATGGCGTCGACGACCGGTCCGGAAGCGGTGGACCGGTCGAGCCAGAATACACCGAGCAGATAACACGGAACGGCGGCGGCGGCGATTCGCGGCCCCCAGGAACGGATTGACATACAGCCTCCACGGTGCGGTCGGCGTGCCGACGGGAAGGCGATTATGCATGGCGCGCAGGGATCGGCCGCTGAGCTGGCTCACGCTCGGTGCTGAGTTGCTGAGGTACAACGCAGATGGCAAAACCACCAATCCGTAGTGTGAAATTGACCAGTCCGACGGCAATGGTTTACGGCAGTTAAACGATTAACTAGAATCGCCTGCACATCGTTTCGCTGGAGCGTCCATGGATCGAAGAAACTGCCTCATCGCCCTGTCGGCGCTGGCCTGTTCCGCCACCGGCTGCGCCGTGTCGCCGGGCCGGGAAGACATGGCGCCGCTGCTGCCGCAGCAGGGCAATCCGCTCGGTGCGGCATTGGATTCGTACCGGCGCTGGCTCAGCCGCAGCGCCGACCCGGCCGTGGCGCTGGGCGAAGACCGGCGCCTGGCCGACAATATCGTGTCGTGGCAGATGCCGCACGGCGGCTTCTACAAGGAGACCCGGTGGTACGCGAACCGGTGGGATGGCAAGGCCGCCCGTTCCGGCTGGCTTGGCGCCGGCGGCGTGGAACTGGGCACGATCGACAATGGCGCCACCGTGGCTGAAATCCTCGTGCTGGCCGACGTGTACGGCCGCAGCGGCGATGCGGTCTACCGCGCCAGCGCCCGCAAGGCGATGGATTTCCTGCTGGCGATGCAGTATCCGACCGGCGGCTTCCCCCAGGTGTATCCGGCGCGCACCGGCACGGTCTATTCGAACCGCGTGACATTCAACGACAACGCCATGATCCGCGTGCTGAAACTGCTCGACGACGCGGCCCGGCAGGAAGCACTATTCGCCGCCGGCTTCTTCACGGCGGAGCAGCGTGGCCGCATGGGCGAGGCGGTCGAACGGGCGGTCGGCTTCATCCTGGCGGCACAGATCGTGCAAGACGGCGTGAAGACGGTCTGGTGCGCCCAGCACGATCCGTTCACCCATGCGCCCGCCACCGGCCGTTCGTTCGAACTGCCATCGAAGAGCGGCCAGGAATCGGTGCTGGTCATTGCCTTCCTGATGAGCCGCCCGCAAACCCCGGCGGTGGCTGCCGCGGCGAAGGCGGGCGTGGCGTGGTACCGGCGCGGCGCGGTGCAGATGAAGGATACCGTGTTCGATCCGCGCAGTACCCGCGCCGCCGGCGCCAATCCGTTCGTGCACCGGCCGGGCGCAACCGCGTGGTACCGCTTCTATGACCTGGCCACCGACACCGGCTTTTTCTGCGGCCGCCAGCCGACCGACAATCCGCCCGGCGTCGGCAAGCAGTACGACATCATGAAGATCGGCGCGGAGAGCCGCTATACCTACCAGTGGGGCGGCGATTACGGGACGCGCATTCTCGCCTACGCGGAACGGGTCGCTTACTGACGACTGGCTGCTGAAGGCTGGCTACCGAGGGCTGCTTGCCGAGGGCCTGACATCGATGCGGGACGATGCCACGTGAAAAAGGCGCCGACCGGCCGGCCGGCGCCTGCCGCGGGTCCCGCCGAAAGACTGCGGGACAGGATGGTGCGTTACCGGGCCTGTCGGCGGCGCAGCGCGAGGCCGACCAGGGCCATGCCGCCCAGCATCATGCCGTACGTTGCCGGTTCCGGCACGGCCGAAATGGTCAGCGTGTAGGCGCCTGTGCCGTCGAATTCGGTGAGTGCATACGAGCCGGTGGTGAACGTGGGATTATCTTCGCTGCCACCGTAGAGCTGGGGACCATCGGCGATCAGCAGGGTTTGCTCGCTGGTGAAGTCGTCCAGGCTCAAGCCGCCGCCGACCTTGGAGTGGAAGAAGGAAATGTCGGCAAGATTGAAGACGGCATTGGGGAACACGCCGACCACGTCGAAGTAGGTGAGGCCGGATTCGGGAAGCGAGAGGTCCGGTGCCACGTCCGTATCGAGCTGCCAGCTTGCCGTGTAGTCTCCGCTGATGCTGAACTGGTAGAGCTCGGCGTTAGCCACTCCGGCACAGAGGAGAGACGCTGCGATTGCGGTGCTGGTGAAGAGACGTTTCAGATTCATTGCAATCCCCACAAGATAATTTTCATATATACCCATGTGCCGCAACGGGCCTCACGGCATTGACAACACTATCATGAAACTTGCCATTCTTTGAGCATTGGCGTTGCTTTTTCCATATCCAGGGGATTATGTCGTATCGGCGCCGTTTGCGAGCGCGCCCGGGCCGCAGCGGCGCCAGTCCGCACCGTTTTCAGCGGTGCCGAATCGCGCGGCCATGAACAATATTCCCCGTGACCGGCCCTGCCTTATCGCGGTGGTACCAGCAGCCGCGCCGCCGCCCACGCCAGCGCCGAGTAAAGCCCGATGATCGCCAGGCATGGCAGCAGGGTTGGCACGACGACCGCCTCGCCCGCCGTCAGGCCCAGCGGCGCCAGCACGGGATTCCAGGCCAGCAGCAGGATCAACCCGGGCGCCGCCAGCAGCGACAGCGCGCCTTCCAGCCAGCCCGGCAGGCCGAGCGCGAACGCCCGTACCGCGCCGATGGCGAGCAGGAAGTAGGCCGCCGTGATGGCGGCGGCCAGTGCCGGGATGTGGCGGCGCGGGATCACCGTGGCTGCTGCTCCTGTCGTGCTTGCGTCATGCGCCGGCTCAGCGCAGCTGCTGCAGCGCGCGCACGTCGCGGATGTCGATCGTGCCGTCGCGGTTGATGTCGCGGCGGTCGCCCGGAGTGTACACCGCGGCGCCGCGCTGCGCCGTCAGCAGCGCCGCATCGGCCGGCCCCACCACACCGTCGTTATCCAGGTCGCCCGCTTTCTTCGGATAGAACTGCCAGTGCGAGTACGCCTCGGTGCTGCCGATCGTCGTCAGGCGGGCGCTGTTGCTGCCCTGCAGGACCACCAGCGAGATCGCGCGGTAAGGGCCGTCCACCGACTGGAACCTGTCCGACGCCAGCTCCACCTCGACGTTGTTGGCGCCTGGCGCCAGCGTGCGCGAGGCGTTCACCAGTTCGATGTCTTCGCCGTTCGGGCCCACCACCTTGAACGAGATCTGGTAGAAGCCGCCGTTGGCCACCGTGACCGGGAAGGCCAGACGGAAGCGGTCGATGTGGCCGTCGCGCAGGATCGGCGTGGTGGTCAGCTGCGGCTGCACTTCAATCGCGCCGGCGCACAGTTGCGCAAGGCTGGCGTTGAACGTGCCCGCATCGCGTTTGCGGTAGACCAGCGTGAATTCCTGCTCGCCCAGTTCCAGCGCATCGATCAGGGCCACGTTGTATGGGCCTTCGACACCCAGCTTGCTGCGGATGTCGACTGCCTTGTACTCCGCGGTGGCACGGCCGGCGCCGGTGCCGTAGTCGGCTGCCTTGCGCACGTCGATCGACTTGCCGTTCGGCGCCGTCAGGCGGATCAGGGTGGAATAGCGCGCCGCCTTGCGCACGTTGAACCCGAAATCGACCTTCAGCCCGGCGACGCAGCTGTTCGCGCCGGTCTGCGTCGTCAGTGCGATGGTGGCGTTGTCCAGCAGCGGGGACACGGCTTTCACATGGGCCGTGGCGGTACGGTTGAGCGTGCCTTTCGGCGTCGGGATCGCCACGCTGCCGGTGATGGTGTAGTCGCCTGGCGCCGTGAACGTGTGATCGATGCTGTAGACCCCATCGTCGGCTTTTCCATCGGCACCCTGGCCGTCGTCCGCGGCCGCCAGCGGCGCCCCGCCGTTCAGTGCGATGGTCGGGTTCAGGCCCGTGATCGGCTGGCCGTCGTCCAGCACCAGCACGCCGAGCGAGACGTCCTCGCCGACCAGCAGCGTGGTGCGTTCGACGGCCATGCCCACTTCGTATCGGGAGCGGGCGAAGATCGTGCCCAGCGCCACCGTCTTGCCGGGAGCGGCCGGGAAGGCCAGGCGGATCGTCCAGGTGCCGTCCACCGGTTCCGGCAGTTCGGCGACCTCGAAGATGCCGCCGGGCAGCGGCGGCGTGTTCAACGCGCCGGGCAGGAAGCGCACGCGCGGATCGCCCGGCGCGACGACGACGTTGCCGGCCGGGTCGAGCACGGTCAGCGTGGCACCGTCGACCGGCGCGATCAGCTCGATGCGCAAGCCGTCGGCACCGGATACGGCGAAGGGGATGTCGAGCGACGTGGCGCCCGGCACGATGGCGCCGGACACGGTGGCCGGCGTGTTCACGGCCACCGGCACGGTTTGCGCGTGCGCGGGCGTGGCAACGGTTGCCAGCGTCGCCAGCGGCGCCAGTGCCGCCAGCGCCGCGGCCACCATCGCACGGCTGCCCGCCCTCTTGAATTGATCGGTAGTTTTCATCTCGGCTCTCTGCATTATTTGAGGGGGATCGTCGTGTCGAGGATCGTGTTGACGTTATTGCCGTTCTTCACGGTGCTGTGGTTCGCCGGGCTGTTACCCAGCGGCGTGCCATAGCCCGGATTGGCGGAGTTCTCGGTCACCACGATATCGTTCGCCTGCGCGCCGCCGGCCTGGTTCAGCGTGTAGGTCAGCACGGTGCGCGTGCCCCACAGCCGGCCCGGCACGGTGGTCAGCGTCAGCGGTGCGGAGCGGAAGTCGCGCAGCACGCGCCATGCGCGCTCGGCGCCGTAGTGCGCCACGGAAGGGAACAGCGGCGACGATTCGTTCGTCGTCAGGTCGTTGTCGCCGTTCAGGTCGGCGTTCGCGCCGAATGTGTAGGTCCCGGAGATATTGCCGCGCAGGCCGCTCGACAGCGCCGACGTGGCCGCATAGGTGGTCAGGTCCGCCAGGCCGGGCAGCTGCGGGCCCTGGCCGAACGTCCAGGTGTCGATGTAGGCCGCGGCGAAGCCGTTAGGGTCCTGGCCGTTGGCGATCTTCTCGTCCGCCTCGGTCTTGGCGATGATCGACATGTCGGCCGCCACGCTGCCCAGGTGGGGCGTGGACAGCGTGGACAGCGAGACGATCTCGAACTCCGGCCCCAGCGCCTGCAGGCCCTGGGTATCGAGCCCGCCCTTGCTGTGCGCGATGACGTGGACCTTGTCCGCCTTCAGCGGCTCGAGGAAGTTGGCGATCTGCGTGTTCAGCTCGCGCGCATTGGCGGCCACCGAGCCATTGCCGCCGGCACCCTGGCCCAGCGAGAAGCGGGTGAACAGCACGCCGCGCTCTTCCAGCGCACGCAGCACGCCGTTGGCCGACGCTTCTTCCCAGGTGGACAGGTTGGCCGAGATGCCGTGTTGCAGCACGTAAGGCGGCGTGGCCTCGAATTCCACCGATACCCAGTCCACCGACATGCACCAGTTGTCGAAGTTGTTGGCGGTGTCGATGTCGATCAGCAGTTCGTTATCCTGGCCGAACTTCAGTTCCTCGATCGGCACGATGATCGAATCGTCCGTCCAGGTCTGGTCGAAGCCTTCCAGTGTTTTCTTGAACTTGCCGTTGAAGCTGACCCGGTCGACTTCGGGAGCGTACGTGCCGTCGGTCGGCGACTTGTCGTCGATGTCGAACACGGGGAAGCGGATGGTCGCCTGCGCCGACAGCACGCCGTTGGCCACCAGCTTGCCCGGGTCCTTCAGCGTGCCGTCGCCGTTCAGCTGGGCATCGTTGACGACTTTCGGCAGCGGGATGCGGATGCGCAGCGGGCTGCCGCTGCGGAAGGTGCAGCCGGTGTCGAGGCCGGTACCGGAATCGACGACATACACGCCGAGTTTTTCCTCCGGCGGCGGGAACGGCGACGACGTCTGGGCCAT
This sequence comes from Pseudoduganella sp. jia 9, assembly GCF_055502615.1. NCBI lineage: Bacteria > Pseudomonadati > Pseudomonadota > Betaproteobacteria > Burkholderiales > Oxalobacteraceae > Pseudoduganella > Pseudoduganella sp. jia 9. The sequence continues at coordinate 38,707 of NZ_JBUPWE010000026.1, read as the reverse complement.
CGCGGGCGCGGCGCATGCCGCGGCAATCAGCGCCGCCAGCGGCGCCTGTTTCAGGATCTGCATGGTGGTCTCCGGCTCAGTTGGCGATGACGGGGTCGAACAGCATGACGGCATCGCCGCGCGGGGCGATCCGGCCGCTGATGCGCTTGCCGACCTGGCTCTTCGAGATTTCGCCGGCGACCGACACCCACTCGACGGCGCCATTGGCCAGCTTGATCTGCGCCCGGCGGCCTTCCACGGCGATGACCGTGGCGGTCACGGCGCGGGGAGCCTGCGCGGTGGCGGCCGGCGCCTGCTTGACGACCGGTTGCTGGGCCGATGCCGGCGCGGCGGCGGCCAGTGCCAGCGCCGCGGCGGCACCGGCGGCGCGCACGCGGCGGCGGCCCGCCAGGGCCATGCCCGCGGCGCCGATCAGCAGCAGCGCAAGGCTGCCCGGTTCCGGCACCGCGGTGCCGCCGGGAGCGATGGCGAAGGCCACGCGCGCGGCGCCGAAGTTCGTATCGAGGTCGCCGAAATCGCTGGACAGGAAGATCAGCCCGGCATCGTTCAGGTCGAGCTGGACCGCCGTCGCGGCGCTGGCGGCCAGCGCTTCGAATGTCAGCGTGAGGAAGCGGAAGTCGTTGGCCTGGCCGGCATCGAGCGCGGCGGCGCTATTGCCGGAAACCCCGAACGCATCGATCCTGCCGCCGTTCGCGGCCGCGTCACCGTTGAAGCCGAACGAACCTGCCTCGGGCAGGTCGAGTTCGTTGCGCTGCGATGCGGGGTCGGTGAAGCCGAAGCCCGTGAGCTTGAGCAGGCCGCTGTCGAACAGCACATCGATGTCGAAGCCGGACAGCGAATCGTTGGCGGCGCCGGTCAGGCCGCCGATGCGGAAATCGACGCTGATGCTCTGGCCGACGCTGTACATGCTGGCGGCGGTGGACAGGTTGATGGTTGCCGCGTGCAACGGTGCTGCGCACAGTGCGGACACCGCCACAGCCCGCAGGCAACGGCGAAGGATGGATGAAATGGTCACATGGTCCTCGTTTTGGAAAATGTCGTTATCGGCACGAACGTACCGGCGAGCTCATCAGCAAAATATATGCCAGATTGATAATCTTCCTCAGAAACAAGTACTTAAAAAAGTGCTAAGTTTTGATCTATCTCAAGATGTAAAGAAACCCGACAGTTTGGAAACGCGCCGCATCTATTGTCGGGACGCCCATCCCTTGCGTATCATGGCCGGTCTTTCACCATTCGTTCACTGATGAAACATCCCGCACCGAACCGCCACTTACTGCTTTGCCTGCCGCTGCTGCTGGCTGGCTGCGCCACGATGCCGGGCGGCGTGCCCGCCGGCAGCCAGGCCACCGTTGCCATTCTTGAAACGACGGACCTGCACGCCAATGTCGTCAGCTACGACTACTACAAGCTGGCACCCGAGCCGTCGATCGGGCTGGAACGCACGGCCACGCTGATCGCGCAGGCCAGGGCGCAGTTCCCGAACAACGTGCTGCTCGATAACGGCGACACGATCCAGGGCACCGCGCTGTCGGACTACCAGGCGTTGGTGCAGCCGCTCGATTGCGATGCCACGCTGGCGATCTACAAGGCGTTCAATGCGCTCGGATACGACGGCACGGGGATCGGCAACCACGATTTCAACTACGGCCTCGCTTACCTGAACCAGGTAACGGGCAGCCGGTTCGATGTCGAAGGGGTGGAGGAGGGCAGGCGCTGCGCCGGCCCGGCATTCCCGCAGGTATTGGCCAACGTGGTCAGCGTGAAATCGCACCAGCCGCTGTTCAAGCCTTACGCGATCATCGACAAGCGCATCACGGCCACCGCGCCGGACGGGCGCCAGGTGCCTGCCACGCTCCGTGTCGGCATCATCGGTTTCACGCCCCCCACCATTCTCACGTGGGACAAGCGCTGGCTCGAGGGCAAGGTGGTGGCCGAAGGCGTGCGTGAAACCGCTCTGCGCTACATTCCCGAGATGCGGGCGCAGGGGGCCGACATCGTGGTGGCGATTTCCCACGGCGGCCTCGATGCCGCGCCGTATTCGCCGTCGATGGAGAACGGCAGCTGGCACCTGGCGCGCGTGCCGGGCATCGACGTTATGCTGATCGGCCATTCGCACCAGGTGTTCCCGAACGCGGCCAGCAGCGTGCCGCAGTTCGACCTGCCCGGCGTGGACAAGGCCAGGGGCCTGGTGCACGGCGTGCCGACCGTGATGGCCGGCCTGTGGGGCAATCACCTGGGCGTGATCGGCCTGTCGCTGGCCTGGAACGGCAAGGCCTGGGTGATCGACAAGGCGCGCACCACGGTCGAGGCGCGGCCGATCGCCGCCGGCCGCGACGCGGTGGCCGCCGACCCCGCCATCGCACCGCTGGTCGAAGCGGAACACGCCGCCACCATCCGCTATGTGAAAACCCCGGTCGGCAAGACCGACTTCCGCATGTCCACGTATTTCGCCGACGCGGGCGACGTCAGCGCCATCCAGGTGGTCAACCAGGCACAGGCTGCCTACCTGCGCGACTACGTGCAGGCCAACCTGCCGCAGCTGGCGCATTTGCCGGTGCTGTCGGTGTCGTCGCCGTTCAAGAGCGGATCGGCCGGCGTGACCGATTACACGGACGTGCCGGCCGGTGGCATCGCGCTGAACAACGCGGCCGACCTGTACCTGTACCCGAACGCGCTGTACGGCGTGAAGGTGACCGGCGCCGGGCTGCACGCATGGCTGGAGAAGGCGGCCGGGCGCTTCAACACGATCGACCCGCGCCGCGGCGAACCGCAGGAACTGGTCAATACCGGCTTCCCCGGCTATAACTTCGACGTGCCGTCCAGCGCCGAGCTGCGCTACGAGATCGACGTCACGCAGCCACCCGGCCAGCGCGTGAAGAACCTGCAATTCCGCGGCGCGGCGGTCGTGCCCGCACAGGAATTCCTGGTCGCGACAAACAACTACCGCGCCAGCGGCGGCGGCGCGTTTCCCGGCCTCGACGGCAGCAGCACGGTGGTGGCCGCGCCGGACAACAACCGCGACGTGCTGATCGCGTACATCCGCAAGCAGGGCCAGCTGACCCGCGCCCTCCATGGCAGCAGCCGCAGCTGGCGCTTCGCGCCGGTGGCGACAGCCGGCCCGGTGGTGTTCCGCTCCGCGCCCGGCAAGGAGGCGCTGGCGCGCGAAGCCGGGCTGGCGAACGTGCGCGAGCTGCGTGCCGACGATGGCGGCGGCAAGGGCTACGCGCTGTACACGATCGACTTGGCGCGATGAGGAAGGCCAGCATGGCGGTCGCGCTGCTGGTGTCGTTCACCATGCCTGCCGGCGCAGCGGACCTGGACGCCGCGCGCGCGGCAATGAACGGGCCAGCGTCGGGCTGGGCGCCCGCGCTGGCCGATCTCGCCGCCGGGGCACGGGCCGGCGATGCCAGGGCCGCATGGCTTGCCGGGCTGATGGTTCGCAACGGCAAGGGCACCGCTGCCGACAGCGCGGCGGCCGCCATCTGGCTGGAACAGGCCGCGCGCGGTGGCGTGCCGGAAGCGATGTTCGTGCTCGGTAACATGCGCGTCGAAGGCGAGGGCGGCAGCATCGATCGCGCCGCCGGGCGCGCCTGGCTGGAGCGGGCCGCTGCGCTGGGCCATCCGGCGGCGCTGCAACAGCTCGCGCAGATGGCGTACGAAGCCGGAGCCGGCGATCGCGCGAACGCGCTGCTCAAGGAGTCGGCGCACGCCTTGAAGCACCTGCCCGGCGCTCCCGTGGCCAGCGACTGACAGCCACCGCATCCAGCGTGCCTGCTGCCGCGGCCTCACTCCGGCACATGCACCCGCGCCTTCACATGCTTCAGGTTCGCCACGATGGTAAACGTCATGATCACCAGCAGCGACCAGGCGCTCCATTTGCTGACGTGCACGACTGACCAGGCGCCCAGCTGGTCCGGGTAGCGCCACACGCCCACCAGCGTGCCGAGGTTCTCGGCGACCCAGATGAAGAAGCCGGTCAGCACGAAGCCCAGCAGCAGCGGCATCTGCCGGTCGCGGTCCAGCGGACGGAAGATCACGGTGGTGCGCGCATACAGGCCGAGCGCGCACGCCGCCAGGTACCAGCGGTAGTCGCCGATATAGTGGTGGGTGTAGAAATTCACGTAGATCAGGATTGCGATCGCGGCGGCCATCGGGTGCGGCGGATGGTGGCGGATGCGCAGGTCGAGCAGACGCCAGGCCTGGATGATGTAGCTGCCGATGGCCGCATACATGAAGCCCGAGAACAGCGGCACGCCGAACAGCTTGGTGTGGCCGAAATCCGGGTAGCTCCACGAGCCGATCTGCGTCTTGAAGACTTCCAGCGCGAAGCCGACCACGTGGAACAGGCCGATGGCCTTGACTTCGTCCCATGTCTCCAGCCGGGTCGCCAGCATCCAGGCCTGGATCGCCAGGGCCACGGCCAGCAGCACGTCGTAGCGGGGAATGCCCAGCAGGCCGGTGCGCGGCACCACGAACATCGCCAGGAAGAACAGGCCGGCGAACAGGCAGGCGCGCGCCTCCTTGATGCCGAAGTACAGCAGTTCGACGAGCGGCCGCTGGGCCGGCCGCAGGTGGCGGGGGCGGGCGTCGGTCAGGTGGGCGTCGAGCGGAGCCAGCATCGTCGCGCCCGCCCGCTCAGTGGGTTTTCTTCTGCTGCTGGACGAGGATGAACGGGCTGACCACGCACGCCCACAGCGAGGCATCCGCTTCCAGCCAGGCCTGGGCCTGCTGGTCCGATACCTTGGCGATCTGGCCGGCGGCCATCCACTGGCCCACGCTGGCCTTGTCGTCGTGGGCGATGCGGACGGCCACTTCGACCAGGTCCATCTCGTCCGCGATCCACACCACGTTGCCGGAGGCGAAGTGGCGCATCAGTTCGCTCCATGGCAGGCGGCCCGTTTCGCGGTTCACTTTCTGGCGCAGTTCGGTATCTTTATCGGGATTCAATTGCATGTCGGTCAATTTCTACTGGGATCGGGTTCGACGGTGGGTGTCGGCTTGCCTTCCCATGTTAACCGATAGACCAGTCCTTTGCGAACGTTGCCGACCAGCGCCGGCCGGAAGCAGGCGAGATTGGTGCCGCCCGCGCGCCGCACGCTGGGGTAGATGATGCCGGTCGAGCCGGCGACCAGCAGCCGCTCGGCCAGCAACTGCGACGTTTCATAGCTGTCCGGCGCCAGGCAGGCGGCGAATTCCGGCAGGCCGCGGATGTCGTGGAACTGGGCCGTGAAATCGGCCAGCATGGCCTGGTAGGTGACGCTGTCGTCGAAGCGGCCGATTTCGGCATACTCGACGGTCTTGTGGAAAATGACTTCGGCCAGCGCCGTCTCGGGCTCGAACGCGCAGTACCAGGCACCCCGTTCGCCATCGTTGAACCGGCTGCCTTCGGGGCGTGGGTAGGTGTACGCGGCGTTGACGATGCGAAAATTCGGCACGTGCGACAGCAGCTCGTCGATGCCGATGCCGGGTGCGCCGCCGTGTTCGGCGAGCAGGCGCGCGTTGGTGGCGTTATCGAGCTCGAACAGGTCGGCCAGTTCGGCGTCGCTGTCGGCCAGCGGCGCCAGCACCGAATCTTCGAGGTCAGCGAAGCGGGACGGTATCAGCCGGCATGTGTCGAACTGGCGCAACTGCCGCAGCGGCGGCACGGGCAGGACCGGCGTGCCCGCCGCTGAATGAGATGGCACATTCGATGGCACATTCGATGCCGGGGGCGGCGGCGAAGGCGGCAATTACAGGCCTCCCCGGCGCGCATCGACCAGCTTGCGCACGGTCTGCATCGCCGGCATGGCGCCGGCCAGCATGTACGCCAGCGGGCTGCTGCCCCGGAAGATGGTATTGCTATTGGGTAATTTTATCCATTCGTCGGCGAGTTTTGCGCCGTAGAGGATGTGCAGGGATTTGTAGATGCCCAGCAGGTAGGAGATACGGGTGATGCGGTCAACTTCGAGCACGCGGTCGGGATTGCGTTTCCATTCGTAGAACGTGCTGCCCGAGGGGCCGCCCAGCAGTTCGCGGGCTTCGTCCTCGCGCAGGTTCCAGGCTTCGGCAAGCTTGAAAAAGCCCTTCAGGGCGGAACGGGAGAGCCGTTCCCGTGCTTCGCGGCTGTTCAGGTCGACGGGCGGCGCCGGCTCGTAGCGCGACTTCGGGTAGACATAAGGGAAAGCCAGGGATTGGGCAGGGGAAGAATGCATAAAACCTCCGTATCTGGAGGTTTTATACTCCGTTTTCGGACTTGCTGCAAGTGCCGCACCGTTGTCACCTGTGCCGCCACACGCCGCCAAGGGTGTGCGCGGCGCCTGCACCGCCACGGCATGTCCGGCTGCCGCGCTCCTCCGGCATGCCGGTTCCCTACGCCGGTTCGGCGTGCTCGACCATCAATTGCACCCGCGTGGTGCCGTTGTATTCGTTGGCATCGAGCCGGAAGGCGACGCGCGCGCGGTCGCCCAGCGCGTCCGTGCGGCCGAACCAGATCGCATCGTAGCGTGCGCCATTGCGCTCCAGCAGCAGCTTCAGGTGGCGTTCCTTCAGGATGCGCTGGCTGACCACGCGGAATTCGTCGCAGAACACGGGCGGCGCGAAACCCTGGCCCCACACGATGCCGTCCATCAGTTCGATGAACTGCGTGGTGAAATAGGCATCTTCCAGAGGCCCATCCGTTTCGATGACCCGTTCCAGTTGCTGTTCGGTGAGCCAGGCCTGGCCGACCGCCTCGAAAGCCGCTGAAAACGCGTCGAAAGCATCGGCGCGGATCGACAGGCCGGCCGCCATCGCATGGCCGCCGAACTTGTCGATCAGGCTGGGCGCGCGCTTCGACACCAGGTCGAGCGCGTCGCGCAGGTGGAAGCCGGCGATCGAACGGCCGGAGCCCTTGATCCAGCCGTCGCCGGCCGGCGCGAACGTGATCGTGGGCCGGTAGAATTTTTCCTTCAGGCGCGAGGCCACGATGCCGATCACGCCCTGGTGCCAGGAATCGTCGAACACGCAGATCGTCGAGCTTTGCGAGGGCTGGAAATCGTCCAGGTGCAGCAGCGCCGTATCCTGCATCTCGGCCTCGATCTCGCGGCGCTTCAGGTTGATTTCGTTGAGCTGCTGGGCCAGCGCCCAGGCGCGGCCCTCGTCGTCGGTGATCAGGCATTCGATGCCGAGCGACATGTCCTGCAGCCGGCCCGCCGCGTTCAGCCGCGGCCCCAGCGCAAAGCCCAGGTCGAACGGCGTGGCGCAGCGCGCCTGGCGCCCGGCCACGCGGAACAGCGCGGCCACGCCGGCATGCATGCGGCCGGCGCGCATCCGCTTCAACCCCTGCGCCACCAGGATGCGGTTGTTGGTGTCCAGTTTCACCACGTCGGCGACGGTGCCCAGCGCCACCAGGTCCAGCAGCGAATCGAGTTTCGGCTGGGTTTGCGCATCGAACACGCCGCGCCGGCGCAGTTCGGCCCGCAGGGCGAGCAGCACGTAGAACACGACGCCGACCCCCGCCAGGTTCTTCGACGGGAAGCCGCAGGCCGGCTGGTTCGGGTTGACGATCACGCGCGCATCGGGCAACCGGTCGCCCGGCAGGTGATGGTCGGTGACCACCACTTCGATGCCGCGCCGCTTCGCCTCCTCCACGCCATCGATGCTGGCAATGCCGTTGTCGACGGTGAGGATGATGTCCGGCGCTTTCTCGCGCGCGGTCAGCGCAACGATTTCAGGTGTGAGGCCGTAGCCGTATTCGAAGCGGTTCGGTACGATGAAGTCGACATTTGCGCCCATCGCGCGCAGGCCGCGCAGCGCAACGGCGCAGGCGGTGGCGCCATCGCAATCGTAGTCGGCCACGATCACCATGCGCTTGTTCGCGGCGATCGCATCGGCCAGGAACACGGCGGCGGCATCGATGTGCAGCAGGCCGGAGGGCAGGATCAGTGCCGACAGTTCGGAAGACAGGTCCTTCGGATCGGTCAGCCCGCGGGCGGCGAACAGGCGTGCCAGCACGGGGTGGATGCCTCCCTGGCGCAGCATTTCCGATTCGCGGAAAGGGCAGGGGCGGTGGGCAATACGGGTCATGTAGTCGATTCAGGTAAGCAGATTCTTGAAGTTTTCGGCGCGCCAGAACTTGTTCAGCGCCAGTTTCGTCGTGGTGCTGTCGGTCCAGGCGCCGCGATTGCCGAGCACGAGGCGCACGCTGGAGACTTGCCCCGAGCGCAGCGCGCCCAGCAGCGGCGCGAACCACTGGTCTTCCAGCTGCTTCATCGATTCCAGCCAGCCGGACCAGTCCTCGGCCAGGCCGGCGCCGACCAGGTGGCCCAGCACGGCCGTGCGTTCGTGCTCCTTCGTTGCCAGCCATTGGACACAGGTCGCATCGCGCAGTTCCGGCGTGGCCAGCGCGTTCAGCCAGGCGGGAGCGGCACTGCTTGCCAGAGCCGCTTCGGGCCGCGGCTGCGAGGCCGGCCCGCCGGCCCACAGCCAGAACGAGTTGACCGGCTGCCGGCGCGCCACGTTGACGGGGTGGGCGTGCCACAGCATCTGCACCTCGTTCAGCAGCCGGCGGAAATCGCGCGCCGCGGTGCCGGCCGGCAGCCATGGGTGCAGGTTGTCGCCGGTGGCGGCATCCGGCGACGCCGTCGCCAGGTCCGCCCAGTCGTCGGCGCGCAGGAACCACGTATGAGCGTCGCCGTAGACCAGCGTCTTGCCCAGTTCCTCGAACAGCGGCAGCGCGGCATCGAACAGCGCGCGCGACTCGTCGCCGCCGATGCGCAGGCCGCGCAGGTCCGGCATCATCAGGTGCGTGCCGATCACCAGGTGCACGGGATGGAACAGGAACCAGTGGCCCGCATCCGGCGCCAGGCCGAAGCCGCGCATGACTGCGGGGGCGAACGGCGCGGCCGGCTGCGCGGCGGGGTCGGCGGCCAGTCCCAGCGCGTGCGCCAGCCAGGCCTCGTGCGGCAGCAGCCGCGTGTCGGCATCGAACGCGTGCACGGTATGCGAGGAATGTCGGGAGAGTAAAGTCGCCAGCGCCGGGGCCTGCAGGGCGCGGACGAGGTCCGGCGCCATTTCGGCCGGCGGCAGGCCGAAAGGTAAAACAAGGGTCGTGGAAGCCATGCGCCATTATAGAAGATCGGCGCGCCCGCCGCCCCGCCGCGGCGCCATTGCCGGCCTCCTGCTCAGCAGTAAGCCCGGCAATGCTGTTTATATGGCAAACTGCGCACTTTGCACCAGGAGCCATCCTTCTCCATGAGTTTCATGCACAAGATGCCGTTCGAATGGCAGGTTGGGCTGCGCTACACGCGCGCCGGCCGGCGCAGCGGCCGCAACAGCTTCATTTCCTTCATTTCCGCGATCTCGATGGCGGGAATCGGGCTGGGCGTCGCCGCGCTGATCATCGTCCTGTCGGTCTACAACGGCTTCCAGAAGGAAGTCACGGCACGCATGCTGTCGGTGCTGGGGCATATCGAGGTCTACCAGATGGGCGGCCCGATGACGGACTGGCACGCCACCGCGCGCGCCGCCTTCGCCAATCCCGAAGTGAAGGGCGCGGCGCCGTTCGTGGAACTGCAGGCGCTGCTGGCGCACGGCGGCGACGTGCTGCGCCCGGCGATCGTGCGCGGCATCCTGCCGGAAGAAGAGGGCAAGGTATCCGACATCCCGCGCCAGGTGACGCAGGGCAGCCTGGCCGGCCTGAAGGCAGGCGAGAAGGGCATCGTGCTGGGCATCGAGCTGGCCAGGGCGCTGGAGGCGAAGGTCGGCAACAAGGTGGCGATGGCGCTGTCCGAAGGCGGCATGGCGGGCGGCGCACCGGCCATGCGCACGTTCAAGGTGGTCGGCATCTTCGAGGCCGGCCACAACGAATTCGATTCCTCGCTGGCCTACGTGCACCTGGCCGACGGCCAGCAACTGCTCAACCTGGCCGGCCCGTACGGCCTGCGCCTGAAGATCGCGGACATGGACCAGGCCCCCGAGGTGGCCTTCCAGCTGAAGCAGTCGATGCCGGGCGACCTGCTGGTGCGCGACTGGTCGAAGCTGAACGCCAACTGGTTTGCCGCCGTGCAGACCCAGAAGCGGATGATGTTCATCATCCTCACGCTGATCATCGCGGTGGCCGCGTTCAACCTGGTGGCGACGCTGGTGATGACGGTGACCGACAAGCAGGCCGATATCGCCATCCTGCGCACGCTGGGCGCGTCGCCCCGCTCGATCATGAAGGTATTCATGGTGCAGGGCGCGCTGGTGGGCGTGGTGGGTACCGCGCTGGGCGTGGCCGGCGGCGTGCTGATCGCGATGAACGTGGGCGTCATCGTGCCCGCCATCGAAACGGTGCTGGGCATGAAGTTCCTGTCGAAGGATATCTATTTCATCAGTGCCGTACCGTCCGACCTGCGCTGGAGCGACGTGGCCGCGATCGGCGGCACGGCCGTGGGCCTGGCATTCGTGGCCACGCTGTACCCCAGCTGGTGGGCGGCGCGGGTCAAGCCTGCGGAGGCGCTGCGCTATGAGTAAATTCGCGTCGTGGCACGTGCCGGCTCCCGCGCTGGAGGGCGAGCGATGAGCTTCCTGAAAAATCTCCCCTATGAATGGCAGGTCGGCCTGCGCTACACCCGCGCGGGCAAGCGCGGCGGGCGCAACCGCTTCATATCGTTCATCTCGCTGATCTCGACGGCGGGCATCGCGCTCGGCGTCGGCGCGCTGATCATCATCCTCTCCGTGATGAACGGCTTCCAGAAGGACGTGACGGACCGCATGCTGTCGGTGCTGGCCCACGTGGAAGTGTTCGACAAGGCCGGCGGCATGCCGGACTGGCGCCAGGAAGCACAGAAAGCGCTGCGCCACCCGGAAGTGAAGGGCGCCGCGCCGTTCTCGGAAACCCAGGCGGGCCTGATGCACGGCGGCGAGGCGCTGCGGCCGGCCATGGTGCGCGGCGTGCTGCCCGAGCAGGAAGCGGCCGTGTCCGACGTGGCGAAGCACATCAGGATGGGCAGCTTCACGGCGCTGCGGCCCGGCGAGTTCAATATCGTGCTGGGCATCGACCTGGCCCGCGCGCTGAATGCCGGCATCGGCGAGAAGGTGACCATGGTCCTGCCGCAGGGCACCGTCACGCCGGCCGGCCTGGTGCCGCGCATGCGCTCGTTCACCGTGGTCGGCATCTTCTCGGCGCAGCACCAGGAGTTCGATGCCGGCATGGCCTTCATCCACCTGGAAGACGCCCAGCGCATGCTGCGCATGGCGGCACCGGCCGGCCTGCGCCTGCGGCTGGCGGACATGCACCGCGCGCCGCAGGTGGCTGAGGAGCTGAAGAAGATCATGCCGGCCAGCCTGGAAGTGCGCGACTGGTCGAAACTGAACGCCAACTGGTTCGCCGCCGTACAGACGGAAAAGCGCATGATGTTCATCATCCTCACGCTGATCGTCGCGGTGGCCGCGTTCAACCTGGTGTCGACGCTGGTGATGACGGTGACCGACAAGCAGCCGGACATCGCCATCCTGCGCACCTTGGGCGCATCGCCCCGCTCGATCATGCAGATCTTCGTGATCCAGGGCGCGCTGGTCGGCCTGCTCGGCACCGCGCTTGGCGTGGGCGGCGGCGTGCTGGTGGCGCAGAACATCGATGTGATCGTACCGTTTATCGAAAACCTCCTGGGAGTGCAGTTCTTGTCGAAAGATATCTATTACATCACCACGGTGCCGTCCGACATGCGTTGGCCGGACGTGACGAAGATCGGCGTGATCTCCGTGCTGCTGGCCTTCCTGGCCACCATCTACCCGAGCCGCTGGGCATCGCGCGTGAAACCGGCGGAGGCCTTGCGCTATGAATAATATGGACGAGGCGGTGCTTTCATGCCGCAACCTGGGCAAGACCTTCACGCAGGGCAGCTATTCCGTGCCGGTGCTGAAGCATATCGATTTCGAGGTGCACCGCGGCGAGCGCGTCGCCATCATCGGCGCCTCCGGTTCCGGCAAGTCGACCCTGCTGCACCTGCTGGGCGGCCTCGATACGCCGACCACCGGCAACGTGACCTTGCAGGGCAAGGATTTCGCCACGCTGTCCGAAGCGGCGCGGGGCGACCTGCGCAACGCGGCGCTGGGTTTCGTCTACCAGTTCCACCACCTGCTGCCGGAATTCTCGGCGCTCGACAACGTGGCCATGCCGCTGATGATCCGCCGGATGAAGCGCGCCCAGGCCGAGGAAGCGGCGCAGGCCATGCTGGCCCGCGTCAACCTGGCGAAGCGGGTGACGCACGTGCCGGGCGAACTGTCCGGCGGCGAGCGGCAGCGCGTGGCGCTGGCCCGCGCCCTGGTCACGCAGCCGGCCTGCGTGCTGGCCGACGAACCCACCGGCAACCTCGATCACACGACGGCGGAGTCGATCTTCGACCTGATGCTGGAGCTGTCGCGCACGCTGGGCACGGCCTTCGTCATCGTCACCCACGATCCCGAGCTGGCGCGTTGCTGCGACCGCGTGCTGCGGCTGACGGACGAAGGCCTGCGCCAGGAGTAGGCCATGTGGATCGACACGCACTGCCACCTCGACGCGCGCGAATTCGGCGGAGATTCGCTGGGCGTGGCCGCCCGCGCGCTGGACAAGGGCGTCGGCATGATCGTCATCCCGGCGATCGACCGAGGCAACTGGGAAGCCGTGCGCGCGCTGGGTGCGGCGGCCGGCAATGCGTCGTATGCGATCGGCATCCACCCGATCTGCGTGCCGAACGCCACCGAGGACGATCTCGTGGCGATGCGCGAGACCGTGCGCACCGCGCTCGATGACCCGAACTTCGTCGCCATCGGCGAAGTCGGGCTGGATTTTTTCCTGCCCCAGCTGTGCACGCCGGAGATGCGCGACAAGCAGGTGCTGTTCTTCCGGGAACAACTGAAAATTGCCCGCGAGTTCAGCCTGCCGGTGCTGACCCACGTGCGCAAGTCGCAGGACCAGGTGCTCAAGCATGTACGGCAGATTCCCCCGGCCGGCGGCATCGCCCATGCGTTCAACGGCAGCTTCCAGCAGGCGCAGGGCTACCTCGACATCGGCTTCAGGCTGGGCTTCGGCGGCAACCTGACTTTTACGCGCGCCTTGCAGATCCGCAGGCTGGCGGAGCAGTTGCCGCTGTCGGCGATCGTGATGGAAACGGATGCGCCGGACATCGCGCCACAATGGCTGCACCCCGGCGTCAACACGCCGGACCAGATTCCCGGCATTGCCGACGTGCTGGCGCAGCTGCGCGGCATCGGGCTTGACGAACTTCAAGACGCCACGACGGCGAACGCGCATAAGGTAATGCCTCGGCTGCACGCCCTCACGGGCCGGTAGCCTCCCGGTGCGCCGCGCGCGCCGCGGCTTTCACGATCGTCGGGAGGTGGCATGCGCAGTGCGATTCTCGGCTTCGTCGGCGGTGCGGCCTTGCTGCAGACCCGGGACGTCCTTCCTTCCCATCCGGCTTATGTGCTGGCAGCGCTGCTGGCGCTGGCCGTGTTCGTCGCGTGGGGGGCGAGTGGCCGGCTGCGGCTTGCCGCCGGCATTGTATGCGGTGCCTTGATCGGCTTTTACTGGGCCGCGCTGCTGGCCGCGCAGGCACTGGCACCGCAGCTGGCCAAGGCCGACGAAGGCCGCGACGTCATCGTCACCGGCACCATCGACAACCTGCCGAACCGCACCGCCCAGTTCACCCGCTTCTTTCTTGCCGTCGAAAAGTCGGAAGGCATCGCCGTGCCGCCGCGCATCGCACTATCCTGGTATGCCGGGTTCCGCGGCAATGCGGAGCCGGTGCCGGAATTGCGGCCGGGCGAGCGCTGGCGCATGAAGGTACGGTTGCAGCGGCCGCACGGCAATGCCAATCCGCACGGATTCGACTACGAACTGTGGCTGCTCGAACAGGGCATACGCGCCACCGGCTACGTGCGCACCGAAGGGCCGCACGACCGGCTGGACGCTTTCGTTGTGTCGCCGCGCAATGCCGTCGAACGGCTGCGCCACGGCCTGCGCGAGAAGATCCGGGTCGCGCTGGAGGGAAGGGAATATGCGGAAGTCATCGTCGCGCTGGTGGTCGGCGACCAGCGCGGCATCGACCAGGACGACTGGCAGCTGTTTACGCGCACCGGCGTCGGCCACCTGGTATCGATCTCGGGGCTGCACATCACGATGATCGCCGGCCTCGTGGCCTGGGCCGCCGCGGCGCTGTGGCGCCGCTCGTTCTTCGTGCGCCACGCGCAGTTGCCGCTGCGACTGCCGGCCCAGAAGGTCGGCGCGCTGGCCGGCATCGTCGCCGCGCTATCGTATGTGCTGCTGGCCGGCTCCGGCGTTCCCGCGCAGCGCACGCTGTACATGCTGTGCGTGGTGGCGCTGGCCGTGTGGGCCGGCCGCATGGCCTGCGTGTCGCACGTGCTGGCGCTGGCCGCCGGACTGGTCGTGCTACTCGATCCGTGGGCAGTGATGTGGCCCGGTTTCTGGCTGTCGTTCGGCGCGGTAGCCGTCATCCTGTACGCATCGGCCGGCCGCACCGTGGCCAGGAAGAATCCTGGCAACGCGGCTGCCATCGACCCGGATGCGCGCGGCGCGACGCCGCTGACGCGCCGCCAGCGCGCTGCAATGGGACTGCGGGCTGCGATGACCACCCAGTACGCCGTCACCCTCGGGCTGGTGCCGCTGACGATGCTGCTGTTCGCGCAGGTGTCCGTCATCAGTCCGCTCGCCAACGCGATCGCCATCCCCGCCGTCAGCCTGCTCGTCACGCCGCTGGCGCTGGCCGGCGGCATGCTGCCGGAACCGCTGGCGACGCCGCTGCTGGTGCTGGCGCATGCGCTGATGCGCTGGCTGGCCGTGGCGCTGGAGTGGCTCAGTGCCGCGCCGATGGCGGTGTGGCATGCGCCGGTGCCGCCTTGGTGGCTGTTCGGGTTCGCGCTGGCCGGCACCGTGTGGCTGCTGGCGCCGCGCGGCTGGCCGGTGCGCTGGCTGGGCGCGTTCACGTGGCTTCCGCTGCTGGCGGCGCAGCCGGAGGCGCCGGCGCCCGGCACCGCGCGCATCCTGGCATTCGACGTGGGGCAGGGCATGGCGGTGCTGGTCGAGACGGCCGGGCACCGGCTGCTGTACGACACCGGGCCGTCGTATGGCGGCGAGGCGAACGCGGGCAGCCGCGTGATCGTGCCGTACCTGCGGGCGCGCGGCATCGTGAAGCTCGACGGCATCGTCGTCAGCCACGGCGATGCCGACCATGCCGGCGGCGCGCTGGCCGTGCTGCGCGAGATCCGCGCCGGGTGGACGCTGTCGTCGCTGCCGCTCGCGCATCCGGTAGCGCTGCTGTCGCGCCAGCACCGGCATTGCGTCGCCGGCCAGCGCTGGGAGTGGGACGGCGTGCGCTTCGAGATGCTGCATCCGACCGCCGGCAGCTATGCCGACGCGTCGCTGAAGACCAATGGCCGCAGCTGCACGCTGCGCATCGTCGCCGGCGGCAAGGCCGTGCTGCTGGCCGGCGATATCGAGGCGCGCCAGGAAGCGGAGTTGCTGGCCCGCTCGGCCGGCATGTTGCGCTCGGACGTGCTGCTTGTGCCGCACCACGGCAGCGGCACGTCGTCGACCGAAGCCTTCCTCGATGCGGTGCAGCCGTCACTGGCCGTGTTCCAGGTCGGCTACCGTAACCGCTACCGCCATCCGAAGCGCGAAGTCGTCGAGCGCTATGAGCAGCGCGACGTCACGCTCATGCGCACCGATGCCGTCGGCGCCATCCGCATCGACCTGGGCGCGCCGCTGCGCGTGGAGGGTTACCGGCTGTCGCGTCCGCGCTACTGGCACCACTGACGGATACACGGACGCAGTCAGGTGCATGATCGATCGCGCGTACATCGATCAATCCGCTGCTTCCAGCGCTCATCCCGCCTGACCGCAACGGCGAATTGCAGCACGCAAGCACCCCCTTCGCGCACCTCGCTGAGCACGGCCACATTAATCATGTCCTTGAGCGGCTGACCGATTGACGCCCCGATCGGATGATCCATACCATCGCTTCACGTTCACGGCTGCAAGGCCGCACGCGAGAACTGCCGGAACATCGGATGGGTGAATACTTATTTTCGATTGGGGGCGACAAATGCGACACCAGCAGCGCAGCAAGAAGAACAAAACCCGGCAACAACGATCCATCTCCGCGGCGTTGATCGCGACCTGCCTTGGCGGCACGGCGGGGGCGCAGGAAGTGGCACAGGAAGCAGCCAACAGCGCGCCGGAGGAAACCACCGTCGTCATCACCGGCACCCGCCTGGTGAACCGCGGCTTCCTCGCGCCCACGCCGGTCACCGTGCTCGATGCGCAGGAACTGAAGGTGACCGGCACGCAGAACCTGGAAACCCTGCTGACCGATACGCCGCAATTCGCGGCCAGCCAGTTGAGCAGCCCGACGGCCAATACGATGCAGGCCGGCCAGCCGTCCGGCACGGCCACGCTGAACCTGCGCAACCTGGGCCCGACCCGCAACCTGGTGCTGGTGAACGGCCGCCGGTTCGCGATCACCGGCCCGGATTTCACCACCGACATCAATGCGATCCCCGCTGCGCTGGTGCGGCGCATCGAGACGGTGACCGGCGGCTCGTCTGCCGTCTACGGTTCCGACGCCATTTCCGGCGTCGTCAACTTCATCCTGCGCGACAACTTCCAGGGTGTCGAGATCAACGCCCAGCACACCCGGGACGAGCCGACCGGCACGCCGACCAACAGCGTCGACCTGACGGTGGGCGGCAACTTCGCCAACAATCGCGGCAACGCGGTGCTGTCGCTGAACTACATGAACCGAGAAGGCATGACGCGTGGCGAGCTGGGTGGCTATTCGCTGCCATCGATGGGCGACGGCTGCGTGACAGCCGCCTCGTGGTCGGCGACCCGCCCGGGCACGCCGCTCGCGGTGCCCGGCGGGCAGACCTGCCTGACGGCCGGCGGCCGGCCGGGCCTGATCTACAGCGGCTCGTCCACGGTGCCCAATGGCCGCATCGGCAACCTGCCGGTGATCGGTTCGGCGGGATCGAACCCGGCGCTGGATGCGGCCTTGCGGGACGCCGGCCTGCAGGGCATGGGTACGCTGGGCGCGATCTTCGACGAAACCGGCAGGGCGGTGCGGCCGTACGTCGCGCCCGACGATGGCTACGATCTCGGTCCTCTGTCGTATGTCGTCACGCCGCAGAAGCGCTGGATGGGCAATGCGTTTGCCCATTACGATTTCAACGAGCGGGCCAGAGGCTACCTGGAGATGCACTACAGCAGCAACATCGCCAAGGTGCAGATCGGGCCCACCAGCGCCAGCGGCAACTTCCTCGTCAACGCGAACAATCCCTACCTGAGCACGCAGATGCAGGAAGTGATGCGCCAGCTCGACCTGCGCGAATCGGGCACGCTGCGCGCCACCAACGGCTCGCAGACACTGACGACGGTGGCCGGCGACGGCCTGGCGCTCGTCAACCTGAACCGCCGCCTGTCCGACCTCGGCACACGCCTGGCCGAAACGGATCACTCGGTATTCCGCATCGCCCTGGGGCTGAAGGGCGAGCTGCCCGCCGTGTCGGAGAACTACCTGGCCGACCTGAAATACGATCTCTACTACACCCACGCCCGCACTACCGAATCGCAGTACCAGGCCGGTTCGATCTCGCTGAGCCGCTTCCAGAACGCGCTGCTGGCGCAGAACGGCGCGGCGCCGGTCCTCAATCCGTTCGGGCAGAACCTCAGCGCCGCGGCGCGCGAGGCGATCCTGATCTCGTCGAATTCGGACATCGTGGCCGAGCAGCAGGTCGTTGCCGGCAACATCACGGGCAAGCTGGCCGAATTGCCGTCCGGCCCGGTGGACTTTTCCGCCGGTTTCGAACGCCGCCATTCGTACAGCAAGTACACGCCGGACGCCTTCCTGTCGTCGGGCGACGTGTCGGGCTGGAACGCGGCGCGGCCCACCGAGGGCGAGGCGACGGTCAAGGAATTCTACGGCGAGGCGCGCGTGCCGCTGCTGATGAACCGCCCCTTTGCAAAGAGCCTGAGCGTGAGCGGTGCGTTCCGCCGTTCCGACTATGACGTGGAGTCGGTCGGCAAGGTGTGGACCAATTCGATCGGCACGGAGTGGGCGCCGATGGACAGCCTGACCTTCCGCGTGCAGAAGCAGAAATCGATCCGTGCGCCGAACGTGGGCGAGCTGTTCGGCGGCCAGGGCCGCAACGGCCCCACCGCCATCGACCCGTGTTCCAGCCGCGCGCCGGCCGGGCAGCAGACCCCGGCCGTGCGGGCGCTGTGCGAAGCCACCGGCGTGCCGGGCGGGCTGGTGTTCGATGCATCCGTCCAGCCGACCCAGTTCCTCACGCAGATCCTCGGCGGCAATCCAGACCTCACTGCGGAAACCTCGCACACCACCACCATCGGCGCCGTCTTCGCGCCCACCGCAGTGCGGGGGCTGCAACTGAGCCTCGACTACTACAAGATCACGCTGGACAACGCCATCTCGACCTTGGGCGGCGGCGGCATCCAGTCGGTGCTGGACCTGTGCTACCTGACGATCCAGAGCGCGGACAGCGTGTATTGCCGGGCCATCAACCGCGATCCCGTCACCGGCCAGATCGCCGCGCCCACCTACGTGATGACAACGGCCGCCAACATCGGCGGCATCGAGACTCGCGGGGTGGACCTGGCGGCGAACTACGGTTTCAATACCGGCTGGGGCCTGTTCGGCTCCGGCACGCGCTGGAACCTGGACACCAACTGGACCTACGTGGACGAACTGACCTTCACGCCGATCCAGGACATCCCCGACGTGACCAACGAGTGCGTGGGCACCTGGGGTGGTACCTGCGGCCAGCCGGTGTCGAAGTGGAAGGGCACCGCGCGGGTCACGATGAACAGCGGCAAGCTGATGCTGTCGGCGCGGGCCCGCTACAGCGGCAGCGTGACGACCGACGCTTACCTGATCCCGCAGCGCCGCGGCGTCGCGCCGCCGGCGTATGAGTCGCTGACCAATCCGCGCATCGGATCGTATACCTACCTCGACCTGACCGCCGGGTATGAGTTCAGCAAGACGGTGAACCTGACCGCCGGCGTTCGAAACGTCACCGACCGCGATCCGCCGGTGCTGGGCTCCACCCAGCTGCCGTCGAACAATTCGGTGTCGGCCACCTACGATCCGCTCGGTCGCACGTTCTTCGCCACCCTGAACGTGCGGCTGTAGCTACCGCTCCACCTTCACCCTGAACCAGTCCACGTCGATGTAGTTGCGCTGGATCTGGATCTGGTTCGGGGGCGAAACCGTCCTGGCCTCGTCGCTGTCGGCGCGGATATAGGTGAATACCGCCGGCCGGCTGCCCTTCCACCAGGAGAATTTCGCCAGTTCCGTGACGGGCCCGACGTCCGCGAACGCCGCCCCTTCGCGCGGCGCATGGGAAAACTGCACGGTCTGGTCGTTGCGTACGCTCGCGCGCAGGATGACCGAATCGCCCGCGATCCTGGCGCCGCGCGTCTCCACGCCTGCGTTCGCATAGGTGAGGTAGTTGACGCCGCCTTCGCGCACCACGCCGACCCACGGCACCTTGACGCCGAACAGCGAGAGGCCGGCACGCTGGCCTTCGGCCATTCCCTGCAGCTCGATGCGGGTGGTGATGTCGGCGGCCGGCCCCTGCAGGATCTGGGTCAGCGTATTGCGCGCGCCGACCAGGTGCCTGGCCTGGTTGGCTTCGATGCGCAAGAAGCCCGGGCGCTGCGCGAGGCTCCAGCGCGCCGGGTCGGGATTGTGGTTCCACGACCATTGCAGGCCCAGCTCCCTGGCGGCGAATTCGTCCGAATC
This sequence comes from Pseudoduganella sp. jia 9, assembly GCF_055502615.1. Lineage (NCBI taxonomy): Bacteria > Pseudomonadati > Pseudomonadota > Betaproteobacteria > Burkholderiales > Oxalobacteraceae > Pseudoduganella > Pseudoduganella sp. jia 9. The sequence goes on along the minus strand of NZ_JBUPWE010000026.1, from coordinate 18,944 downwards.
CTGCAGGCGGTAATCCGCGGAACGCGCGTTGGTCTTCGGCATCGCATGGCCGGGCACCGGCAGGCCGTTTTGTCCCATCGCCGGCCAGCCATCCTTCCACGTCACCGGCTGCAGGTGGGCGATACGGCCGAAGGCGCCGGTGCTGTTGAAGTGGATGAACCAGCCTTCGCCGGACGGCGTTTCCACGTAGCCGCCCTGGTGCGGGCCCTTCAGCCCGTTGCCCGGATGGAGTACCGTGCGGTGTTCGTACGGCCCCTGGATCGTGCGCGCCCGCAGCACGGCCTGCGGCCCGGTGCCGACGCCGCCGATGGGCGCGAAGATGTAGTACCAGCCGTCGCGCTTGTAGACTTTCGGTCCTTCCAGCACCGGCAGGTTGACCTTGTCCTCGATGATCGTCGTGCCCGCGTCGAGCAGCCGTGCGCCGTCCGGCGTCATCGCGTGCAGGATGATCGGCCCGGCGCCGACCTTCGAATGCACCAGCCAGGCCTTGCCGTCGTCGTCCCAGAACGGGCATGGATCCTCGTAGCCGGCGCCGGCCAGCACCGTGACCGGCGCCGACCACGGCCCGGCCGGGTGGCTGGCGGTGCTCATGAAGATGCCTTCGTCCGGCGTGGCCCAGTAGACGTAGAAACGGCCGTCGTGGTGGCGGATGGCCGGCGCCCACACGCCACCGGCGTAGCGCATGCCGGGGCCCACCGGTTTCGAGATGGCGTCCGTCAGCGTGTAGGGCGGCACCATGTCGTAGGACGGATGAAAATTGAGCTTCGGCAGCACGTGGCCGGCGATCTTCCAGTGCACCAGGTCCTTCGACTGCAGCACCGGCAGACCGGGCGAGAAGTGGAAGCTGGACGCGACGAGCCAGTAATCGTCGCCGACGCGGATCACGTCCGGGTCGGAATAGTCGGCATGGATGATGGGGTTGGCGTAGCGTTGGGGCGCCGCGTTGTCAGCCGTAGTGGCTGTAGTGGCTGTGGTGGCCGTAGCAGCCACGGCGCCGGTAGTGGCGATGGCCGCCATGGCGGGCAGCGCCGCGCAGCATCCGCCCAGCAGGCCGGCAAGGGTGCGGCGCGCGCGTTTCCTGAAGCTCATATTGTCTCCGTATTGTGTGGACTTCGCCGGCCAGTAGATGCCGCCCGGCCGGCGCTGTCAATACGGAAACAATCAAGCTGCTGAGCGTTCCACCAGCCTCTCAGCGCGCGCCGCGGTGCGCCCAGGCCGTGGAACGCCGCTCGACGACGGCAAACAGCTCATACATCGCCATCGCCATGGCGCCGATCACGCCGAGGCCGGCGAACGCCAGCGGCATCTGCATCGACGAGCCGGCCGATACCAGCAGGTAGCCGATGCCCTCGTTGGCGGCATTCATTTCCGACACCGTGGAGCCGACGAAGGCCAGCGTGATGGCCACCTTCAGCGATGCAAAGAAATACGGCATCGAGCGCGGCAGGCCCACCTTCAGCAGCACGTCCAGGCGGCGCGCGCCGAGCACGCGTAATACGTCTTCCAGTTCCGGTTCCAGCGTGGCCAGGCCGGTGGCGATGTTGACCATGATCGGGAAGAACGAGATCAGGAACGCCGTCAGGATCGCCGGACCGGCGCCGATGCCGAACCACACCACCAGGATCGGCACGAAGGCCGCTTTCGGCAGCGCGTTGAAGGCGGTCATCAGCGGATAGGCGGCAGCGTACATCAGCGGCGACGATCCGATCAGCACGCCGAACGACACGCCGACGGCGACGGCAATGGCGAAGCCGGCCATCGTTACCCAGAAGGTCTGCCAGGCGTGGCCGGCGATCGGCCCCGCGTACTCGACCAGCGCCGCGCCGATCGCGAACGGGCTCGGGAAGATGAATTCGGACACGTCGAAGACGCTGCAGGCGGCCTGCCACAGCAGCAGGATGGCGGCAAGCAGCGCCCACGGCGCGAAGGTCTTGATGGCTTTGGTGTTCATGGTGGTCCTGGATTCCTGATATTGCTTCTCATGTGCTTCTTATGTGCTGCTCATGTGCTGCGCACGCGCCCGATATGCTCGCGCAGCTCGTGCACGAGCGCGCTGAACGGCTCGGTATAGGTGATGTCGATGTCGCGCGGCCGCGGCAGCGGGTTTTCGCGCCGCGCGACGATGCGGCCCGGCCGCTTGCTCATCACGTAGACCGTGTCGGCAAGGAAGGCCGCTTCGCGCAGGTCGTGCGTCACGAGGATGACGTTGAAGCGGCGCTCGGTCCACAGGTCGCGCAGCACGCACCACAGTTCCTCGCGCGTAAAAGCGTCGAGCGCGCCGAACGGCTCGTCCAGCAACAGCATCTTGGGTTCGTGGATCAGCGCCCGGCAGATCGACGCGCGCTGCTGCATGCCGCCGGAAAGCTGCCATGGATACTTGTCGGCGTAGCCGTCCAGGCCGACCGTCTTCAGCAGCGCCAGCGCGCGTGCGACATGCTTGTCGCGGTCCTTGCGGAAGGTGCGGCGATAGGGCTCGACGATTTCCAGCGGCAGCAGCACGTTGTCCAGCGTGGTGCGCCACGGCAGCAGCGTCGGCGCCTGGAACGCCATGCCGACGAATTTCAGCGGCCCCGTCACCGGCTGGCCGCCGATATGGACCGTGCCGCGCGTGGGCGCCTTCAGGCCGGTGGCCAGCTTCATGAACGTCGACTTGCCGCAGCCCGACGGGCCGACGATGGCGATGAACTCGCCCGGACGCGTCTGCAGGGTGATGTCTTCCACCGCGCATTCGTCCGAATTGTCATAGGCCAGGTAGACTTCGCGGAAGTCGACGAAGGTCTCGGCCATGAAGCCGTCCTTGACGGGGGTATCGGCGACGGCGTTCATTTCGGGAACACATTCAGTTCGGCGGCGGACGGCAGGAAGGTCGACACCCACACCGCTTTCGGATCGACGCGGGTCTTCGTGTTGTACACGTCGGAGACCTGCGACGCCATCAGCGACAGGCGTGGCGCGGAAACCTGGCCGAAGCCCTCGGCCTTCGCGTTCGGCGTGGCGATCGCGGTGGCGATGGCCAGCTTCAGGCGGCGCAGTTCGAGTTTCTCGTCGATCAGCCCATCGCGTTCCTTGACGCTCTTGATGGCCGCTTCCGGATTGGCCATCACGTCGCGCGCCGCCTTGGCGAACGCGCGCAGGAACCCTTTCACGGCTTCCGGCTTCTGTCTGGCGAGTGCATCGGAGGCGATGATGGCATTGCCGTACAGCCGCACGCCGTATTGCGGGTAGGGCAGCACGACCACGTCTTGGTCCTTCACGCCGCGCGCGTTCAGGTTCAGCAGCGAGGTGAACGTGAAGCCGGTGATGGCATCCACGTCGCCGCGCACCAGCATGGTTTCGCGCAGGGCCGGCTCCATGCTGGTCCACGCGACGGCGGCCGGATCGAGCCCGTTGCCCTTGGCCAGCAGCGGCCAGGCGCGGCGGCCGGCATCGAAGACCGGCGCGCCCAGCTTCTTTCCCTTCAGGTCGGCGGGCGACTTGATTCCGGATTTTTTCAGGGCCAGCACGGCGGCCGGCGTGTCGTTATAGACCATCATCACGCCGATTGGCTTGCCCGGCGCGGTCGGGTTGTTGGCGGTGAACTCCATCAGCGCGGCCAGGTCCGCGAAGCCCATGTCGTAGGCGCCCGAGGCAACGCGGTTGACGGCGTTGCCGGAACCGCTGCCGGCATCGATCGTCACGTCCAGCTTTTCCTGCGCGAAGTAGCCCTTGCTCTTGGCGACCAGGAACAGCGCCGACGGCCCTTCGAAGCGCCAGTCCAGCTGGAACTTGATTTTCGTGTCCTGGGCCAGCGCCGGCAGGGCCAGCACGCTCAGTGCAACGGCGGCGGCAAGGCGGGAAAAACGGGAAGTTGAACGCATGGGGATTCCTCTCTGTGGTGAAAACGGCCCGGGGGCCGCCGTGAAATGGGTCATGCCTTGCCCAGCGCGCTGCGCAGGTCGAAGCGCGCCGGGGCGCGGGTGAGCAGGCGGCAGGCGCACTGGCCCAGGTGCCGCGCCATCTGCGCCTGGGCACCGGCGCTGTCCTCGTGTTCCAGAGCGTCGACCACGGCCGCGTGCTCGTCGAACGAGCAGGGTTGCCGGCCGGCGGTGTCCTGGTTGGAGATGAGCAGGGTGGTGCGCGATACCAGCCGGCGCAGCGCGTCGACCAGCAGCGCATTGCCGGCCAGCTTGGCCAGTTCGATGTGGAAGTCGGCCGACAGGCGGATCCACAGCGGACGGTCGCCGCGCATCCAGGCATCGCGTTCGCGGGCGATCAGTTCGCGCAGCGCCCGGCCGTCCGCTTCGGTAAGCCGGCCGGCGAGCTTGTCCATCACCTTCGCCTCCAGCACATGGCGCAGCTCGAACATGTCTTCGGCTTCGCGCGCGCCGGGGCTGGCGATGCGGGCGCCGCGGTTGCGCTCCAGGTCGACCAGCCCGTCCGCCGCCAGCCTGGCCAGCACGCGCCGCACGTGGTGGCGCGCCAGCCCGTAGATCTCGCCGAGGCCCTGCTCGGTCAACTTGGTGCCGGCATGCAGGCGGTGCGACATGATCGCGTCGTACACGTCGAGGTACATGCGGTCTTCCGGCGCGGTGGCGGCCGGATCGCGCGAAGCCGGCGTGGCGGATGGCGATTCTGGTGCGGAGAGTGGTGCAGCGTGCATGGTTGCGGATGTCTGGTTGGCTCAGCTATTCCTTAGCAAGGGCCGTGCCAAAGTGCAAAATGTCGACAATCCGGGTCCGGTTTGTGTACGGGAAGCCGCATGGCGGCGCGATTTCGGGTTTTTTGCCACGGGGCGGCGCGCGGGTGTGGCGCGAGCGTCGGGATCGGGATTGTCGACAATCCGATGCAAACAAATGCCCCAATAGCAGGCGTGGCGTGCACCGAAGGGATGCGCGAGGGCAAGCGCGGGAGCTGCGGGGAGAATTCGGAGGAGACTAAAAAACCGGAACGGGCTGGCAGTCGGCTGACTTGGTCCGGGTGAGGAAGGGTATGGCGAAAGTGCGGCGGGATTACTTCAGGGCGGCCTCGTAGCGGCGCGCCACTTCATCCCAGTCGATGATGTTGAAGAATGCGGCAATGTAGTCGGGGCGCCGGTTCTGGTAGTTCAAGTAGTAAGCGTGTTCCCAGACGTCGAGGCCGAGGATCGGCGTGCCGCCCGACAGTCCGGCGAACTGTCCCATCAGCGGGCTGTCCTGGTTGGCGCTGCTTTCGACCAGCAGCTTGCCGTTGGCATCCACCGTCAGCCATGCCCAGCCGCTGCCGAAGCGGGTCTGTGCCGCTTTCGTGAACGCTTCGCGGAATTTGTCGAAGCCGCCGAGGTCCGCGTCGATCGCCTGGGCGAGCTTGCCGGATGGCGCGCCGCCCGACGGTGTCAGCACGGTCCAGAACAGTGCGTGGTTGGCGTGCCCGCCGCCGTTGTTGCGCACGGCCGTCTGGATCTGGGCGGGCAGCTTGTCGATCGACCTGATCAGCTCTTCCACCGTCACCGCTTCCACACCGGCCTCGCCCAGGGCGTTGTTCAGGTTGGTGATATAGGTCTGGTGGTGTTTGGTATGGTGGATTTCCATCGTGCGCGCATCGAAATGCGGTTCGAGCGCATCGTAGGCGTAGGGCAATGGGGGTAGGGTGTATGGCATTGGCGTTTCTCCTGATTGATCGTAAAGACGAGAAAAACGGCCCGCCGCCGCGCTGGCCGACGGTACCGTCCGCCATGATAGCCCGCCAGGCGGATTCGCGTGAGCCGCTTGGCCGGCCAGCTGGCCAAGGCGGGTCGACAGTTACTCCAAGGCTAGCGATTGCGGTATGCTGGCCGGATGATCGACGAAGAAATCACACTGAAGAAACTGGAGATCTTCCTTTCCTTCATGCGCCTGTCCAGCCTGGCGCGCGTATCGGAAGAAGTGGGGCAGAGCATTGTCAGCGTGCACCGCGCGCTGCATTCGCTGGAAGAAGGCTTGCGCTGCCAGCTGTTCCAGCGCGAAGGCCGCAAGCTGACCGCGCTGCCGGCGGCGTTCGCGTTTGCCAGCCATGCGCAGCGGGCGGTGGCGGAAACCGAGGAGGGCATTCGCAAGGTGCGCGAGCTTGCCGGCTTCAACAGCAACCGGCTACGCATCGGCTCGCTGTATTCGCTGACCTTGCGCTGCATCCCGCACCTGCTGATGGGCCTGAAGCTGCGCCGGCCCGAGCTGCACATCGACCTGACGCTGGGCTCGAACAAGGATCTGTTGCAAGGCCTCGCAGATGGCCGGCTCGACGCGGTCGTCATCGGCCTGCAGGGGCCTGCCGACTATCCGAACCTGGTGGCGGTGCCCCTGTTCGAGGACGAGGTACGGCTGGCCGCGCCGCTCGATTCGCCCTATGCCGGCATGGCGCAGGTGGACCTGAAGGACTTGCGCGACGAGCAGTTCATCACGCTGGGCGGCGGCTTCGTCACGTCCGACAGTTTCAATCACGCATTCCGGCAGGCCGGTTTCGTTCCCGAGACCACAATGCAGGTCGGCGATATCTTTTCACTGATTAACCTGGTCGGCAGCGGCATGGGCTACAGCCTGCTGCCCGCCCGGGTGGCCGAGTACAGCGGGCGCATCGAGCTGATTCCCCTGGCCGAGCCGTATGCGTCGCACCAGGCGATCACGCTGTTGCTGCCGAAGTCGCGCGAGCGCGATCCGAATCTGCTGGCGCTGGCGGCGGAGTCGCGGATGTTCGGCAAGGGCATCGGCCGGTGAAGGCACGCCGGGTCAGGCGAGGACCAGGTGTTCGACCGGTCCCATCCTCTCGCTCAGTTCTTCACGGGCATACTGGGGATCGTCGAGCCGGCGCCAGGCCACACCCGGCGCCTGGCGCGCTGTCGTAAAGCGTTCCCGCACGTTGACGACGATGCTGCCTTCGCCGGGCCAGCCGGTGCTGCTGATGCCGGCCAGCCGGTTTCCGGCGCGCAGTTCGGCAGCCAGGGCATTGCGCAAGGCCGCGGGCAGGCGGGCGGCAAGCCGCAGCCAGCCGGGTGCCGCCGTGGCGTTGTCGTCGCCATCGGCCGCTTCGAGCAGCGTTGCGATGGCCGCCTGTTCCGCGGCGATCCGTTGCCCGGTCCAGTCGGCGGGCGGATGGAAATCGTATTGCACATTGCCGCCGCCGCTGTTGTCGATCCAGGACGATCCGGTCATCGGAGGCGCCAGCGCGAGATCGGCACGTTCTCGCCGGGCCGCAACTTTGCCGTATCGGTCGGGGAGACGTAATATTGCGCGCCGCCGCCGCTGCCGAACTGCGGGTTGGCCATGGCGATGCCATGCGCGGCGCACAGCGCTTCGGTGACGTGGAATTCCCGCACCATCTCGCGCAGCTTGCGTGGCTTGCCATCGGGGTCGGTGCCGGGATCGGTGGTGACCTGCACCAGCGCATAGTATCGTTCCCAGCTGCCCCCGGCGTCGCGCAGCATTTGCTCGGTGACGGCGAAGCGGGGCGGAACGCCCGGCGTCAGCGAATAGAACACCGTGCCTTCCTTCACGACGACGTTGGCATAGACGTCCTTGCCGGTGTAGGGATTGTGCGGGTTCGCGGCCGAGATGCCCTGCGTGGCGCTGGCTTCCGTTGCCGGGTCGCGGCCCAGGCAGGGGTCATGGCCGGCCTGCGCCGTTGCCGCCGGATCGGCGGACTTGCCGGCACTCGGTACGGTCGGCGCGGTACTGCACGCGGGCAGCAGGGCGGCCAGCAGCGCGGCCAGGGCCGCCAGCCGGGATGTGGTACCGATTCCGTTCGTCAATGCAGTTCTCATCCGAAGCCTCCTTCGCAGTCCGTTGGAAGATCGATCGTTCGCTCGCTCGTGGTTGCAAGCCACGGCGTGGCTGCTTCGGCGATGGTGGAGATCGATGATAAGCGGCGGGGCGCGGATGAGTTCAGGAATTTTTTCGCAAAAGTGTTGTTCTATTTACTCGTCCGACCACAGCTTTCCAGCGGTGGCCCAGTGTTCGCGCCTGATCTCGTGGAGCAGGATGTCGACCGATTCGGGCGACCCGCCCAGGGTCCGGACAGTGGCTTCCGTGACGGCTTCGACGAAGGCGCGTTTTTGTTCCGGCGTGCGGCCTTCGAACAGTTGAACGTTAATGGTCGGCATACGGGTTGTTCCTTGAAAGATGGCTCAGGTACGGTATCGGGGGCTGGCGGCATCGAGGCGGCGCAGCAGGGAAGGCCACTCCAGCGCGCCTTCGGGCGAACCGTCGCCCACCAGTTGGTCGTGGGCTGTCCGGCACATGGCTTCCGGCGGCTGGAGCAGCGGCACGCCGGCCGCCTGCGCGCGCAACTGCACCTCGCAGGCGCGGTCGAGGGTTTCCATCAGCACGAACGCTTCGGCGATGGTGCGGCCCACGGTCAGGCTGCCGTGGTGACGCAGCAGCATGGCCTGCCTGGCGCCCAGGTCCCGTACCAGGCGCACCTGCTCGTCGTCCGTCATGGCGATCCCTTCGTAGTCGTGGAACGCCAGTTCGCCGTGAAAGCGCAGTGCGTAGGGCGACAGCGGCAGCAGGCCGCCTTCCTGCATGCCGACGGCGATGCCGGCCATATTATGCAGGTGCATCACGCAGGCGGCGTCCGGGCGCGCCCGGTGCACGGCGCCGTGCAGGCGGAAGCCGGACGCATTCACCGTGTACTGATTCACTGTGGACTGCGTTGGACCGGCAACGTTGCCGTCGCCATCGACCTTGACGAGGTTCGAGGCCCGCACTTCGTCGAAGCGCATGCCGAACGGGTTGATCAGGTAATGGCCCGGTTCGCCCGGGACGGCGGCCGTGATGTGGGTGTAGATGCCGTCGTCCCAGCCGTATAGCGCGCAAAGCTGGTAGCACGCGGCAAGGTCGACGCGGGTTTGCCATTCGGCTGTAGAAGAAATGCCGGGGCGGGCGAGGGCCGTCCGTGCGGTTGTCGAGAGTCTGTCCATTGCGCCAGCGTAGCAGGCAAGGTGCAGCGCGTCATGTCCACGCGAGTATGGACTGTTGCTACGAGAAGTTGTCGGTCCGCGTGTGGATTTCCTATTATTAATACTCTTGAAGTAAGGAAAATCTAAGTTTCACCAGCTACCATCGCCACGCCAGAAATTCCGGCGCCTCCGGTGCCCTCCACAATGAAACCCATCCTCCATTTCTCGCACGCCAACAGCTATCCCGCCGGAACCTATCGCCAGTTGTTCGAACAGCTCGGAAAGCAATTCGAAGTCCAGTCGCTCGACATGCATGCCCATAATCCGGCTTTTCCAGTGCGGGATGGCTGGCAGGAACTGGTCGACGAGCTGATTGCCGAGCTTGAAAGCCGTTACCGCGGCGAGCCGGTGATCCTGGTGGGACACTCGCTGGGAGGGATGCTGAGCCTGATGGCCGCGGCGCGCCGTCCGGAACTGGCGCGCTGCGTGGTGCTGCTCGACTCGCCGGTGGTGGCGGGCTGGCGGGCGTTTGCGTGGCGGCTGATCAAGCGCTTCAATGCCGAGGACCGCTATTCGCCATCGCGCCTGTCGGCGCGACGCAGGAATGTGTGGCCGGGCGAAGCCGATGCGCTGCGGCACTTCGCCAGCAAGGAGCTGTTTGCCGCCTGGGCGCCCGGCGTCCTGCAGGATTACCTGGAAGCGGGGCTGGTGCCGCACCCCGACGGCGTACAGCTGCGCTTCTCACGCGACGTGGAAACGGCGGTCTATCGCACCTTGCCCCATCATGTGGGCCGCCTCGTGGCGGGCGAATTCCCGGTGCCGGTGGGTTACCTGGCCGGGCGCATCTCTTCGGAAAACCGCCAGGCGGGCCTGGCGGCAACGAAGGCGCTGGTAGGCCGCCATTTCAGGCTGATGCCGGGTGGGCACCTGTTCCCGATGGAATTCCCCGTGTTGACCGCGCAGGCGATCCGCGACCTGGTTGGCGAGCTGATCGGCGCCGAGGTGGCGCTGGGCGAGGCGTCGCCGCAAGCGTAAAACATTGCAATACTTCTCAGTGCCCGGCCCGATCGCGTAAAATCGCCCCCACGCGGCGCTGCCGCACCCCCCCACCAACAGCATTGAAGCCTTAGCGATGACGATTAAAAGCGACAAATGGATCCGCCGGATGGCGGAATCGACCGGAATGATCGAGCCCTTCGAGCCGGGCCAGGTACGGGCAGTGGACGGCCGCAAGGTGATTTCGTTCGGCACGTCGTCGTACGGCTACGATATCCGCTGCGCCGACGAATTCAAGATCTTCACCAACATCAACAGCACGATCGTCGATCCGAAGAACTTCGATTCGAACTCGTTCGTCGACGTGAAAAGCGACGTCTGCATCATCCCGCCGAACTCGTTCGCGCTGGCCCGCACCATCGAATACTTCCGCATCCCGCGCGATGTGCTGACCGTCTGCCTCGGCAAGTCCACCTATGCACGCTGCGGCATCATCGTCAACGTCACGCCGTTCGAACCGGAATGGGAAGGCTATGTGACGCTGGAATTCTCGAACACCACGCCGCTGCCCGCCAAGATCTACGCCGGCGAAGGCTGCGCCCAGGTGCTGTTCTTCCAGAGCGACGAGGAATGCGAAACTTCGTACAAGGACCGCAACGGCAAGTACCAGGGCCAGCACGGCGTGACACTGCCGAAGGCCTGACCGTCAAGTGGCGCCGCCGCGCCGACGTACGGGAATCATCACGCCTCGACGTTCCGCGTCCTGTATCCACAGGCGTCGCGGCGCTGTCGCGTGCCCTCCGGGCCGCCGTCCGCCCGAGGCGCGGCGCGCGCCCGCCGCGACCAGCGCAGCGTCTGCAACGGGAGTTTTGCTCTACACTTCCCACCGACCCCATGCAACAGCAGCGCCGGCGCATGCTTCGCGGCGCGTGGGCGACGCGGTGCGCACACGGTCGTGAAGTACCGGTCGTAAAGTACATCCTCGGCGTGCGGCCGATCCCAGCGTTCGGTGGCATCGCATGCCGAACCGGCGCGCACCGTCATACCTTTTGCCCCAACAACCCGGCATCAATGGAGATCTGGAAAACATGAACTTGAGCATGCTTGGCCTTGCCACCACTTTCTCGCTTACCCTGCTCGCGTCCGCCGCCCCGGCGGCCGCGAATGCGCAGGCCGGTGCATCCGCGCCCGGCGGCCTGCCTTTCGAGGTCAAGCCGGTCGGCACATTCAAGAACCCATGGGCCATGGCATTCCTGCCCAACGGTAACGTGCTGGTGACGCAAAAGGAGGGGACCATGATCCTCTTCGATCCCGCAACCGGCACCAGGCGGACCGTGTCCGGCACACCCGCCGTCAGCAGCAAGGGCCAGGGCGCGCTGATGGACATCGTGCCCGCTCCCGATTTCGCGGCCAGCAAGCTGCTCTACTTCAGCTACTCCGAGGCCGGTTCCGGTGCCGGCAGCCGGGTGGTGCTCGCTACCGCGACACTGGATCAGGCTGGCGGCACGCTCAAGGATACAAAAGCCATTTTCCGCGGCCAGGAGGCTTCGACCGGCGGGCACTATTCGGGCCGTATCGGCTTTTCGCCGGATGGCAAGTATCTGTTCTTCACCAGTGGCGACCGCCAGCTTCTCGATCCGGCGCAGGACCCAAAGTCGACGCTCGGCAAGGTGCTGCGCCTGAACCTTGATGGCACGCCGGCCGCCGGCAACCCGCTCGCGGCCAGGGGCTTCGATGCAGCCGTCTGGTCGTATGGCCACCGCAACCTGCTGGGCATCGCCTTCGACAGGCAGGGGCGCCTGTGGGAAATGGAGATGGGGCCGGCCCATGGCGACGAGATCAACCTGATCAAGCCAGGCCTCAACTACGGCTGGCCGAAGGCATCGAATGGCAGCCACTATGACGGCCGGGACATCCCCGACCACGCGCCTGGCGACGGCTTCGAGGCCCCGAAAGTGTCCTGGAATCCGGCCATTTCACCAGGCGGCCTGGCCTTCTACGATGCGGACCTGTTCCCAAAGTGGAAAAATTCCCTCTTCATTACCGGTCTCTCGGGCCAGTCGCTGGATCGCATCGCCCTCGACGGCGAGAACGCGACCAAGGCGGACCATTGGGACATGAGCGAACGCATCCGCGCCGTGCGCACCGGGCCGGATGGCGCGCTATGGCTGCTGGAAGACGGTTCGCGCGGCCGGCTGCTGAGGCTGACGCCGAAGAGGTAGGCCGGCGGGACTGCGCGGGCATGCCACTATCTCGCGGATCGGAGAGCCCAGGTTCAGCATATTATGTTGCGCACACGGAGCATGTGAATGATTACTGCCCGATTATGTCTGCGTCTGATCTGGCTCTTCGGGCCGTTTGTTTTGGGCGGGAACGCAGCTAATGCTCACTACATCGGCAATCCTGAAGTGCTGGTAAGCGGAAAGGCGGATAGGGATGACAGGATTGTCGTGTCCCGCGCTATCGAAGAAATTCTCGACGTTACGGCCCATCCGGAAATGCTGAATGATCTTTTGGTGCCGAGACTTCAGCTCAGTAGCTGTTTCAAGTTGAATAACGGGGCGCAGCGATGCGATTATTGGGATCCGCTCCGGGGAAACGGGATTGCGCTAGCACTGGTCGATTTTAATATGGTAAGTGTGAATCGTCCTGGAGACCTGGGTGGGACGGTATTCTGGGATGCGAGAAACGATGTGTGTATCTCTCCTGACGCCGTCTCCGGTTTTGGCGTGCCTCGCATCAAGAGAAGCTCATTGCCAGGTGAACCCTTTGCTGGCGGGGAAGTGCTAGAGCTGACCACGTACGCCTTTACTGATCTCAACCCGAAATGGGGAAACGTCAGCCTCAAAATGCGTGTACGTGACGGCTGCGCAACGGGATTCGAATTGAGGCTTGTTAGATCGCCTGGTTAATCACTTTCGAGGAGAAAATGCACGCCTCGTATAGTGCGAATTTGGAGACGTTATTGAGAAATATTAATTTCGCGTAACAAAACCTGTGAACGTATCGCCAACAGATGAGTAAGCACGCAAGCGAAAGAAAAGCCTGGTGAATGTCGGCCCGACGTTCATAACGGAAGCGCAGTCTGCGAGGACGGCAGGTATTCCCAAGGTATTCCAGTTTTGAGAACAAACAGAATGCCCGTCAGGGCTGCATGATCGTTGACCCGCGGTCGCCCACCTTTCGACGAGCGACTGTGACCGGGAAGATTAGCCTCTATAAGCGACCAAGGTCGTCGGGCCCAAGTGTTTGGGCCATGGTATCAGTCCGGCTTCGGAAACAGCCGTCATCTTGTGCCCAGACTCCGGTCTTGTACGTCCGCTCCCGCCCCATTTCGGTCGTTCGATTCGCTCGTAAGCAGCTTATTCCGAACACTCCGGCCTTATCCAAAATTTCAGTTAGCCCTTCTGGGTAGATGGTTTCAGTCGTGGCGATTAGTTCATCTCGCCCCCACCATCGATGAGCCGCCATTACGTCAACCTCTTCCGTAGTCCAGTTCGAGCACGATATAGACTCCGATTGCGCGTTGACTAAGAAGTATTGTTCGATTGCAAGTACTCGTTCACCATCTGGTAACTGCAAGGGGAATTCCAGTCGGGTTGACAATTGGAATAATCGCGCATCATGAATGCCAGTTTCTTCTCTAAGCTCTCGTATTGCAGCATCGACGAACGTTTCATCTTTCTCGACTCCACCGCCTGGGGTCGCCCAGTAAATTTTGCCGGCTAGTGCACCAGTCTTATGCACGAATCGAAACAACAGCACCCTACGATTCGCAGTGGTGATCAACAGTCTGGCAGTAGGACGTTCACGCATAGAATTTGTTTGTTAGGTTCACGGTGTTGGCTAGAAAAGCTTCCATGAATGCGTGTTACGCTCAAACTTGCCAGACGATCCCAAGTAAGGTCCGCTTCTGGCCCGAACTCGGCCGTTCGCCGCAGCATAACAGAGCACCGAGCCGAAAAAGTCACAGACTGTCACGACAGGCAGCTCCCGCCCCAAAGCAGCCCTTGGTCGCGGTCGTAGTCCATGTCGGAACCTACTGTGGGTGCACCTCGCGCCCCCAGTGAGGTAGAAGCTGGTTGACATCAGAACTCTCTCCATTCCACCAAGAGAAGTGCCATCCAGTCTTCGCCTTATGGTCGAGCTCAATCCATAGCAACTGCATTCCCATCTGCAGCGCGTCCCATTCGTCGACGCCAAAAGCAACGCGTTCGTCCTCAAGAATACCGGGCAAGGTGAGCTTACATTCCCACCACTTGCCGTCCCGCTGCACAGGACGCATTACGCCAACTCTTGTGTGAAACAATATGCCACTCGGTGGCCGTACTTCACATTCTCTACTGACGATCGGATCGTTCATGGTTCTGCTCACTTTGCTATCGCAGCCCGCTAGCCCTGCGTTCAACACCGCTATCAGATGTAACCAACCGGACCGGACGGCCTAATTTCTAGCCGTCTCGGCCGTTCACGTCAGGATAGCAGTTTGCTGAGCGAACCAGAGCAGCTTCCGCTTCGTCCTGAGGTCCAAGATAGGCACGTAAAGCGTCTTCGCGTGTCACCATTGCAAGTGGAATTCCATCCGCCTCGTAGTGTTCAATCGCGATGTCGTCCGCCTTCCGCTTTTGTTGAGATACATTCGTCAGCCTTCCCCCTTTAGCCATTAGGCCTAGGAACTCAAGCAGCGCTCTTGCATGAACCAGCCCAATCTCAACTATCGGATTAGCGATCAACGCAACGTTACCCTCTAGCCTGACCTTTCCGTCGACTACGACCTCAACTTTACGCTGCTGCTCACACTCGTTTGCTAACTTCCATGCAAGCTGAAGCGTTTGGATCGCTTGCAATCGATATGGAATCCATTGATTCAAAACTTCGGCGAGGGTCATCTCTATGTTTGTTTGCAGCTTTGGTTGTATGGCGACAAAAGCTCGTCGCATGTGTCCGCTTCTGGCCGAACTCGGCCGTTCGCCGCAGCATAACAGATCGCCGAGCCGAAAAAGTCACAGACTGTCACGACAGGCAGCTCCCGCCCCGAAGCGGTCATTCTGCGGCAAACACAGAAGATCGATTAGGCGAAGGCTTTATCAAACTTTTCCGGGAACTGCTCTCGCAAAACTTGAGTCAGCACCGATACGCTACCTCTTGAGCAATGCGGTATCCAAAGATCGAAGGTTTTTCCATCTACGACAATGGAAAAACGAAAAGCTGATCGCCAAAAATGTGGGCGCTCAGAAAGCTCAATACTCGAGATCGTATGCCTTTGAAACTTCCGTTGTTGAGATTGGGCAGTTCCAAAGAAGGTTATAGATGTCTCATCAATGCGCACCAGTGGCGTCTTACGCAGATAAGCGACATACTTGTGTATCTGCATGACGAGCAATGTTAAAAAACTGAGGCAGACGACGAGGACGAAAGCGAAGTCTTCATTCTTTGCATGGAATAAAAGCACGAGAAATGCCGGCAACGCCGCAACTGCGGCTAAGGGATTTCCTGATCGTGCTATGTCCATATATCGTCTCATGGTTTTAAACAATAAAAAGTATCGCAGGATATTATAAATGGCGCTATCGGCTAAAATCTGCTTCTTGCCCTTTCTGCAGAGCCGGGCCCCTCGCCCTAGCATAGCAGAATAGAAAGTCGAGAAAATCCCACATTCTCGCCACCGGCCGCTCCTGCCCCAAAGCGGACAGTGCGCCCGAAGGCGGCAGCCAAGTGTCACGGATGTCTGCAACCGTCTGCGGATTCAACCGGTCGACGCAACACAATCGAAAAAGCGTTGTGCTGGCGTTTCATAGTTGAGTGTCTTCCTGGGCCGTTCGTTAAGTTTTCTTGCGACGTCGTCGAGGTGCTCCTGTGAGTACGTCGATAGGTCTAGCCCCTTAGGAAAATACTGACGTAGCAGCCCGTTGGTATTTTCATTTGATCCACGCTGCCATGGGTTTTGCGGGTCACAGAAATACACCTTTATATCAGTCGCCAACGTGAAACGCTTGTGCCCGGCCATTTCCTTACCACGATCCCAAGTCAAGGATTTGTACAGTTCCCGCGGCAAATTGAGAGCGGACTCAATAAGAGCATCGACGACCGTTTTAGTGTCTTTGCCAGCCACTTGCACCAGCATAACGTAACGTGTCTGGCGCTCGACAAGCGTAGCGATTTGACTGTTGTGGCTTCCAAAGAGCAGATCTCCCTCCCAGTGCCCAGGTACCGCTCGATCTTCTACCGAAGCTGGTCGCTCACTGATCGAAACCGCATCAACGATTCGTCCATGGTTGTCTGTTTTTTGCGTGTGGTGACGTGACCTTCGCATACTCCGCGTCCGTCGTAAGTGCTCCAGCAACTCCTTTTTCAATGCCCCACGGGCCTGTATGTAGAGGCTACGGTAAATCGTTTCGTGTGACACGTGGTAGACCTCGCTGCCGGGGTAGGTCTGCTTCAGCCAGCCAGCAATTTGCTCAGGCGACCACTGCGATTGGAGTTTGCGAGCGACGATGTCGGCGAGCTCTCGATTCTCTACCAGCTTACACGGCTTGGGGCGCCGCGCTCGGTCCCATGCATGCTCGTCGGCCTGGCCTGCACGATAAATTTCCAAGCCACCATTTCTTCGAATTTCTCGACTCACTGTCGATGGCGCTCGTCCGAGGAAGGTAGCAATTGTACGAATCGACTGGCCTGCAACCACTGCACGCGATATTTCTTCACGCTCAGCCAATGTCCGAGCAAGCTTGGAACGACATCTTTCTGCTGGACGTATCCCACCAGTTTCAGCCAAAATCCCCATGACAGAAGAGTGATTTCGTCCGAACAGTTCGGCGATCTTTTGAAGCGATTCTCCCTGCTTCCATCGATCCCACATCAACGCCTTCTGACTGTCCGTGTAATAGATCCGAGGTTTCCGCTTCATGGCTACACTCCTCACGACTTATGCAGTCAGTTTAGTGCGTTGCGTTCACCGATTGAATCCGCACCCCGAAGCGGACATTACGACGGACTGGCGTACCCATCAGGACCACCATCGTAAGCAAACTCGAACCCTGCCTGTCCAAGGATTGCTTTTACATGCCCAAAGAAGTGAACGGCCTCTTCATTCGGCTCATACGTTGCGATGACATCAATCTGGATACTCTTGCCTCTGAATTCAGGAAACGTATCGAAAATCTCGCCGCTCTCAATAAATGCCAGATAGCGGTTGATTTTCTCCTGGAGCAGGATCAGGTGCTCGCCGTCCCACGGAAGATGGTCCGCGACCACAAGACGAACCTTGTCGGTTTCCCGGTCAATGTATGCGATATCTAAAACCGAAGTTTGCTCAACTGTCATTCGTACGTAGGGAAACAAGTTTAGGTGATCGGCAGCGACGTCCGCTTCTGGCCCAAGCTGTGTAAAAACGCCGGCCGTGTAAACGAAACCAGTTCGGTAAACGTTGGGTGAGTATCTCATCAACCGGGGTGCAAGATGAAGCGCTTCATTGAAGGTGAAGACCGAGGACAGGGGACGTTGCTGCCTGAGCTGCTGGACGACTACGTGGCCGAGAACAATCCGGTTCGCGTGGTCGATGTATTTGTAGAAGAACTCGACTTGGGAAAACTCGGCTTCGGGCGTGTGCAGCCGGCCAGGACGGGACGACCGTCCTACCATCCAGCAGTACTGCTCAAGCTCTACATCTATGGCTACCTCAACCGCATTCAGTCGAGCCGGCGGCTTGAGCGTGAAGCGCAACGTAATGTGGAACTGATGTGGCTGACGGGGCGGCTGACGCCGGACTTCAAAACGATTGCCAACTTCCGAAAGGACAACGGCAAGGCGATTCGCAATGTCTGCCGGCAGTTCATCGTACTGTGTCAACAACTGGACCTGTTCGCCGATGCAATGGTCGCAATTGACGGCAGCAAGTTCAAGGCAGTCAACAGCAGTGATCGCAATTTCACGCAGGCCAAGCTCAAGCGCAGGATGGAAGAGATCGAGGCCAACATCGGTCGTTACTTGGCAGACCTGGACACGGCTGACAGGCAAGAACCGGCGACGAAACAAGCGCGCAGCACCCGGCTGAACGACAGGATCGCGGCGATGAAGTCGCAGATGGCTGTCCTTAAGGAAATCGAAGCGAAGCTGGAAGCGACTGGCGAAACGCAGATCTCGCTGACCGATCCGGATGCCCGTTCAATGATGACGCGAGGCTCGGGCATCGTCGGGTACAACGTCCAGACCGCGGTCGACGCCAAGCACCACCTGATCGTCGAGCACGAGGTAACCAATATCGGCAGCGACCGCGATCAACTGTCAAGGATGGCTAAGAAGGCCCGCACTGCAATCGGGACCACCACGCTAACTGCGATCGCTGATCGCGGCTACTTCAAAGGCGAGGAAGTCCCGGCATGCAGCCAAGCCGGCATCACTGCAGTAGTGCCAGCGACAAAGACGTCCAATGCCAAGGCCGACGGGCGATTCGACAAAGCCGATTTCGTCTACGATCGGGAGAAGAACGAGTACCGCTGCCCAGCTGGTCAATCCCTGATCTGGCGATTTTCCGGCGTTGAAAAGGGCATGACGCTTCATCGCTACTGGAGCTCGAACTGTAAGGGTTGCCCGCTCAAGGATAAGTGCACGTCGAGCCAGGAGCGCCGGGTGACGCGCTGGGAACACCAGGACGTGCTTGACGACATGCAGGAGCGTCTTGAACAAAATCCGAACGCCATGCGAATCCGGCGTTGCTCGGTCGAGCATCCCTTCGGGACGATCAAGTCATGGATGGGCGCCACGCATTTCCTGACAAAAGGACTCGAGCGTGTGAAGGCCGAGATGAGCCTGCACGTGCTCGCCTATAACCTGAAGCGCTTGATGACGTTACTTGGTGTCGATGGCATGATCGAAGCAGTCAGGGCATATGCCCTTTTACGGGCGTTACAACGTGCGTTTGCAGCGGTTACCCTACTGGTTCAGTCGCCGAGCTCGAAAGGTGGGAATAGCTCATGTAGCGCCCCTTCAAACCGCAGAAATGCAGCGGCCGGGTGCAGACTGATCACATCTATCCATTTCTGAGTTTTTACACAGTCTGGGCCGA